>JAKOVT010000330.1 GCA_029781935.1 Actinomycetes bacterium | reverse complement strand
GGTGACGATCTCGGGCCCGAAGGCGCCCGACTGCCAGAAGTTCTTGCCGGGGATCCACTGGGGGCTGTGGCGCTGCCAGTCGCGCACGCTGCCGTCGTTGTAGACCGACCAGCCGAAGACGTGGTCGAGCGCCTCCTCCTCGGAGACCCGGAAGGCGCGCCTGCCGATGATCACGGCGAGCTCGCCCTCGTAGTCGAACTTCTCGGTCTCGGCCGGTCGACGGATGTCGTGGCCGTGGCCGACGTGGCTCTCGGCGAAGCGCGCGAAGATCACCGGGTGCTCGGGCTTCTCCGGCGCCTGACCCGTCTCCTCGCGGTGCGTCGGGAAGTTCACCCCTGCGCAGAGGACCTTGCCGGCCTCCACGGGGGGCAGCAGCTCGACATCGGCGAGGGCGGCGACGGCGCTGGCCGACGCCACGGCCGTCTCGTCCGGCAGCGACCCCGACTCGATGAGCGCGCGCACGGAGGCGGCCTCGGCGCCAGGGACGGAGGTGTGGTCGACGACGCGGTCGCCGACCACGAACCCCCACGACGGGGTGCCGCTGCTGACGTAGCTGACGATGCGCCCGGGATCTCTCTCCTGCTCGGCGGTCGTGGCCCGGATCGGGTCGCGACCATTCATCCACCTTGTTTTCGAAAGTTCAAGGACGCCGCGGGAGCGTTCCGCTGACCGGCACAGCGCCAGGCTCGCGAGCTGCTCTCCGGCAGCTGTGTCAGGGCGCCGCCGGGCCCTCACCGAGCTCTGCGGCGAAGGCCAGCGCGAGATCGGCGGTCCTCCTCAGGTGCGCCTCGTGCAGCCCCACGAGGAGGTCGCCGTCGCGCGTGAGGGCCGCGTTGCGCAGCGCGAGGTGCTCTCCCGCGCGGTCCTCGCCGTGCAGGTCGTGAGCGCCGGAGCGGCGCGCGGCGGCACCCGCCCACCGACGGTAGAGCTCGCTCTCGAGGAAGAGCTCCTCGCACAGGTCGATCAACCGGTCGTTGCCGCAGCCGGACACGAGCGCGAGATGGAACCCCTTGTGCGCCAGCGTCTTCGCCTCGGCGTCCGCCTGCTCCCCGACCTCGGCGAGCGCGTGGTGCGCCGCGAGCACGCGTCCTTCCCAGTCGAGGTCGCCGCGCTCGACCGCCAGGCGCAGCGCCGCGCACTCCGTCACGCGGCGCAGCTCGACGAGCTGCTGGATCTGGCCGGCGCCGATGGACATCACCCGGTAGCCGCGGTTGGGCTCCGCGACGAGCAGCCGCTGCTCCGCCAGGCGGGTCAGCGCCTCGCGCACGACTCCGGCCCCGACGCCGAACCGAGCAGCGAGCTCACCCGGACGCAGCCGCTGGTCCGGGGCGTAGCGACCACCGAGCAGGTCGGAGCGCAGCTCCTCGTAGACCCCGGCCCCGAGGGTCTCGGCCACGGCCGTGCGTACCATGCCCGCACCGTAGCATGCGAGTTTTCGAAAGTAGCCTACGTCCGTCCGCGCGTGACGCGGGGACGCACGGAGGCCCGCCCATGACGCCTCGACGGCGGAGCGCGCTCAGCCCCACCCGGGCGTCGACGTGCCGTGCCCCAGGCGCTGGCTGCGCGGATCCTCCGACAGCCGGGAGGCGACGCTCGCGGCGCAGCGGCGCAGCTCGAGGACCCAGGCGAGCACCTGCTCCCCCGTGGCAGGTCGCGGCAGGTTCACCAGCCGGATGTTGAGCAGCGGCTTGTTGTCCTTGCCGAGCACCGGCACCACCAGCGAGTGCGCGCAGTACTCCGCCGAGGGATCGATCTGCACCGGCTCGTAGCTGCGCGAGTACTGCACGATGCGGTCGCGCAGCGCGCGTTCCTGGGCCGGGACGAGCTCGCTGTCGGTGTAGTCGCGCAGGGTCTGGTAGAAGTCCAGCTCCTCCTCGGGATCGAGGCGCGAGAGCGACCAGCCGCGCTCGCGAGCGAGCATGTGCCGGCTGCGCAGCCCCTGTGCGACCTCGGGATCGGCCACCCCCGCCCGCCGGATCCAGCGCTCCGCGGCCGGCTCTCCCGCCCAGGCGACGTACTGCTCGCCGAGCGGGGCCATGAGGGGGATGCGGGTGCCCAGGGTGGGGACGCTCGGGGCGACGTCGGCGCCGGTGGCGGCGCCCACGAACACCAGGTCGCTCCCCACCGCGGCCACGACGTCGACCGCGGCGCCGGTGCGGGAGGCGAGCATCTCCATGTCGTCGCGCGCCTTCTCGGCGAGCCGGATCGAGGCCACCAGATCCGGTGACGACGCGGCGACGACCGACGACATCGTGAACCGGCCATACCCGCCCTGGAAGAACAGCAGCGGGGCCATCGGGTTCAGCACGCCGAGGTCGTGCACCCGTCCGAGGACCAGGTAGTGGTCGCCGGCCTCGGTGATGGCCTCGGTGCTGCACTCGATCCACGCCACGGCACCGTCGAGGACCGGTGCACCACCGGGTGACGGCGTCCAGCCCACGCCCGCCCACTTGTCGTCGCCGCGGCCGGCGAACCTCCTGCAGAGGTCCTCCTGCTCGGCCGAGAGCACGTTGATGCAGAAGCGCTCGGCGCCCCTCAGCAGTCCGAACGTGTACGACGACGTGGTCGGGAGGTAGGCCACGAGCGGCGGGTCGAGCGAGACCGAGG
>JAKOVT010000327.1 GCA_029781935.1 Actinomycetes bacterium | reverse complement strand
GACGAGGCCGCCGCGTCGCACGTGTCGGTGCTCGCCTACGCCGCGAAGTACGCATCGGCGGCGTACGGCCCGTTCCGCGAGGCCGTCGACTCCCAGCTGCAGGGCGACCGCCGCACCTACCAGCAGGACCCGGCCAACCGCCGCGAGTCGCTGCGGGAGGTGCGCCTCGACGTCGAGGAGGGCGCCGACCTCGTCATGGTCAAGCCGGCGGGCGGCTACCTCGACGTCCTGCGCGAGGTCGCCGATAGCGTCGACGTCCCGGTCGCGGCGTACCAGGTGTCGGGCGAGTACTCCATGGTCGAAGCGGCCGCGGCGCACGGCTGGATCGACCGCGACCGCATGGTCGTCGAGTCGGTGACGTCGATCCACCGGGCCGGCGCCGACATCGTGCTCACCTACTGGGCGGCCGAGCTCGGCCGCTGGATCAGCGAGGGGAAGGCGTGACCTCCGTTCTCACCCCGTACGACGACGCAGCCCCTGCGTCGCAGGCGCTCTTCGCCCGCGGCCGCGAGGTCACGCCCGGAGGCGTGAACTCGCCGGTGCGCGCCTTCCGCGCGGTCGGGGGCACGCCGCGGTTCATGGCAGCGGGCGCCGGTCCCTGGATCACCGACGTCGACGGCCGCCGCTACCTCGACCTGGTCTGCTCCTGGGGCCCGATGGTGCTCGGCCACGCCCACCCCGCGGTCGTGGAGACCGTGCGGGAGAAGGCGTCGCAGGGCTTCTCGTTCGGGACACCGGGCGAGGGCGAGGTGCTGCTCGCGGAGGAGATCGTGTCGCGCGTCGACGCCGTCGACCAGGTGCGCCTCGTCAGCAGCGGCACGGAGGCGACCATGTCGGCCATCCGGCTGGCACGCGGGTTCACCGGTCGCAGCAAGGTCGTGAAGTTCGCCGGGTGCTACCACGGGCACGTCGACTCGCTGCTCGCCGCGGCGGGCTCGGGGATCGCGACGTTCGCCCTGCCCGACACCCCCGGCGTCACCGGCGCCCAGGCCCACGACACGATCGTGCTGCCCTACAACGACGTCGCCGCGGTCGAGGCCGCGTTCGCCGAGCACGGCGACGACATCGCCGTCGTCATCACCGAGGCCGCCGCCGCGAACATGGGCGTCGTCGCCCCGCGCGACGGCTTCAACTCCGAGCTGGCCCGGATCGCGCACGCGCACGGCGCGCTGCTGGTGATCGACGAGGTCATGACCGGCTTCCGCGTGGCGCGCGGGGGCTGGCTCGAGCTCGAGGCGCGCGCGGGTGCGGCGTTCACGCCCGATCTCGTCACCTTCGGCAAGGTCATGGGCGGCGGGCTGCCCGCCGCGGCGTTCGGCGGTCGGGCCGACGTGATGGCGCACCTCGCGCCGGCCGGCCCGGTCTACCAGGCGGGCACGCTGGCCGGGAACCCGATCGCGGCGGCCTGCGGCCTCGCGACCCTGCAGCACTGCACACCCGAGGTCTACTCCCACCTCGACACCACCGCCGCCACCGTCGGCCGGCTGGTGTCGGAAGCCCTCACGGCCGAGGGCGTCGCGCACGCCCACGCGACCGCGGGCAACCTGTTCTCGTTCTTCTTCAGCCCCGAGGCTCCCCGCGACTACGACCAGGCGCGCACGCAGGAGGCGTGGCGGTACGCCGCGTTCTTCCATGCGATGCTCGACCGCGGCGTCTACCTGCCGCCGAGCGCGTACGAGGCCTGGTTCGTCTCGGCCGCGCACGACGACGAGGCGCTCGGCCGGCTGGCCGAGGCGCTGCCCTACGCCGCCCGCGCCGCGGCGCAGGCGCACCCGGACGTCGCGAAGGAGTACGCGTGAGCACCCGCACGGTCGTCCACCTGCTCCGTCACGGCGAGGTCCACAACCCCGAGAAGGTCCTCTACGGGCGCATCCCCGGCTACCGTCTCTCGGCCCTCGGCGAGCAGATGGCGGACCGCGCGGCCGAGGCGCTCGCAGACCGCGACGTCACCGTCGTCACCGCCTCCCCGCTCGAGCGTGCGCAGCAGACCGCAGCCCCGATCGCCGGGCGCCACGGTCTCGAGATCGGCACCGACGACCGTCTCATCGAGGCGGGCAACGTCTTCGAGGGCCAGCGGGTCGGCGTGGGCGACGGCGTCCTGAAGAGCCCCAAGGCGTGGCGCCACCTCTACAACCCCTTCACCCCGAGCTGGGGCGAGCCCTACGTCGAGATCGCGGCGCGGATGCGCGCGGCGGTCTCGACCGCGCGGACGCAGGCGCGCGGCCACGAGGCCGTGCTGGTCAGCCATCAGCTGCCGATCTGGGTGGCGCGGCTCGACGCCGAGCACCGACGGTTCGTGCACGACCCGCGACGACGCCAGTGCGGCCTGGCCAGCCTGACGTCGCTCACGTTCGACGACGACCGCCTCGTGGCGATCGTCTACACCGAGCCCTCGGCCGACCTGATCCGTCAGGCCGGTGCGTCGGCGCAGCAGGCCAAGGGCGCCTGACGGTGTGACGCAGGCGGGACCCCGCGCCGGAACCACGGCCGCGCCCCGCACGTCCGCCCGATGACGACCTCGACGACGGGAGACCGCGTGATCCGCCGTACCGCCCTCTCCGCGGCCGTGGCCGCGCTGGCGCTGGTGCTGGCGGCCTGCAGCTCGGCCGGCACCGGTGGCGGCGACGGCACCAGCGGCTTCGTGGCGGGCGACGGGTCGACGATCATCCTCGACCCGAGCCGGCGTGCTGCTGCGCCGGCCGTGGCGGGGACGACCCTGGACGGTGCGAAGCTCGACCTCGCCACCCTGCGTGGCAAGGTCGTGGTCGTGAACTTCTGGGCCTCGTGGTGCGCGCCGTGCCGTGAGGAGGCGGGCGCCCTCGAGTCGGTCTACGGCCAGACCAAGGACAAGGGCGTCGCGTTCGTCGGCATCGTCTCGGGCGGCAAGGACTCGATCGCCAACGCGCAGGCGTTCGCCCGGCGGTTCCAGATCTCCTACCCGTCGCTCTACGACGGCGACAACTCCCTCGTCCTGGCCTTCCGCGGCCAGATGTCCCCGGCGGCCATCCCGACGACCCTCGTGCTCGACCGCGAGGGTCGGGTGGCGGCCCGCGCGCTCGACGCCGTCGACCGTTCCCGGCTCCTGGGCATGATCGAGCCGGTCCTGGCGGAGAATGCCTGACATGAGCGCCGTCGACACGATCACCAGCGGCTCGCTGCTGCTGGCCGCGCCCATCGCCTTCGCCGCCGGCGTCGTGTCGTTCCTGTCGCCGTGCGTGCTGCCGCTCGTGCCCGGCTACCTCTCGTTCGTGACGGGCCTGTCCGGTGCCGAGCTGCTCGGCGAGGAGGAGCGCGCCGCCGCCCCGAGCCCGTCCGACGGGTCCGCGGCGGGGACGGCTGCCGGCGCGGGCTCGGTCGCCACCGTCACCGCGCCGACCGTGGCGCGCCGCAAGGGCAGGGTGCTGCTCGGCTCCCTGCTGTTCGTCCTCGGCTTCACGATCGTCTTCGTCTCCTACGGCGCCCTCTTCGGAGCCCTCGGGTCGGCGCTGCTGGAGTACCAGGCGACGATCACGCGCGTCCTCGGCGTCCTCGTCATCGTGCTGGGCCTGGCGTTCCTCGGTCTCGTGCCCGGCATGCAGCGCGAGTTCCGCGTCCATCGGATGCCCACCATCGGTCTGTGGGGCGCACCGATGCTCGGGATCCTGTTCGGCCTGGGCTGGACCCCCTGCATCGGCCCCACCCTGGGCGCGGTGCAGACGCTCGCGTTCACCGAGGCGAGCGCCGCCCGGGGAGCCCTGCTCTCGTTCTTCTACTGCCTCGGCCTCGGCCTCCCCTTCATCGTGGTCGGCCTGCTCTACCGGCGCCTGCTCGGCACGGTCGGCTGGGTACGCCGCCACAGCCAGCTGGTGATGCGGATCGGCGGCGCGCTGCTCGTGGCGATCGGCGTCCTGCTCGTCACCGGCCTGTGGGACGACCTCACCACCGGGCTGCGCTCCTGGGCCAGCGGCTGGGGCGTCCCGCTGTGACCGACGTGTCGGACCAGCGGCCCGACACCGCGCCCACGAGCGAGACGGTCGGGATGTCGACCGCTCCCGCGGAGGTCGACGCGTCGGTCGGTCTCGGCGTGCGGGGCTGGCTGCGCTGGGCCTGGCGCACCCTCACCAGCATGCGCACCGCCCTGGTGCTCCTGTTCCTGCTCGCCCTCGCCTCCGTGCCCGGTTCGCTGCTGCCGCAGCGCGGCACGGACCCGGTGAAGGTCACGCAGTACCTCGTCGACGACCCGACGAAGGGCCGGATCTTCGACCGGCTGGGCCTGTTCGACGTCTTCGCCGCCCCGTGGTTCGCGGCGATCTACCTGCTGCTGTTCGTGTCGCTCGTGGGCTGCGTCCTGCCTCGGACCCTCGCGCACGCGCGGGTGCTGCGCGCGCGTCCCCCGCTCGCGCCGCGCAACCTCGGTCGGCTGCCCGAGCACCGCACCGTCGATACGGACGACGACCCGCAGTCGGTCCTCGAGGCCGCTCGGGCGCACCTGCGATCGCGGTTCTGGCGGGTCGACGTCACGGCGTACGACGGCAGCGCAGGGACCGTCTCGGCGGAGAAGGGCTACGCGCGGGAGACGGGCAACCTGCTCTTCCACGTGGCCCTCATCGGGATCCTGGCCGGTGTCGCGCTCGGCTCCCTCACCGGCTTCAAGGGCACCGTGATCGTCCGAGAGGGATCCTCGTTCGCCGACACCAGGGCCCAGTTCGACGCCTTCACGCCGGGGCGGTTCCACTCCGACGACTCGCTGCCGCCGTTCAGCTTCACCCTCGACGCGTTCACCGCGGGCTACCAGCGCGGCGGCCAGCAGAACGGTGCGGCGCGCGAGTTCTCGGCCGACGTCACGCTGGTGCGGTCGCCCGGCAGCGCACCGGAGAAGACCACCATCGAGGTCAACGACCCGCTCGAGATCGACGGCGTCAAGGTGTTCCTCGTCGGTCACGGATACGCCCCCACCTTCACCGTGAAGGACCCGAAGGGCGAGGTCGTCTTCCAGGACTCGGTGGTCTTCCTCCCGCAGGACGGCTACTTCACGTCGACCGGCGTCGTGAAGGTGCCCGACACCGTGCCGCAGCTCGGCCTGCAGGGCGTCTTCCTCCCCACGGCCGTCGTCGACGCCGACGGTGCGCGCTCGGTGTTCCCTGCGGCCGACGATCCGGCCCTCTTCCTGACCGCGTGGTCGGGCGACCTCGGCCTCGACAGCGGACGGCCGCAGTCGGTCTACAAGCTCGACACCGCCGCGATGCGCCAGGTCGGCGTCAAGGGCCTGCGACCCGGCGCCACCTGGACGCTCCCCGGCGGCACGACGGTGTCCTTCGACGGCTACAAGCAGTGGGCGTCGTTCAGCGTCGCCCGCGACCCCGGCAAGGAGCTGGCGCTGGTGGCCGGGGTGCTCGCCATGTCCGGTCTGGCGCTCTCGCTGCTCGTCCGCCGCCGCAGGATGTGGGTCCGCGTGTCGGCTCCCGAGGCAGGGGTTACCGTGGTCGAGGTCGCGGGCCTGACCCGCACCGAGCACGCCACCGTGGCCGAGGAGGTCGACGCTCTCGCGTCGTCGCTCGGCACCGTCCGCACCACCCGTACCACGACGCCTGCCCCCGCCGACCCGCCGGAGTCCGGGACCCCCGCACCCGAAGGAGACACGTGACCGTCAACGAGACGCTCGCGATCTACAGCAACTACCTCGTGTACGGCGCCATGGCCGCCTTCACGGTCTCCATGATCGCCTTCGCCGCGTCGTTCGCCGCGCTGCGCGGCACCGACGAGCTCCCCGCCGAGTCGGCGTCGACCGACGCGGCGGAGCAGGCCGGCGGCGTCGCGGTGGCGACCAGGGTGGCGACGGGCGGCCCGGCGGTCGACGACACCCTCCCGCCGGGGCGGCGCGCGGGCAACATCGGCATGTCCACCATGTGGCTGGGCACCATCCTGCTCGGCCTGGGCGTGCTGTTCCGCGGTCTCTCGGTCAGCCGCGCGCCCTGGGGCAACATGTGCGAGTTCGCGATGGCCTCCGCCTTCGTTCTCGCGCTCCTGTTCTGCCTGCTCTCGATCAAGCGCGACCTGCGCTGGCTCGGCATCTTCGTCTCGACGTCGGTGCTGCTGGTGCTGGGCCTGGCGATGACGGTCTTCTACACCGAGGCCGCGCAGCTCGTGCCCGCGCTGAAGTCCTACTGGCTGCTCATCCACGTCTCGGCCGCGATGATCTGCGGCGCTGCGTTCTGCATCGGTGCCCTGTTCACGGTGCTCTTCCTGATCGCCGACACCGGCGAGCGGCGGCACGCGGACGGACGCTCCTACTGGCTGGCGGGATTCGCGAAGCGGCTGCCTGCGGCCGCCAAGCTGGACTCGATGGCCTACCGCACCAACGCGTTCCTCTTCCCGCTGTGGACCTTCGCGATCATCGCCGGCGCGGTGTGGGCCGAGAACGCCTGGGGCCGCTACTGGGGCTGGGACCCGAAGGAGACGTGGGCGTTCATCACGTGGGTCGCCTACGCCGCCTACCTCCACGCCCGCGCGACCGCCGGCTGGAAGGGGCGCAGGGCCGCCTACATCGCCCTCGTCGCGTTCGGGTGCTTCGTCTTCAACTTCATCGGCATCAACATCCTGGTCTCGGGCCTGCACTCCTACGGCGGAGTCTGACCACGAGCAGCGCGTCGGCCGGAGCCGACGTACCCTCGTGGTGAGGAGGTGACGGCATGCGGGTCCTGCTCTACGGTGCGGTGCTCGTCCTGAGCCTCTACGCCTTCATCGACTGCATCCTGACGCCGAGCGCCCTGACGAGGACGCTGCCCAAGTGGCTGTGGGTCGTGCTCGTGGTGGTCGTCCCCGTGCTCGGTCCGGTCGGCTGGCTGCTCGGCGGCCGCCCGGCGCGCGTCCCGGTCGAGGCCCCGGCGGCGTCGGCACCCGCTCCGCGCACCCGCTCGCGCGCCCGTCGCGGCCCGGTCGCCCCCGACGACGACCCCGCGTTCCTGCGCAAGCTGGCCGATGACGAGTGGTCGCGCAAGATGCGCCAGAAGCGCGAGCACGGCGACGCGCCCGACAGCCCCGCCTGACCCCGTCGCGGAACGCGACGTACCGTGGACGTCGTGAACGAGCCGAACGCAGCCCCCATCCCGCCCGACGGCGACGCGCTGGCGGCCGTGGGGGAGCAGGCCGAACAGCTCGCCGGCGTCGCGCATCCCGCAGCCGACGCGCCGGACCAGGCCGCCACCTCGTTCGGCCGGCACCCCGTCGTGCTCTACACGGCCAAGCGGATCGTCCTGCTGCTCGTCGTCGGCGGTGCGCTCTACCTCGTCGGCGTCCGCGGGATCTGGCTGATCCTGTTCGCCTTCCTCGTCTCGGGCTTCATCGCGATGGTGGCACTCAAGGACAGCCGGGAGGGCGCGGCCTACGGCATCACGCACGCCGTGCAGAAGGTGAACGACCGCATCGACGCGTCGAGCCGCGCGGAGGACTACGACGACCTCGACGACGACCTCGACCGGTCGGAACCGGCGGGGACGCAGCCGGCGGGGACACAGCCGGCGCAGACGCAGCCAGCGGAGACGCGGCCGGCGGGCGAGCAGCAGGACCCTCGCGCCTGAGCCCTCAGGAGGCGAACGTCCGCGCGGCCACCACGAGCCCGAGGCCGAGGGCGACCGAGAACACGAGCAGGAGCCGTCCCGTGCCCGCCAGCACGGGGATGAGGTCGCGCCCGACGGCGCCGCCGCGCACGGCGCGCACCGGTCCTGCCGCCCAGGGCAGCGCGCCCAGGCCCAGCAGCGCCCACGGCAGGTCTGGGATCGCGATCGCGACCGTGACGACGAACGGTGCGGCCACCGCGAGCAGGTAGGCGATCCGCGTGCCGCGGTCGCCGAGACGGACGGCCAGCGTGCGCTTGCCGTGCAGCCGATCGGTAGGGATGTCGCGCAGGTTGTTCGCGAGCAGGATCGCCACCGAGAGCGCACCGCAGGCGACGCCGCCGGCGAGAGAGGTCGCCGTGATCGTGATGGTCTGCACGTAGGTGCTGCCGACGACCGCCACGAGCCCGAAGAACACGAAGACGAACAGCTCGCCGAGCCCGGCGTACCCGTACGGGCGCGGGCCGCCGGTGTAGAACCACGCGGCCACGATGGCCGCGAGCCCGACCAGGAGGAGCCACCACGCCTGGGTCAGCAGCACCAGCACCAGACCCGCCACCGCAGCGACGCCGAAGCAGCCGAACGCGGCGAGCTTCACCTGCCGCGCGGGAGCGAGCCCCTGGCCGACCAGCCGGACCGGCCCCACCCGCACCTCGTCGGTGCCGCGGATGCCGTCGCTGTAGTCGTTGGAGTAGTTGACGCCGACCTGCAGCGCCAGCGCGACCACCAGCGCGAGCAGCGCCCGGACCACGAACGGCAGCCACGAGGTGGTGGCGTGACCGTCGGCCAGCGCCAGGGACGTCGCCGGGTCTCCGGACAGCTGCACTCCGAACGGTGCCGGCCCGGAGGTCGCGGGGCCCGCCTCCGTCAGCGGCGCGTAGGCGAACCAGCCGCGGAGGTCGAGCACGTGGACGAGGTAGTAGTAGGCCGCGGCGGTGCCGACGATCACGGGTGCGACCGCGGCGGGCAGCGTGCGCGGCCGCGCCCCCTCCACCCACTGCCCGAAGGTCGCCACGAGGAGGGATCCTCTCAGGCCCGGAGCAGGCCGGCGCGTGCGCCCCGAGGGCGGGGTGCGGCGCGGCTGCGGTGCCAGGGGGTGCCGGGTCAGGACGCGGTGCCGTCCTGACGCTTCTTGAGCTCGGCCTCCTGCGCCGCGAGCTTGGCCTCCCACTTCTTGAGGGCCTGCTCGTGCTCGCGATCGATGCGGGCCATCTCGGCCATGAACGCGGGGTCGTCCTCGTTGCGGCGCGGGGTCGAGCGCGGGCGCTGGTCCTCGGGGAAGCCGCTGCCCATCCGCCACTGCGGGCTGCTCGTCGACCCAGCCGGACGACCGGCCACGAGCCAGGCGATGCCACCGACGATCGGCACCAGCAGGATGAGCAGGATCCAGATCGGCTTGTCGAGGTTGCGCACCTGGTGGGCCGGCGTCTGGATGCAGTCGATGAGGCAGAACACCAGCAGAGCGAGCTCGACGAGGTAGGGCAGGAAGCGGATCACGCGGGACCCCCGGGCGCGTCGCGGCTCCGACGCTCCGCCCCCGTGGCCGCGCCGATCGCCAGGACGGCGAGCGTAGGGACGCCGTCGCCCGGTGTCGCGGGGAACGACCCGTTCAGCCCAGCGCGCGGAGACGGTCGCGATCGGGCTTGCCGTTGGGGAGATGGGGGATCGCCTCGAGCCTGGCCCAGGTGCGGGGGACGGCCGGAGGGCCGAGGGCGTCGGAGACGAGCGCGGCGAGCACCTCGTCGGACGGCCCGCCGACGACGTACGCCGACAATCGCGAGCCCCAGCGCTCGTCGTCCGACGCGAGCACGCACGCGTCGTCGCACGCGCCGAGCAGGAGGTCCTCGACCGCCGCGACGGCGACGTTCACGCCGCCGACCTGCACCACGTCGTCGAGCCGCCCGATCACCTCGAGGACGCCGTCGCGGACCCGGCCGAGGTCGCCGGTGAGGTGACGGCCGTCGACGAAGCGCTCGTGGGTCGCCGCCTCGTCGCCGAGGTATCCGCGCGCCAGCGTCGCGCCCGAGAGGGCGAGCCGTCCGACGCCGTTCTCGTCGGGATCGAGCACGGTCACGCCCACGTGGTCGAGCGGGCGGCCGTCGTAGACCATGCCGCCACTCGTCTCGGTCATGCCGTAGGTCGGGATGGCGGCGACCTGCGCGGCACGAAGCCGCTCGAGCATCGGAGCGGGCGTGCGCGCTCCGCCGAGCAGGACCGCCTCGTAGGCGCGCAGCGCGTCGAGCCCTCCCGGGTCGTCGAGCATGCGCGCGACCTGTGCCGGCACGAGCGACGTGTACGCCGGCAGCGACGGGTCGAGCCGCCACGTGAGCCGCGCGAGCTCAGCGGGGTCGAACCGACCGGCACCGCCGACCGACCCGAGGACGAGCGGCTCGACATCGGCCACCAGCGCGCGCAGCACCACCTGCAGACCGCCGACCGAGGTGACCGGGAGGGCCAGAGTCCACGCGCCCGGGCCGCCGAGCCGCTCGAGCGCAGCGTTGGCGGAGGCGAGCAGGGACGCGGCGGGCAGCATCACGCCGCGCGGTGCGCCGGTGGAACCACTGGTCGCCACGACCACCGCGACGTCGTCGTCGACGACCGCGCCGCCCGCGAGCACCGCCTCGCGCGAGCGGCGCGCGTGCTCGGCGTCGCCCGACGGTGCCAGCCCGAGGGCGGGTCCGTGGCCGGCGAGGGCGGCGGGCAGCGCGGCGATCAGGGCGGCGACCCCGGCCGGCCCGGGCACGACCTCGAGCAGCCGCACGGGTCGTCGGGCCTGCGTCGTCACGGCATCGAGCCTAGGGTCGGGGCAGCAGGCGTGCCGGTGGGAGGTGCCGTGGACGACGAGGTCACGACCGACGAGCCGACCGACGCGGCGCCGGAGCCGGATCCGTCAGGGGTCCAGGAGCCGCCCACGCTGCTCGCCCGGGTCAGGGCGTTGTGGTGCCAGCTGGTGAGCGGCCTGGGCTGAGTGCGCTCGCGATCCGGGGCGGACAGCGGTCCGCCCCGGTCCGGCGGGATCCGCGACGACCCGGCACGATGGCTCCGTGATCGACGAGGTGGTCCCGTTCGCGCTGCCGATGGCGCGGCGCTTCCGCGGCACCGAGCTGCGGGAGGGGGTGCTGCTCCGCGTCGGCGCCACCTGGGGCGAGTGGGCCCCGTTCCCCGAGTACGACGACGCCACAGCCGCCCGCTGGCTGCGGGGCGCGCTCGAGGCGGCGCGCGGCGCATGGCCGCGCGCGCATCGCACGTCGGTCGCCGTCAACGCGATCGTGCCGGCGCTCGGCCCGGAGGAGGTCGCCTCGCTCGTCGCGACGGCGGTGGCCGACGACGGGTGCAGCGTCGTGAAGGTGAAGGTCGCCGAGCGCGGCCAGGACTTCACCGACGACGTCGCGCGCGTGGCCGCGGTGCGATCGGCGATGGACGACTCGGGTGCCGACGAGGGCCGCATCCGGATCGACGCGAACGGTGCCTGGTCGGTCGACGAGGCGGTCGAGCGGCTCGAGGTCCTCGACTCCATCGCGGACGGCCTCGAGTACGCCGAGCAGCCGTGCGCCACGCTCGAGGAGCTCGCCGCCGTGCGGGCGCGGACCGGCGTGCGGATCGCGGTCGACGAGGGCGTGCGGCTCGCGGCGTCGCACGACGACGACCTCGTGCGTCGGGTGCGCGAGGCGGCCGACGTCCTCGTGCTCAAGGCGACACCGCTCGGCGGGGCGACCGCCGCCCTGCGGATCGCGGAGGAGATCGGCCTGCCTGTGACGGTGAGCGGCGCGATGGACTCGAGCGTGGGCCTGTCCGCGGGTCTGGCGCTCGCTGCGGCGCTACCGGCGGAACCGCTGGCGTGCGGGTTCGGCACGGGCCGGCTGCTCGCCGCCGACCTCACCGGGAGGACGACGCTGCCCGAGGACGGCAGACTGTCGGTCGTGCGCCGCGATCCCGAGACAGACGCGCTGCGGTCCGCCGCGGCGCGGCTGTCCGCCGACCGCGCCGACTGGTGGCGAGAGCGCCTCGCACGGTGCCTCGCCATCCTGGGGGAGGGCTCGTGAACCCGTCCACCGCGATGGCGCGCGTCGTCGTCGACGAGCTCGTGTCCGGTGGCGTCACCGAGGTGGTGCTCTCGCCCGGCAGCCGCAGCGCCGCGCTCGCGATCGCGCTCGCCGACGCCGAGGACCGCGGCGACCTCCGGCTGCACGTGCGCGTCGACGAGCGCAGCGCGGGATTCGTCGCGCTCGGTCTGGCGAAGGTGAGCCGTCAGCCCGTCGCGGTCGTGGTCACGAGCGGGTCCGCCGTCGCGAACCTCGCGCCGGCACTCGTCGAGGCGTCGTACGCCGGGGTGCCGCTGATCGCCCTCACGGCCGACCGCCCGCCGGAGCTGCGCGACACCGGGGCCAACCAGACCATCGACCAGGCGCGGTTCTTCGGCGACGTGGTCCGCTGGTCGCACGATCTCGCCGTCGCCGAGGAGCGGCCCGGCCAGGTGCGCTACTGGCGCTCGGTGGTCTCGCGCGCGATCGCCGTGAGCGCCGAGCCCACCGACCCGGGTCCGGTGCACCTCAACGTCGCGTTCCGCGAGCCGCTCGTGCCCGACGGCGACGACGACTCGTGGGTCGAACCGCTGGCGCTCGCGCCGTTCGGCACGGCAGGCGACGAGCGGCTCCCGGTGGCGGCCGACGCCCGGTTGACCATGGCCGCGGCGCAGCCGCTCGACGAGGTCCTCTCCCTCCTGGCCGGTCCAGGGTCGGAGATCGAGGTCGAGCAGATCGTGCCGGCGCGCGGGATCGTGGTGGTCGGCGACGTGGCCGACGTGGAGTCCAGCGACTCCGCGGTCGCCCTCGCCGAGGCCTGCGGCTGGCCGCTGATCTCCGAGCCGAGCGGCAACGCGCGCAGCGGCGACACCGCGCTCGCCCACGGCCCGCTCCTGCTGGCCGATCCCGCGTTCTACGCCGACCACCGGCCCGAGATCGTCGTCTGCGTCGGCACTCCGGGCCTGTCGCGGTCGATCATGCGGATGGTGCGCGAGGCTCCGCTGCTCCTCGTCGTCGACGAGCGCGCGGCGGTGCGCCGCCCTGACCCGACGCGCAACGCGACGGTGTTCGTCTCGGTGGTGCCCGAGCCGCCGACGGAGTACGACGCCTACGACGACTCGTGGCTCGACTCCTGGCTCGCCGCCGACGCGCGCGCGGCAGCCGCGGTCTCCAAGCGCCTCGACGACGCGACCGGCCTCACCGGTCCGGACGTCGCCCGCACCCTCTGGGACGCCCTCGACTCGAGCGCCCTGCTGCTCGCCGCGGCATCGTGGCCGGTGCGCCATCTCGAGGCCTTCGCCCGCGTGCGCGACAGCGACTCCGCACCGGTGGTGATCGGCAACCGCGGCACGTCGGGCATCGACGGGTTGGTGTCGACCGCGTGGGGCGCCGCCCTCGCCCACCAGTCGACCCGCACCGTGGTCAACGTCGACGAGGACGGCGCGACCGAGATCGTCAGCGTGACGGGGGGTACGACGTACGCCCTCCTCGGCGACCTGGCCTTCCTGCACGACCACAACGGCCTGCTCGTGGGCGACGACGAGCCGCGCCCGGACCTCGTCCTGGTGGTCGTCGACAACGACGGCGGCGGGATCTTCGGCCAGCTCGAGCAGTCGAGCAGCCGTCACTTCGAGCGGGTCTTCGGCACGCCGCTCGGGCTCGACCTCGCGGCCGTGGCCCGGGCCGCAGCGGTCGACGGCGTGGTCGTCGTGCAGGACGTGACGGGTCTGGTCGACGCCCTCGAGGACGCCACGGTCTCGGGCAGCGTGCGCGTGATCGTCGCCAAGGTGGGCGATCGCGACGCGGAGGCCCAGCTGCTCCGCGACGTCCAGTCCGACGTCACCGCCGCTCTCGCCGACCTCTGATCCAGCCGCGAGTGCTGGCCGACCGTGGTCACGTGCGTGTCGGGCGCCGCGGATGGCGACCGGGGGCGGGTGCGGCATACGAGGCCCCACGGCACCCGTAGTTCTCGAAACATGATCATGTTCGGAGAACTGGCCGGTCCGTGGGGCCGCGGTCAGGGGCCGAAGGGGCGCTGGAGGACGAGGTTGCGCGTGCGCACGGTCATGCCGGCGCGCTCGTAGACGGCGAGGGCGCCGCTGTCGTTGCCGCCGTCGACGTCGAGCGTCACGAGCCGCGTG
Source organism: Actinomycetes bacterium (assembly GCA_029781935.1). GTDB lineage: Bacteria > Actinomycetota > Actinomycetes > S36-B12 > CAIYMF01 > Longivirga. The sequence continues at coordinate 1,503 of JAKOVT010000327.1, read as the reverse complement.
CCGGCCGCGGCGTACCCGTGGAACGCGTGGCGCAGCAGCGACGTGCCGAGCCGGTGCCGCCGGGCGCGGGGCAGGACGCCGAGCACCCAGACGTAGCCCGCCTGCGGCCGGTCGCGGCACACGACGAGACCGACGGGGCCGTCGTCGTCGTGCGCGATCGCCGAGGCGGCCGTGCGGAGGTCGGCGCCCGAGAGCACGTGGGTGATGAGCTCGGGGGTGAACGGCAGGTCGCCGGGATGCTCTGCGAACGACTCCGCCAGCAGCGCGACGACCACGTCGACGTCCTCAGGGCCGCGGACCTGCGCGACGGTGATCCCCTCCGGCCACGTCGGCGGATCCGGAACGCCGTCGAGCTCGATCGCCATCTCGTACTCGTCGCGGTCGACGACGAACCCCCGCGCCTCGAGCCGCGAGCGCAGCCGCTCGTCCTGGGCGACGACCTCCGTGGTGCGCACCCGGGACGTGTCCGGCGGCTCGCCGGCGATCGCGGCGAGCGCGAGCCCGTCGAGGTGCTCGAGCAGGAGATCCAGCGCGAGGTCGAGCGCGTCGTCGTCGAGGTCGGGGTCGAGGTGCAGCGGCGAGAAGATCTCGAGGTAGGGCGGGTTGGCGAACATCGCTCCCCAGCCGACGACCTCGCCGTCGCGGACCACGACCGGGAAGTCGCGGCCGGGATCGCGGCCCGGCACCGTCCGCATCCGCCGCAGGCCGGTCTCCGACCACGGGGCGTCGCGTCCGGTGAACCGGCGGAACTGCCGCGTCGCGACCGCGGCGAGGGCGGGGACGTCGTCGTCGGTGCTCGGCCGCAGCGCGAGCCCGGAACCGGTCAGGTCGGCCATCGCGTCATCGCACCACACCGCCCACGCGGCACGCGATCGCGTTGCCGCTGCGGGCGTGCCTCAGGGCGACTCGAGGGCGTCGCGCATCGCGACGAGCTTGGCCTGCGACTCGGCGAGCTCCAGCTCGGGGTCGGAGCCGCTCACCAGGCCGCACCCGGCGTAGAGGCGCAGCCGGTCGTCGGCCTCGACGGTCGCGCAGCGCAGCGCGATGCCGAACTCGCCGTCGCCGTGCGCGTCGATCCAGCCGACGGGTCCGGCGTACCGGCCGCGGTCCATGCCTTCGAGCTCGCGGATCACCGCGAAGGCGCGCTCGGTCGGGGTGCCGCAGACGGCCGCGGTCGGGTGCAGCGACGCGGCGAGCGCCAGGACGGGTGCGCCGTCGGCCAGCACCCCCGTGACGTCGGTCGCGAGGTGCTGGACGTTCGCGAGGCGCAGCAGGCGCGGGGTCTCGGGCACGTCGAGATCCGTGCAGTGGGCCGCGAGCGCGGCCGCCACCGACTGCACGGCGTACTCGTGCTCGGCGTGGTCCTTGGCGGAGTCGAGCAGCGCGGAGGCCAGCGAGGCGTCGGAGGTCGCGTCGGACGACCTGCGCATGGTGCCGGCGAGCACCCGCGAGGTGACGGTGTCGGCGAGCCGGCGCACGAGCATCTCCGGGGTGGCACCGAGC
>JAKOVT010000325.1 GCA_029781935.1 Actinomycetes bacterium | reverse complement strand
TAGCGCACGTCGAGGGCGCCGTACTGCTCGAGCAGGTCGTCGGGCGGGTGCAGGTCGCTCTTGGTGAGGACGAGCAGCGGCTCCATGCCGGCGTCGTACGCCGCGACGAGGACGCGGTCGATCATGCGCGGCCGGGGCTCGGGGTCGGCGAGCGCCGTGACGAGGACGAGCTGGTCGGCGTTGGCGACGACGACGCGCTCGACGGGGTCGTCGTCGTCGGCGGACCGGCGCAGCGAGGTCGTGCGCGGCTCGACGCGGACGACGCGGGCGAGCGTGTCGGGGCGGCCGCTGAGGTCGCCGACGAGCGCCACGCGGTCGCCCACGACGACGCCCTTGCGACCGAGCTCGCGCGCCTTCACGGCGTAGACGTCGATGCCGGGGTCGTCGAACGTGCCGATCGCACAGGTGAAGCGGCCGCGGTCGACCGCGACGACGAAGCCCTCGTGCGCGTCGTCGTGGGCGGGACGTTCCTTGCTGCGCGGGCGGGACTTGCCGCGACCGGGCCGGACCCGGACGTCGTCCTCGTCGAGGTCGCGGCGGCGCGAGGTCACGCGACCGTGCTCCCGAGCATCGAGTCCCAGAGGGCGACGAACTGCGGGAGGGTCTTCGCGGTCGTGGCGACGTCGACGACCTCGACGCCGGGCACGACGAGCCCGAGAACCGCGCCGGCCGTGGCCATCCGGTGGTCGTCGTAGGTCTCGAAACGCCCGCCGTGCAAGGGCTTCGGGCGAATGATCAGCTCGTCGCGCGTCTGCTCGACATCGCCGCCGAGGCGGTTGAGCTCGGTCGCGAGCGCGTCGAGACGGTCGGTCTCGTGGCCGCGCAGGTGGCCGATGCCGCGCAGCCGCGACGGCGACGACGCGAGGGCGCAGGCGACCGCGAGCACGGGCGTGAGCTCGCCGACGTCGTGCAGGTCGGCGTCGAGGCCGACGATCGAGCCCGTGCCGTCGACCGTGAGGCCGTCGGAGTCGAGGACGACCTCGGCGCCCATGGCCGCGAGCAGCTCGCGCAGGGCATCGCCCGCCTGGGTGGTGCGCGTCGGCCAGGACGGGACCGTCACCCGGCCCCCGGTGACCAGGGCCGCGGCCAGGAACGGTGCGGCGTTGGACAGGTCGGGCTCGACCTCCCGGTCGAGCGCGCGGACGGGGCCGGGGTGGACGCGCCACGTGGCGGCGCCGGGGTCGGCGTCGTCGACGTCGACGACGACACCGTGCTCGCGCAGCATCTGCACGCTCATCGCGATGTGCGGCATCGACGGCAGCGGCCCGCCGCGGTGCGCGACGGTGACGCCGTGGTCGAACCGGGCGCCGGAGAGCAGCAGCGCGCTGACGAACTGGCTCGAGGCCGAGGCGTCGACCTCGACGGCGCCGCCGCGCACCGCGCCGGTCCCCTTGACGGTGAAGGGGAGCGTGCCGCGGCCGTCGTCGTCGACCTCCACGCCGAGCTGCTCGAGCGCGGCGATGACGACGTCCATCGGGCGCACGCGGGCCCGGGGGTCGCCATCGAACCGCACGTCTCCGTGCGCCAGCCCGGCCACCGGCGGTACGAAGCGCATGACGGTGCCGGCCAGGCCGCAGTCGACGTGGGCGGGGCCACGCAGTTCCCCGGGCGTCACGCGGACCGGGCCGTCGGCGTCGAGGCCCTCGAGCCCGGTGCCGAGCGCGGCGAGCGCGCGTCCCATGAGGATCGTGTCGCGCGCGCGGAGCGCCCCGGTCACCGTCGACGGCGCGTCGGAGAGGGCGGCGAGGAGCAGCGCGCGGTTCGTCAGCGACTTGGAGCCCGGCACCTCGACGACCGCGCGCACGGGCGCGGCGGCCACGGGTGCCGGCCAAGGATGGTCGTCTGCCACGGAGGCGAGCGTAGTGGAGCGGCTCGGTCGGCTCCTCGCCGTTCCGGCGTACGGCGTCAGACCCGCGGCCGCGGTGCTGGTGCCGGGCGACGCGCTCGTGCGCGAGCACGACGGCCGCGTGCGGCTCGGCGGCGTGCACGAGGACGCGGTCGCCGTGCTCGTTCTCCCGTGAGGCTCACCGGGAGGCGGCGACCCGCGCGTCGCCGCGCGCACGGTGCGCCGGCGCGGCGACGGGGTCGCGGAGATCGATCACCGCCGGGCTCACCGCCCAGCAGCGCACCACGCTCGCAGCCGAGGCCGGCAGGTCCGGCCCCTCCGCGAGCCAGGTGCCGATCCGCTCCGCGCACTCGGGGCAGCGGGGCAGCATGGGGTACTCATGGCTCTGGGACAGCGGCGTACGGCAGTTCGGACAGCTGTCGTCGTCGTGCTCGAGCCCGGGGCGCACGGGCGCCGGCGGCGGCGCCTCGCGGGTGATCACGAAGAGCGTGTCGCACGTCGGGCAGCGGCGCAGCGGGTCGACGACGGCGCCGGGGGCGCGCGGCCGTACCCAGACGTCGAGCACGTGGCCGTGCGAGCAGTCGTAGTGCTCGCGGAAGGCCAGCAGCCTCGTCGGTCTCATGACGATCCCTCCTCCGGCGCTCGTGCGGAGTGCGCCGCGACGGCGTCACGGCGCGAGGGAGCGGCTGCCAGGTCAGCCGCGTGCGATGGCGTGCTGGTGTCGGGCGGCCCGGTGGGCCGTGCGACGGCTGTGCGTGCGGTGACGCTCGCGCGCCGCGGCGGGATCACGTCCGTGCTCGGGCGTGCGGCGAGGGTCGAAGAGGAACGCCGTCCGAGCGTCGTGACGGGCGTCGGGCGTCCATCCTGAGGGCATCTCGTCACCCCCTCTCGGTGCCCACCCATCATCCCACCTCCGAGGCCCGGGGTCTCTGCGACGGGAGCGCGTGCGGCGGGCAGGATGGCGTCATGTGCGGTCGGTATGCGGCGAGCAGGAACCCCGACGACCTCGTGGAGGAGTTCGAGGTCGTGGCGCGGCCCGAGGAGACGCTCGAGCCCGACTACAACGTGGCGCCCACCAAGAAGGTGTACGCCGTGATGGACCGTGCTCCGCGCGAGGACAAGGCGGCGGCGCCCCGGCGCGAGCTCGCGGTCGTCCGGTGGGGTCTGGTGCCCTCGTGGGCCAAGGACGCGTCGATCGGCTCGCGGATGATCAACGCGCGGATGGAGACGGTCGCGGAGAAGCCGGCGTACAAGCGGGCCTTCGCCAAGCGGCGCTGCCTGCTGCCGGCCGACGGCTACTACGAGTGGTACACGCCGCAGGACGGGCCGAAGGGCAAGAACGGCAAGCCGTTGAAGCAGCCGTTCTTCATCCACCCCGCCGACGGCGGCGTGCTGGCCATGGCCGGTCTCTACGAGCTCTGGCGCGACCCGAGCAAGGAGGACGGCGATCCGGACGCCTGGCTGATGACCACCACGGTGCTCACCACCACCGCCGAGGACGCCGTCGGCATGATCCACGACCGGATGCCGATGTTCGTCGAGCCGGACCGCTGGGCGCAGTGGCTCGATCCCGCGATCGACGGGACCACCAGCGACCTCACGTCGCTGCTCGTGCCGGCCGCCCCCGGCCGCCTCGACGCCTACCCGGTGTCGACCGCGGTCAACGCGGTGCGCAACAACGGCCCCGAGCTCGTCGAGCCGCTGGCCGCCGAGCCCGACGACGCGCTGTTCTGACGGGGGCGACGGTGGAGTCGATCGACGTCCCGACGCCGCTGGGCGACGCGCGCGTGCACCACGTGCGGGCGTCGCGGCCGCGGGCGCTCCTGGTGCTCGGCCACGGGGCCGGGCGCGGCACCGACACCGCCGACCTGCTGGGGCTCGCGCGCGATCTGCCGGCCCACCGGGTGTCGGTCGCCCTGGTCGACCAGCCGTGGGTGCTGGCCGGGCGCAGGGTCGCCACCGCGCCGCCGACCCTGGACGTGGCGTGGACGGCCGTCCTGGCGGGCCTGCGGTCCGTCGTGGGCGCCTCGGCCCGACTGCCGGTCGTCGTCGGCGGTCGGAGCGCCGGTGCGCGCGTGGCCTGCCGCACCGCCGGCGACGTGGGTGCCGCGGGCGTGCTGCTCCTCGCCTTCCCGCTGGTGCCCCCCGCCGCCCGCGGCGACGCGGACAAGCACGCCCGGGCGCTCGCGAAGCGGCGGCCGGAGCTGACCGCGCCCGCGGCTCTCGCGCTGCCGACCGTCGTGGCCCAGGGCGAGCGCGACGGGTTCGGCACCGCGGCCGAGCTGCGCGAGGTGCTGCGCCGGGTCCCGCGGGCCGAGGTCGTCGCCGTACCGGGGGCCGACCACGCGCTGCGCTCGACCCGCGAGGACCCCGCGCCGTACCTGCTCGAGGCGGCGCTGCGCGCCGTGGCGCTGGCCCGCGGGGAATGAGCCGCCCACCCGCGGCGTTGACGCGTGCGACCGACCGTCTGCGAGAGGGGACCGCGTGCTCGTCCGATCCACCACCCCGCTCGACCTGCCCGAGCAGGTCGGGGGAGCGTCGCTGCCACTACGCTCGACCGTGATGGACCCCGACCAGAGCGCCACCCCCGAGACCGTCGTCGAGACCGACGAGCAGCGCAGCGCCCGTTTCGAGCGCGACGCCCTGCCCTACCTCGATCAGCTCTACGCCGCCGCCCTGCGGATGACGCGCAACCCCGCCGACGCCGAGGACCTCCTGCAGGAGACGTTCGTGCGCGCCTTCGCGGCCTTCCACCAGTACCAGGACGGCACGAACCTCAAGGCGTGGCTGTACCGGATCCTCACCAACACGTTCATCAACGGCTACCGCAAGAAGCAGCGCGAGCCCCTGCAGTCCAGCTCCGACGACGTCGAGGACTGGCAGATGGCGCGGGCCGAGGCCCACACCTCGACCGGTCTGCGTTCCGCGGAGGCCGAGGCGCTCGACCACCTGCCCGACTCCGACGTGAAGGAGGCGCTGCAGGCCATCCCCGAGGACTTCCGCATCGCGGTCTACCTCGCCGACGTCGAGGGCTTCGCCTACAAGGAGATCGCCGAGATCATGGGCACTCCGATCGGTACCGTCATGTCGCGGCTGCACCGCGGCCGCAAGCAGCTGCGCGAGCTGCTCGAGGACTACGCGCGCGAGCGCGGCCTGGTCCCGGCGGAGGAGGGGTCATGAGCTGCGGGAACCACCACGACACCCCGTGCGGCGAGGTGCTCGACGCCGTGTCCGCCTACCTCGACGGCGAGATGACCGACTC
>JAKOVT010000314.1 GCA_029781935.1 Actinomycetes bacterium | reverse complement strand
GCGCGACGTCACCGAGGAGATGGCGATCCGACGGGAGCTCGACCACCGCGCGAGCCACGACGCCCTCACCGGCGTGGTGAACCGCGACGAGATGCTGCGTCGCCTCACCGACCGGCTGGGCCGCGACGCCACCGCCGACGACAAGGTGGGGCTGGTCTTCTGCGACGTCGACGAGCTCAAGGTGCTCAACGACACCTGGGGTCACGCTCGCGGCGACGCGGTCCTCATCGAGATCGCAGAGGCCCTGCAGAGCGCGGTCCGGCGCAACGATCTCGTCGCGCGGCTGTCCGGCGACGAGTTCGTCATCATGGTCGACCGGGTGCCCGACGAGGCCTCGTTGCACGCGATCGAGGAGAGCTGCCGTCGCTCGGTGGCCGGCATCCTGCGCCCCGACGGCGCCTCGCGGATGTCGATCTCGGTGGGTGCGATCCTCGCGATCCCGGGCGACGATGCCGCCGCGATCATCGACCGCGCGGACCGCGCGATGATGCAGGACAAGGAGCGCGGCCGGGTCGAGCGCGGCCTGCGATCGCGCAGCCGGCCGCGACCCGCGACGGCGTACGACGACGTCGGCCCGCTCGACCGGCCGCGGTCCGAACCGCCGGGGACGCGCTAGCCGACGAGGTTCTGCCAGGCGTTCCAGACCATGAAGCCCACCGCAGCCACCAGGGCGATGCCCACGGCGATGCGCGCCGGCAGCGAGAGGCGCAGGCCGCCGAGCGGCTTCGCGCTCGGTCGGGGCTTGGGCGGCGATGCGACGACCACGCCCACGGGCAGGTCGCGGACCGCCGGTACCGGCTCGGGGGCTGGTGCCGATCCGTCGGGCTGCGCGGTGCCGGTGGGCAGCACGCGGGAGAGATCGGACGCCGTACCCCAACGCGGGCGCGGGTCGGGGCTCATGCCCGCATGGTGGCACGGACGCGGCGGCGCACGGGACCGGGCACGCCGGTCAGCCGCCCGTCAGCCGCCGGCGACGGACGGCAGGACGTGCACCTCGGCGCCCGGGCGCAACGGCGTCGCGGTGCCCTGGGTGTGGCGGATGTCGTCGCCGTCGACGTAGACGTTGACGAAGCGGCGCACGGCGCCGGTCTCGTCGCGGATCCGTCGGGCCAGCGCCGGGTTGGTCGCCTCCACCTCGTCGAGCAGGGCGGCCACGTCGGCCGGCGCCGGCGACAGCGAGAACGACCGGCGGCCGGCCAGGTCGGCGAGGGCCGAGGGCAGCCGGACGGTGACGCCGTCGGTCACGGCAGCACGGCTGCGCGCACCGACAGCACGTCGGGGAGGTGATCGGCCACGACCTGCCAGTGGTCGCCCTCGTCGGGGCTGGCGTAGACGACGCCGTCGCGGGTGCCGACGTAGACGCCCGTCGGATCGGCGGAGTCGACGCACGCGGCGTCGCGCAGCGCCACGGTGAAGCACTCGTCGGGCAGCCCGCCCTCGCCGAGCTCGGTCCAGGTCCCGCCGGCGTCGCGGGTGCGGTGCAGGCGCATCCGTCCCCCGACCGGGATCCGGCGCTCGTCGGCCTCGAGCGGCATGACCCACGCGGTGCCCGGCGTCGTCGGGGACGACAGCACGAAGAAGCCGAAGTCGCTGGGCAGCCCGTCGGCGATCGAGGTCCAGCTCTCGCCGGCGTCGTCGCTGCGGTAGACCCCGTGGTGGTTCTGCGCGTAGAGCCGCTGCGGCCCGGAGGCGTCGACGGCGACCTTGTGCACGCACTGCCCGAACTCCGGGTAGGGGTCGGGGAAGAACTTCGCCGAGATCCCACGGTTGTGCGGCGTCCACCCGGTCGCGCCGTCGTCGCTGACGTAGACGCCGCCCGTGCTCATGGCCACGGTGACCCGTGGCGACGACGCGTCGGGCAGGATCGTGTGGACCGCCGCGCCACCGAAGCCGGGGGCCCACTGCGACCGGTGCGGGTGGTCCCACAGGCCGCGCACGAGCGCGAAGGTCTCGCCGCCGTCGTCGCTGCGCCACAGCGAGGTCGGCTCGCAGCCGGCCCACACGACGTCGGGGCGCTCGGCGGTGTCGGGCTGCAGCTGCCAGACCCGGCCCAGTGCCGTCCCGGTGTCGTCGGGGAAGGCGATCGCGCCGTTGCCCGTCTCGTGCCACGAGGCGCCGAGGTCGTCGGTCCACATGAGGGTCGGCCCGTAGTGCCACGACATCGTGCCGACGAGCAGGCGGGCGGGGGAGCGCCGGGTGTCCCAGGCCACCGCGGCCACCTCCTGCATGAGCAGGTGCGGGCCGTCGAGGGTCCAGGTGCGCCGGTCCTCGCTGCGGGCGATCCACAGCCCCTTGCGGGTGCCGATGGCCAGGACGTGCGCGCCCCTGCCCTGGGTCGTGGAACCGTCGGTCATGCCGCCTCCCGAGCGCGGTGGGCGCCTCGAGGCGCCGGATCAGGGGGACCCTAGCCCCGGCCTCCGACGGTCCGACAGGGGTCGCGGGACGGGTCGGTGCGTCCGACGGGGTGCGGGACCGCTGGGGGGCGCCGCGGCCGCAGACCGCCCTCTCGGAGCAGTCCTGAGCACGGAGCGGCCACATCGGTGACGCTCCGTAGCGAATCCGTCACCAGAAGTTCAGATCTCGTTTGGGGAACAGGTGGGGGCACCGCTACCGTTGACCGTAACGTCGGTGTCATGTTCGAGGTGTCCGCCGCCGATAGAAACGGCGTACGACCCGCCCCGAGAGGCGGGCAGGACGACCCGCGACCGACTGCCGTGAGGTGATTCCTCCCCATGGGTCCCCAGGTCCGAGCGAGCGACGACGCTCATCCGGACCGCTGCTAGGAACGAGGTAGTGCCATGGACGACTACGGTCCCTGGGACGACTGATCCCACCGGGGCGGCCCCAGCCGCCCCCCATCAGCTCATGCGGAGCGCCCGGCCGGATCGGCCGAGCGCTCCCGTGCGTTCGGGGCCGCGACCGCGTTCCGGGGTGGTAGGAACAGGGTCCTGACTGAACAGTCAGGCGGGACGGAGTCCCGCCCTCCCGGAAGGCCGGCCCGTCGTGAGCGGCATGGACCCCAGGCACGCGATCCTCTTCGAGCCGGTGCGGATCGGCCCGAAGACGCTGCCCAACCGCTTCTACCAGGTGCCGCACGCGACCGGCTTCGGTGCGGTGAAGCCGCGCACCCACGCCGCCTTCCGCGGCATCAAGGCCGAGGGCGGCTGGGGCGGGGTCTGCACCGACTACGCGCCCGTGTCGCCCGACGCCGACGAGACCTTCGCCGTCGCGTCCGACATCTGGCTCGACGAGGACGCGCGCCGGCTGGGCCTCGTGGCCGACGCGATCCACGAGCACGGGTCGCTCGCCGGCATCGAGCTCTACCACGGCGGAGGCGAGTCGCTGAACGGCGAGAGCCGCTACGCCCGCGTGGCGCCGAGCCAGGTCGGCGGCGAGTGGCGGTACTCGAGCCTGCCGCGGGAGATGACGCTCGACGACATCGCGCGGATCCAGCGCGACTTCGTCGAGGCGGCGAAGCGGGCGCGCGATGTCGGCTTCGACATCGTCTACGTCTACGGCGCCCACGGCTACCTCATGACCCAGATGCTGTCGCCGTTCACGAACCGGCGTAGCGACGGCTACGGCGGCTCGCTGCGCGACCGCGCGCGGTTCCAGTACGAGACGGTCGAGAGGGTGCGCTCGGCGGTCGGCGACGACTGCGCCGTCGCGATCCGCAACGCGATCGCGCCGGGCGACGAGCTGCTCGGGCTCGACGCCGACGAGATGCTCGAGTTCGTGCGGATCATGGATCCGGTCGTCGACCTGTTCGACGTCAACGTGGGCGGCTGGCCGGAGGACTCGGGCACGTCGCGCTACTACCCCGAGGGGCACCAGCTGCCCTGGACGTCGCGGGTGCGCGAGGCGACCGGCAAGCCGATCGTCGGCGTCGGTCGCTACACCAACCCCGACACCATGGCGGCGGTGATCCGCAGCGGCGCCTTCGATCTCATCGGCGCCGCACGGCCCGCCATCGCGGATCCCTTCCTGCCGCAGAAGATCCGCGAGGGCCGCCTCGACGAGATCCGCGAGTGCACGGGGGCGAACCTGTGCATCCTCCGCTCGGAGACCTTCCGTCACGTCTCGTGCATCCAGAACGCGACCGCGGGCGAGGAGTACCGCCGCGGCTGGCACCCGGAGCGCTTCGATCCGCCGGCCGACCCCTCGCGGGCGATCCTCGTCGTCGGCGGCGGGCCCGCGGGCATGGAGTGCGCGATGGTGCTGGGACGGCGCGGGTTCGACGCCGTGCACCTCGTCGAGGCCGGGACCGAGCTCGGCGGCAAGATGCGCTGGACCCGTCGCCTGCCGACGCTCGGCGACTGGGGACGGGTCGTCGACCATCGCGCGGTCGGCCTGTCGAAGCTGCCCAACGTCGAGGTCGTGCTCGGGCGTCGGCTCACCGCTTCCGACGTCCTCGACTACGGCGCCGACACCGTGATCGTGGCGACCGGTTCGTCGTGGACCGCCGACGGCACGCAGCCCTATCGCGAGGAGCGGATCGCCGGCGCCGCGAGGGCGCTCACGCCCGAGCGCGTGATGGCCGGCGAGCGGCCGACCGGCCAGCGCGTGGTCGTCTACGACACCGACGGCTACTACGTCGGCCCCGGCATGGCCGAGCTGCTGCGGCTCGAGGGGTACGACGTCACCCTGGTCACCTCGTTGCCGCGTGTCTCGCCGACCTCCGACCTCGCGCTCGAAGGGGAGATGCTGCGCCGGCACCTGCACGGCCTGGGCATCGCGTTCGCGACCGGCCACCTGCTGCTCTCGATCGACGAGGGCACGGTGTCGGGCGAGACGGAGTACGGCGACGCCTGGCAGCTCCCCGCCGACGGGGTCGTGCTCGTGACGCAGCAGCACAGCGACGACACGCTCCACCGCGAGCTGGCGTCGGACCCCGAGCGCCTGCGCGCCGCGGGCATCGAGAAGCTGCTGCTCGTCGGCGACGCCGCCGCGCCGCGCATGCCGTCGGAGGCGGTCTTCGACGGCCACCGCGTGGCCCGCGAGCTCGAGCTCGACGACCCGGTCGCACCGCGCCCCTGGCTGCGCGAGGGCCCGGCGGTCTGACCTCCCGGGCGCCGCCCGAGCGCCCCACCCCGTCGGTCAGGGGCGGGCCGTCCGCCGGCCGCGGGGTCGCACCGGGAGCAGCGTGGACTCGAGCGTGGCGGCCAGCCACTCCCGGTACTGCGAGGCGTCCCAGCCGCACCCGTCCCGCAGCAGCTGATGGACCTCCGGGCTGGTCAGCGTCCAGATCACGTCGGACGCCGCATCCACGCTCATGGCGTCCTTGAGCTCGCCGTTCGCGGCGATCCAGGCGGCCACCTGGGCCATGGCCGCGCGACGTTGCCGGAACTGCAGATCGTCGCGGAGCGCGTGGGCATCGGCATCGACGAGCGCTGCCGAGCGCAGGATGTCGTCCACGGGTCGGACCCGCTCGAGCTGCTCGGACATGCCCGCGGCGAGCATGGCGACCTGCCGCCGCTGGTCGGTCTCGCGCCGCATCGCCTGCGGACCTTCGCGCTCCAGGACCGGGACAGGAGCGTCGTCGCCCCCGATGGTCACGTCGAGAACGGACTTCAGCAGGCCCTTCTTGCTCCCGAACACGTGGAGCACCGTGTCGGTGGCGACTCCCGCCTGCTCGGCCACCTGCTGCAGCGTCGTCGCGGGATAGCCCTGGCCGACGAACAGCGCGCGCGCGGACTCCAGGATGCGTGCCCGGGTCGCGGCAGCCTGCTCGGTTCGCAGCGCCGAGGTGTACGGGCGTCTCTTGACAGGTCCAGACATCGGGGCCACTGTACAAGATAATCATTCCAGGCCCACTGGAACGAAATATGGAGGAGGCTCGCATGGACCCGCTGGAGCGCAACAAGGCCATCGTCCGCCGTGTGTTCGTCGAAGGCTTCGGCCAGGGACACCTCGAGGTCGTCGACGAGTCCCTCGCCGTCGACGCAGTGGACCGCCACCCGTTCGAGCCGGGCGAGGCGGATTTCCGCGACCATCTCAAGGCCGCCATCACCATGTTCCGCGCCGCCATGCCCGACCTGGTCGCGAGCGTCGAGGACATCGTCGCGGAGGGCCGCGCCGTGGCCGTCCGGGTCCGCATGACGGGCACCCACACCGGTGCGCCGATGTTCGGGGTGCCGGCCGCCGGACGCCCGGTGGACATCGAGCAGTTCCACATCGTCCACTGCGACGAGCAGGGACGCGGTACCCGTCACTGGGCCAACGTCGGAGTGGCGGAGCTCCGCGAGCAGATCGGCGCGGCCTGAACCCGTGCGCGGCGGCGTCGTCGTGCTCGTGACCCAGCAGCGAGGCCCTCGACCAGTCCCTCGGACGAGGCGCGGTCACGTCTTCGACGGCTAGGGTGAGCCGACACGGTGCGACGCAGGGATGTGCCGCGCGTGCAACCAGGGGAGCCGCCCGATGAAGAAGGCACCCGTAGTCCTGCTCGCGTCCGGTGCGGGCTGGATCCTCTTCTATGTCGCCAGCTTCACCGCATTGGGCAGTTCGGTGCCCACCGTGGAGTCCAGCGGGGACGAGATCGTCAGCTGGTTCACCGACAACGCGACCAGGGCGCAGGCGTACGCGTGGACGGCGACGTTCGCTGCGCTCGCGCTCACGGTCTTCGGAGCCATGGTCGCTCACCTGCTCCCCACGCCGCACCGCTACGTCTTCTTCGGCGGTCTGCTCGGCTGGGTCATCACAGGACAGGTGCAAGCCTGGTTCTGGGCGGGGATGGCGCTGCACCCCCAGGGGCTCGACCCGACGACGGCTCGCACCCTCTTCGACATCCCGCAGTACTGGGGGCCGATCGTCAACGGTTCGACGATGACGATGGCGGCGGCCTTCGTCCCGCTCGCGTTCGGCGCGGCGCCGACGATCCCGCGCTGGCTGGGATGGCTCAGCGTGCTGTTCCTGGTCGAGCAGGCCGTCGAGACCGTGACCGTCTTCGGCGAGAGCGGTTTCCTCGCACCCGGCGGGGCCATGAACCTGTACCTCGGTGGGCTGATCGGCATGGCCTGGGTCATCGGGGTGATCTCGTGGGGCTTCGGGCGGGCGGGCTCGATGGGCGCCGCCGGACCGGCCGCGAGCGGGACGGTCTAGCGTCCCGCTCGCCGACGCCGCCACCTGGTCCGGCTGCCCACTCCGGCCGACGTCCCTCGGCGGCCAGGATGCGGAGCCCGCCGCACCTCATGGACCCGGTCCGCACCATCGAGAACCGGGTCGCGGCGCGGCCGGTGCGTCGGTGCTCCGCGCCATACTCCGGGCGTGGACAGCGACGAGAGGCGCGCCTTCGCCACGACGGAGGAGTTCGCCGCCTGGATCCAGGGGCGGGGCGACTCGCTCGACGGCGTCTGGATGCGCATCCCCAAGGCAGGATCGGGCCTCGACGGCATCGGGTACGCCGAGGCGCTGCAGGTCGCGCTCGCGCACGGCTGGATCGACGGGCAGAAGCGCCGTGGCGACGAGCCGGGCACCTGGTTGCAGCGGTTCACGCCGCGTCGCGCGCGGAGCATCTGGTCGAAGGTGAACCGCGAGCACGCGGAGCGGCTCATCGCCGACGGACGGATGACGCCGAGGGGCCTCGCCGAGGTGGAGCGGGCCAGGGCCGACGGCCGGTGGGATGCGGCGTACGACCCGCCCAGCACGGTGCAGGTGCCCGACGACCTCGTGGCCGCGCTCGACTCCGTGCCCGGCGCCCGCGCCTTCTTCGACGGTCTCGACTCCCGCAACCGCTTCGCCGTCCTGCACCGCGTCGCGACCGCGAAGAAGCCGGAGACCCGGGCCCGACGCATCGCGCAGTACGCCGCGATGCTCGGCCGGCAGGAGACGATCTACCCGCCGTCGCTGCGCACCAGTGGCGGCACGACCAGGTGAGCCGGTCTCGCTGCGGGCCGCGCTGCGGTCGCTCGCGCGGCGCGCCGGGCCCAGAGCAGCGGGGCTGACCGGTTACGACGTCGAGCCGGACCTGGCACGCCGCCTATCCTGATCGGGCCATGTCCGATCAGCCGTCGTCGTCGCGCGACCCGCGCAGCGACGGACGAGCAGGCGGTCGCTCGCCCGGCGAGAACGACGCGCATCGACCGCGACGCGGCCGGAGCGCAGGGAAGCCCCGTTCCGGCGACGGTCCGTCGGGCAGGCCGCGGCCGCACGTGCCCGACGGGCCCGACGTGCTGGCGCTGCGGCAGCGTCTCGAGCTGGTGATGCTCCGCGACCGCAGCCGGCTCGACCGCCGGCTCGACAGCCTGCGGCGTACGACGGACCCGCAGCAGCGCGCGCACGCGGTCGAGCAGCTGACCGTGGAGGTCGAGAAGGCCGAGGCGCGGGTCGCAGCGCGCCGGGCCGGCGTACCGGAGATCGCCTACCCCGACCTGCCCGTGAGCGCACGGCGCGACGACATCGCCGAGGCGATCCGCGAGAACCAGGTCGTGGTGGTGGCCGGCGAGACCGGCAGCGGCAAGACCACGCAGCTGCCCAAGATCCTGCTCGAGCTCGGGCGCGGCATCGTCGGCCAGATCGGCCACACCCAGCCGCGGCGCATCGCGGCGCGTGCGGTGGCCGACCGGGTGGCGGATGAGCTCGGCGTCGAGATCGGCGACGCAGTCGGCTTCCAGGTGCGCTTCACCGACCATTCGAGCGACCGCACGCTGCTCAAGGTGATGACCGACGGCATCCTCCTCGCCGAGATCCAGAACGACCCGCTGCTCGAGCGCTACGACACGATCGTCATCGACGAGGCCCACGAGCGCAGTCTCACGATCGACTTCCTGCTCGGCTACCTCAAGGAGATCCTGCCGAAGCGGCCCGACCTCAAGGTCGTGGTCACGTCGGCCACCATCGACACCGTCCGGTTCTCCGAGCACTTCGGGGACTGCCCTGTGGTGGAGGTGAGCGGTCGCACGTACCCGGTGGAGGTCCGCTACGAGCCCTACGGCGTCGACGAGGGCGACGACCGCGACCAGGTGCAGGCCGTCTGCGACGCCGTGGCATCGCTCGCGCGAGAGGCTCCCGGCGACATCCTCGTGTTCCTGTCGGGCGAGCGGGAGATCAGGGACACCGCCGACGCACTGCGCGGTCTCAGCCTGCGCGACACCGAGATCCTGCCGCTCTACGGCCGGCTCTCCGCCGCCGAGCAGCATCGTGTGTTCGAGGCGCACGGCGGGCGCCGCGTGGTGCTCGCGACGAACGTCGCGGAGACGTCGCTGACCGTGCCGGGCATCCGGTACGTCGTCGACCCGGGCACCGCACGCATCTCCCGCTACTCGTCGCGCCTCAAGGTGCAGCGGCTGCCGATCGAACCGATCTCGCAGGCGTCGGCGAACCAGCGCGCCGGCCGCTGCGGCCGCGTGGCGGAGGGCATCTGCGTGCGGCTGTACTCCGAGGAGGAGTACCTCGCGCGGCCGGAGTTCACCGAACCCGAGATCCTGCGCACCAACCTCGCGTCGGTGGTGCTGCAGATGACCGCGCTCGGGCTCGGCGACATCGAGCGGTTCCCCTTCGTCGAGCCGCCGGACTCGCGGCAGGTGAAGGACGGCGTCGACCTGCTCCGCGAGCTCGGGGCCCTGCGGCCCGAGAAGGAGCTGCGCCTCACCGAGATCGGCCGTCGGCTCTCGCGGCTGCCGCTCGACCCGCGCCTGGGCCGGATGGTCCTCGAGGGGGAGAAGGAGGGCGCCGTCGCCGAGCTGCTCGTCATCGCCAGCGCGCTCTCGATCCAGGACCCGCGCGAGCGCCCCGTCGACAAGCAGGCGCAGGCCGACCAGCTGCACGCGCGGTTCCGCGACCCGACGAGCGACTTCCTCTCCTACCTCGGGCTGTGGAACCACCTGCGCGAGCAGCAGAAGGCGCTGTCGGGCAACCAGTTCCGGCGGACCTGCCGCGACGAGTTCCTGCACTACCTGCGCGTGCGCGAGTGGCAGGACGTCCACTCGCAGCTGCGGCAGACGTGCAAGGAGCTCGGTATCCCCGTGCCGCACCCTTCGGCCGCGCCCGACGCCGTGCACCGCGCGCTGGCGTCGGGGCTGCTCAGCCACGTGGGGTCCTACGACCAGTCGCGACGCGACTACCTCGGCGCCCGTGGCGCGCGCTGGGCCATCCATCCCGGATCAGCCCTGGCGCGCAAGCCGCCGGCGTTCGCGATGGTGGCCGAGCTCGTGGAGACCTCGCGCCTGTTCGGTCGTGTGGTCGCCCGCATCGACCCGCTCGACGTGGAGAAGGTGGCGGGCGACCTCGTCGTCCGCACCTACTCCGAACCGCGCTGGTCGAAGAAGCGGGGTGCGGTCGTGGCCGACGAGCGCGTCACGCTGTACGGCGTACCGCTCGTCGTCGGGCGGCGCGTGCAGTACTCGCGCATCGACCCCGTGGTGTCGCGCGACCTGTTCCTGCGCCACGCGCTCGTGCAGGGGGAGTGGGACAGCCACCACCGTTTCGTGCGCGACAACGAGCGGCTCGTCGCCGAGGTCGCCGAGGTCGAGGACCGGGTACGCCGTCGTGGGCTGCTCGTCGACGACGAGGAGCTGCTGGCGTTCTTCGACGCGCGGGTGCCCACCGACGTCACCGACGCCCGCTCGTTCGACCGCTGGTGGAAGGCCGCGCGGCGCAGCTCCCCCGAGCTGCTCACCTACACGCGCGACCTGCTCGTGCGCCAGGACGAGGACGTCGACGACGCGTTCCCGAGGCGCTGGACCTTCGGCGCGTTCGACGCCGAGCTCCCGCTCACCTACGCCTTCGAGCCCGGAAGCCGCACCGACGGCATCACGGTCGACCTCCCGGTAGCGCTGCTGCCCCAGGTCCACCCGGAGGACTTCCTCTGGCAGGTGCCCGGCCGGCGGGAGGAGGTCGTCACGGCCCTGATCCGCGGTCTGCCGAAGAACGTGCGCACCTCGTTCGTTCCGGTGCCCGACACCGCGCGTGCCGTGCTCCCCCGACTGCAGCCCGGTGACCGCGGCCTGCTCGAGGCGCTGGGCCACGAGCTCACCCGGATGACCGGCGTCGTGGTGCCCTACGACGCCTGGGCTCCGGAGTCGCTGCCCGACCACTTGCGCGTCAACGTCCGGGTGCTCGACGAGGCGGGTGCCGTCCTGGGCGAGGGCAAGGACGTCGCAGTGCTGCAGCGCGAGCTGGCCCCGGCGGTGCAGGAGACGATCTCGCACGCGTCGCGGTCGATCGAGAGCCCGGGCCTCACGCAGTTCCCGGACGACGGTGTCCCCACCAGCGTCGAGGAGACGCACGGCGAGCACGTCGTGCGCGGCTGGCCGGCGCTCGTCGACCGGGGCGGGTCCGTCGACCTGCGGGTGCTGGTGACCCGCGACGAGCAGCGGCTCGCGATGCGCGGCGGCGTGCGCCGGTTGCTGCGGCTGGCGACGACACCGCCGCTGCGCTACGTCGTCGGCGTCCTCGACACGCGCGAGAAGCTCGCCCTCGGAGGGGCGCCGCACGGGTCGGTGCCGCTGCTCGTGGAGGACGCGCTCACGGCCTGCCTCGACGCTGCGGTCGACCACGCCGCTGCCCAGGACGCCGCCACCGGCTCGGCGGCGGGCTTCCACGACGGCCTGCCCTACACGCGGGCGGCGTACGACCGGTGCGCCGAGGCCGCGGCCGACGGCCTCGGCGACGCCCTGCTGTCGGCTGTACGCCGTGCCGCCACCGCGCTCGATCTCGCGACCCAGGCGCGCACCGGCCTCGACCACGTCGCGTCCCCCCGGCTCGCGGAGATGCGCGCCGACGTCGCGGCGCAGGTCGACGCCCTGCTCCCGGACGGGTTCATCACCGTGGTCGGCGTCGCGCGGCTGCCCGACCTCGCCCGCTACCTGCGCGCCGCTCTGCGTCGGATCGAGACCGCGCCGCAGGACACCGGCCGCGACCTCGTCCGGCAGCGGGAGATCGAGGCGATCACCGACGAGTGGCACGAGGTGCTGGCGCTGCTGCATCCCGCCGAGCGCGAGTCGGACCGCGCTCAGGCGGTGCGCTGGATGATCGAGGAGCTGCGGGTGAACCTCTTCGCCCAGCAGCTCGGTACCCCCTACCCGATCAGCACCACCCGCATCCGCAAGGCCCTCGACTCCCTCCTCGCCCCCGCCTGACCTTCATGAAGGTGCCCCAGAGCGCGAGAGAGGCACGTCAGGCTCCCCACGGCACGGCTCGTGTCCGAAGGGCGGAACACCCGCGCCCGGACCGCGGACGGCTGGCAGGGTGACCGCCGTGACCGACGCCTCCGACGAGACGCCCGAGGCCTCGGCGTCGCGGCGGCTGCTGTCGTTCCTCAAGGGTGCGCGCACCGTGCCGCGCACCCGATGGACGGCGCGGCGCTTCTGGGCTCCGACGCCGGCGTCGATGGTCTCCCTGCTGCTCGGTCTCTGGCTGTTCGGCACGGGGGAGGCGTTCCTGCTGACGGCGGACCTCGGGGCCTCCCCGTGGACCGTCCTCGCCCAGGGCCTGTCGCGGCGCACCGGCTGGGACATCGGGTGGCTGACCTTCGCCGTGAGCGCCGTCGTCCTGCTCCTCTGGATCCCGCTGCGGCAGAAGCCGGGGCTCGGCACGCTGCTCAACATCCTGGTGATCCCGATAGCGCTGCAGATCACCTACGACGTGCTGCCGGAACCTGGCAGCTGGCCGGGCCGGCTGGCCCTGTCGCTGCTCGGGATCGCGACCATCGGCCTGGGCAGCGGCTTCTACCTCACCGCCGGCCACGGCCCCGGTCCGCGCGACGGCTGGATGACCGGCCTGCACCACCGCACCGGCCGCCCGGTCGGGCAGATCCGGCTGATGATCGAGGTCGTCGTTCTGGTCATCGGGGTGGCGCTCGGCGGCACCTTCGGCATCGGCACGGTCCTGTTCGCGCTGCTCATCGGCCAGGCCGTGGCGCTCGGCCTGCAGGTGGTCACCCATCTGGCCCCGCCGCTGCCGCACGAGGGCCCGGCCCACGGGTGACTCCGCGCCAGGGCGGGCCGACGCCTCAGCGTCGGGCGGCCCAGGCGGCTCGGTCCAGCGACCACAGCACGGCGTCGAACGTGCTCCCCATGTCGACGACCACGACGTCGCGCTCGTAGGCCAGTCCGATCCTGCGCATGACGGCCTGGCTGCGCAGGTTGTCGTGGTCGGTCGTCGAGATGACCCGGGGGAGCGAGCACGCCGAGAAGCCGTGGTCCACCCACGCGCGCGCCGCCTCGGTCGCGTAGCCGTGGCCCCAGTGGTCGGGGTGCAGACGCCAGGCCACCTCGACGTCGTCGGGGAACGACTCCTGGTGGTGCAGGCCGGTCATGCCGAGGAAGGCGCCGTCCGCCGTGCGCTCCACGGCCACGAGCCCGTAGCCCTGGGTCTCGACGCACTCGTTGGCCCACTCCGCGATCTCGTCGGACCACGCGCGCGGGAGGGGCTCCCCGCCGAGCCAGCGGTAGACGTCGGGGTGGCTGTTGAGCTCGAAGTAGGCGTCGAGGTCACCGCGGCGGAAGGTCCGCAGGCTGAGGCGCTCGGTGGTGAGGAGGATCCTGCCGTCCCAGGTCACCGCACGAGCCCCCTGCCGGATCAGTCGATGCGGACGACGTCGCCGTTCGACGTGCGGAAGTGGACGGCCACCAGGCCGGGCTCGTCTGCCTCGACCCACTCGATGGCCGAGCCCTCGACGGGGCTGTCGACCTCGCCGCCGAGGTAGTCGCGGATGCGGTCCTTGTCGCCGGCGATCTCGCAGGCCACGGCGGCCACGTGGGCCGGCTCGTCGAGCGAGGGGTGGTGCGCCGGGTCGCTCGTCCACTGGATGAAGAACGGGAGCGAGGGGTCCTCGAGGACGTCGGTGACGCCGATCTGCTTCCAGGTCAGGTCGAAGCCGTCGGGACGCACGCGGTGTCCGTCTGCGGCGGGGCGGCCGAGGCGGGCCTCCAGCGCAGCGATGTCGTCGACCGAGACCACCCAGCCGAGCCAGCCGCCGCCGTCGTCGGCGCGGCGGCGGACCGCCTGGCCGAACGGGGCCTTGTCCGACGCCGGGTGGTCGAGCGCCGCGACCACCTCGACGTAGGTGCCGCCCTCGAGGGGGAGGACGAAGTTGCGGGTGCCGAAGCGCGGGTGCCGGCCGCCGTCGTGGAACGAGCCCCCGAGCTGCTGCCC
>JAKOVT010000308.1 GCA_029781935.1 Actinomycetes bacterium | reverse complement strand
CGCTGGCGCTCGAGGGTGGCGACCCGCTCGGCATGGATGCGCAGCAGGGCCGCGGTGGTCGACGTCCGCGCGCCCTGCTCGAGCCGCGCGGCGGCAGCGGTGGCGGTCGCGGCGTCGAGGTCCGGGACCCCGCTCGTCTGCACCCGGTTGAGCACCAGCCCGGCGAGCGGCATGTCGTCGGCCTCGAGCCGGTCGACGAAGTACGACGCCTCGCGCAGCGCGTCGCGCTCGGGGGCGGCGACCACGACGAAGGCGGTGTCGTCGGCCTTGAGCATCGCGTAGGTCTCGTCGGCCCGCTGGCGGAAGCCGCCGAAGAGGGTGTCGACGGAGGCGACGAAGGTCTGCACGTCGGAGAGCACCTGGCCGCCGATGACCTTGGTGAGGACGGACGTGAACATCCCGAACCCGGCCGAGAGCACCTTCATGTACGCGCGTCCGCCGGCCTTCGCGGGGGCGGCGAGGATCCGGATGAACCGCCCGTCGAGGAAGCTGCCGAGGCGACGGGGCGCGTCGAGGAAGTCCAGCGCCGAACGCGACGGCGGGGTGTCGACGACGATCAGGTCCCACGACCCCTCGGCCTCGGCGCGACCGCGCAGCTGGCCGAGCTTCTCCATCGCCATGTACTCCTGCGTGCCCGCGAACGAGCTCGACAGCGACTGGTAGAAGGGGTTGGCGATGATCGTGGCCGCGCGCTCAGGGTCGGCGTTGGCCTCGACGAACTCGTCGAACGTCCGCTTCATGTCGAGCATCATCGCGTCGAGCGAGCCGGTGCCGCGGACGCCCTGCACCGGGCGCGGATCGTTGTCGAGCTCGGTGAGGCCGAGCGACTGGGCGAGCCGGCGCGCCGGGTCGATCGTGAGGACGACGACGCGCCGGCCGCGGTCGGCGGCCCGCAGGGCGAGAGCCGCCGCCGTCGTGGTCTTGCCCACGCCGCCGGAGCCGCAGCACACCACGACGCGGATCGACCGGTCGTCGATCAGCTCGTCGAGGTCGAGGGTGCGGCTGCGCGGCGCGATGTCGTGGGGGTTCACGCGAACCCCTGTCCGCGCAGCGTCTCCGCGAGGTCGTACAGCGCGCCGACGTCGACGCCGTCGGCGAGGAAGGGGATCTCGTACGTCGGGCGCGCGAGCGACTCGATCGTGTCGCGACCGCGCTGCTCGAGCGCCACGCGCTCGGCGTGGTCGGCCGCCTCGTCGGCGAGCGCGGCCACGAGCTCGTCGGCGCTCACGGCGCCGTGCGATCCGGCCAGCCACCCGCCGCCGGTGGTGACGCCGACTTTCTCGAGGTCGGCGAGCATCGTCGCGGTGTCGAGCTTGTGCTTGCGCGCCCTGGTCTGCGCCGTGGGGGTGAGGAGCGGCCTGCGCACCTGGTTCACGATCACGCCGCCGACCGGGAGCTCGGCCTGCTGCAGGTCGCGCACACCGTCGACAGTCTCCTGGACCGGCATCTCCTCGAGCAGGGTGACGAGGTGCACGGCGGTGAGCCGCGATCGGATGACCGCCATGACGTCGTCGGCCTGCGAGCGGATCGGGCCGGTGCGCGCGAGGCCCGCGACCTCGGTGTTGACGTTGAGGAACCGGGCGATGCGGCCCGTGGGCGGCGCGTCCATCACCACCGAGTGGTAGACCGGCACGCCGTCCTTCTTGCGGCGCACCGCCTCCTTGGCCTTGCCGGTGAGCAGGACGTCGCGGACACCGGGGGCGATGGTCGTCGCGAAGTCGATCGCGCCCATCTTGCGCAGGGCCGACCCGGCCCGGCGCAGGTTGTAGAACATCTCGAGGTACTCGACGAGCGCCTCCTCGGGGTCGATCGCGAGCGCGAAGACCTCGCCGCCGCCCGGAGCGACCGCCACGCGGCGCTCCTCGTAGGGCAGCGGGGGCACGTCGAACAGCTGCGCGAGGCCCTGGCGGCCCTCCGTCTCGACCACCAGGACCCGCTTGCCGCCGCTCGCGAGGGCGAGGGCGAGGGCGCCGGCGACCGTGGTCTTGCCGGTGCCGCCCTTGCCGCTGACGACGTGGAGGCGGACGCCGGGCCAGTCGGAGGCGGGAGCGGGCGGCACGGGGTCGAGCGTAGGGCGAAGCACCGGGGTCCCGCGCGTCGGTCGGCGCACGCGGTCGCGGGCGCTGCGGCGTACAGCCTAGGGTCGGCCCCATGACGAAGTGGGAGTACGCGACCGCACCTCTGCTCATCCACGCGACGAAGCAGATCCTCGACAACTGGGGCCTGGACGGGTGGGAGCTCGTCTCGGTGGTCCCGGGCCCGAGCGCCGAGCAGCTCGTCGCCTACTTCAAGCGCCCGCTGGAGGGCTGATGGCCACGGTCGAGGAGCGGCTCTTCGAGCTCGGCCTCGCGGTGCCGGAGGTCATCCCGCCGGTGGCGGCCTACACGCCGGCCGTGCGGACCGGCTCGTACGTCTACACCTCGGGCCAGCTGCCGATGCAGTCCGGCGCGCTCGTCGCGACGGGCAAGGTCGGCGCCGAGGTCTCGCCCGAGCGGGCCCAGGAGCTCGCCGCGATCTGCGCGCTCAACGCCATCGCCGCGCTCAAGTCGGTCGTGGGCGACCTCGAGAAGGTCGTGCGCATCGTCAAGGTCGTCGGTTTCGTCGCGAGCGACCCCGCCTTCACCGGGCAGCCCGGCGTGGTCAACGGCGCCAGCGAGCTGCTCGGTGCCGCGTTCGGCGACGCGGGCGTGCACGCGCGCTCGGCGGTCGGCGTCGCGGTCCTGCCGCTCGACGCTCCGGTCGAGATCGAGCTCGTGGCCGAGGTCGCTGACTGACGGTGGCGGACGTCGAGGGCTACCCGGGCTGGACCGAGCAGGAGGCGGCGCGCGTCGACTCCCTCGCGCTGGGCGACGGCGTCTGGACGCCGCCCCTGCCCCGGGACGCCGCCTCGGTGGTGCTGCTGCGCGACGGCGAGCCGGGGCTCGAGGTGTTCATGCTGCGCCGCGTCGCGACGATGGCCTTCGCCGCGGGCATGCACGTGTTCCCCGGCGGCGCGATCGAGCCGACCGACGCCGAGGTGCCCACGGCCGGCCGCGTCGACGACGCCGTGCTCGACGCGCGCACCTGGAGCGACCGCGGCCGGGCGGTCGTGGTGGCGGCCGCGCGCGAGACGTTCGAGGAGTGCGGCGTCCTGCTCGCGGTCGACGCCGCCGGACGGCCGGCGGCCCACGACGACGCGCTCGAGGACGAGCGGGCGGCCCTGCTCCGCGACGAGACCCCGTTCGCGGACGTGCTCGCGCGGCGCGGGCTGGTGGTCGACGACTCGGCGCTCGTGCCGTTCGCGCACTGGGTCACGCCCGAGATCGAGGACCGCCGGTTCGACGCCCGGTTCCTCGTCGCGGTCCAGCCCGACGGGCAGGAGGCGCGGCACGTGGGCGGCGAGGCCGAGCGCTCGGCCTGGTGGAACCCCGCGGCTGCGCTGACCGCGTACGCCGAAGGCCGGATGCCGATGTGGCCGCCGCAGCTCGCGGTGATGCGGTTCCTCGCGCGGTTCGCCGCGGCCGACGACGCCGTGGCCGCCGCCCGCGGCGTGACGGTCGTGCCGCGGATGCCGGAGTCCTACCGCGACGCGCAGGGCGGCATGGGCGTCCGGCTCGTGCACGCCCGCACCCGCGAGGTGCTGGCCGAGGCGACCTACGACGACTACGGGACCGACGGATGACCGGCCGCGCCGTACCCCTCGGCGACACCGCTCCGTGGTTCGGCGGTCAGGTGACGGTGCACGCGACCTGCGTGCTGGCCCGCAACCCCTCGCCGATGACGCTCGACGGCACCAACACGTGGGTCGTGCGCAGCGACGACGAGGTCGTCGTGATCGACCCGGGGCCCGACGCGCCGTCGCACCTCGCCGCCATCGAGCGGCAGGTCGCGGGCTCGCTGGTCACACGGATCCTGCTCACGCACGGGCACCCCGACCACGCCGAGGGTGCGGTCGCGCTCGCCCACCGCGTGGGTGCGCCCGTGCTCGCCCTCGATCCCGCGCACCGGCTCGGGGACGAGGGCCTCGCCGACGGCGACGTCGTCGAGGTCGGCGACCTCACCGTCCGCATCGTCGCCACGCCGGGCCACACCGACGACTCGCTGTCGTTCCACCTCGAGGCCGATCGCGCCCTGATCACCGGCGACACGGTCCTGGGTCGGGGCTCCACCGTGATCGCGCACCCCGAGGGACGGCTGGCCGACTACCTCTCCTCGCTGCACCGGCTGCGCGACCTCGCCGAGTCGTCCGACGCGGCCGTCGTGCTGCCCGGGCACGGCCCGGCGCTGCTCGATCCGGCCGGGGCCGTGTCGGCGTACCTCGCGCACCGCGAGCAGCGCCTCGACCAGGTCCGCGCCGCGCTGGACTCGGGTGCCCGAACGGCCGACGACGTCGTCGAGGTCGTCTACGCCGACGTCCCGCGCGAGCTGTGGCCCGCCGCCCGCCTCTCCGTCCTCGCCCAGCTCGACTACCTCCAGCCCTGACCCCGGCGCCCTGACCCCGTCCGACCGGTCGCCGTCCGACCGGTCCCGTCCGACCGGTCCCGACCATCCGGTCCCGTTCGCCCGGTCCCGTTCGCCCGGTCCGGTCCGCCCCGGCCACGTCCGCCCGGGCCGCGTCAGCCCGGGCCGCGTCAGCCCGGCCACGCCCGCCCGGGCCGGTCCGCACCCGGCTCGCGCCCTCCCCGACCCACGATCGCCGTCCCGGGATGCCCTGCATGTCCGGAAAAGCGGCGGCCTTTCCTGGTTGGGGCGGACAGGATCGGGCAACGGACGGCATCCGTCCGCGCGGTCGCCGCGACCGTGCCGCCACGCCGGTGGCGACCGTCGGCGGCGGCTGCTCGGACCTCGGCCTGGAGGGCTTCTGTGATCGGTCGGTTGCACGCTTTCGTCCTGGACTGCCCCGACCCGGTCGCCCTGGCCGGCTTCTACGGCGCCATCCTCGACCTGCAGATCGGCTACCAGGACGACGACTGGGTCGTCCTCGGCGACCGCGACGCCCACCCCCACCTGGCGTTCCAGCTCGCGCCCGACCACGTCCCGCCGCAGTGGCCGGACCCGGCCCATCCGCAGCAGATGCACCTCGACATCCACGTCGAGGACGTCGACGCCGCGGAGGCTCGGGTGCTCGCGCTCGGCGCCACCCGGCTCGACGGTGAGGGCGGCGACTTCCGCGTCTACCGCGACCCGGCCGGGCACCCCTTCTGCCTCGTGTACGACGCATGAGCGGCGCGGCGCCGGCCGGCTCGGACCCCGTGCCGACGGACGCCGTGCCGACGGACCCCGAGCAGGCGGACGCCGTGCCGACGGACCCCGAGCAGGCGGACCCCGTGCCGACGGACGCCGTGCCGACGGACCCCGAGCCGACGCACCCCGAGCCGACGCACCCCGAGCCGACGCACCCCGAGCCGACGCACCCCGAGCAGGCCGACCGCGAGCAATCCGACGTCGGGGCCACCAGCGCCCACGCCGCCGTCGCGTCCGACGTGCTGGAGCTGCGCCGGGCCGGCGCCGACGACGCGCGAGCGGTGGCCGAGGTCTGGATCGCGTCGTTCAGCGACGCGCTGCCCTCGGTGCGCCGCGCGCACGACGACGCAGAGGTGCGCGGCTGGGTCGCGGCGCACCTCGTCCCCGCGACCGAGTGCTGGGTGGCGACCCTGGGCGGCGAGGTCGTCGCGATGATGGCGCTCTCGCCGGGGTGGCTCGACCAGCTCTACGTCGTACCGGGGGCGCAGGGCCACGGGATCGGCAGCGCGCTCGTCGACCTCGCGCTCCGGCGGGGCGAGGAGGAAGGCTGGGAGACCGTGCAGCTGTGGACGTTCCAGGTGAACGGCCCGGCGCGGGCCTTCTACGCCCGCCACGGGTTCCGCGAGGTCGAGCTCACCGACGGAGCCACCAACGAGGAGCACGAACCCGACGTCCGCCTCATCTGGCCCTGACCCCCGATCAATGTGCCCCCGGGTGCGCTAGAAGCACCCGATCCGCCCCAAGCCGCGGGGCGGGAGCGGGCGTGCTGTGGCGCTTGGGGCGATCCCGGTGCTTCTAGCGCACCGCGGGGCACATCGATCGAACAGGAGGGCGTCGGTCAGCGGGCGCGGCGCTGGAGCCGTTCGACGTCGAGGAGGACGACGGAGCGCGACTCGAGACGCAGCCACCCGCGGGAGGCGAAGTCGGCGAGGGCCTTGTTGACCGTCTCGCGGGAGGCGCCGACGAGCTGGGCGAGCTCCTCCTGGGTCATGTCGTGGGTGACGTGCAGGCCGTCGGGCATCGGCTGGCCGAAGCGCTCGCCGAGGTCGAGCAGCGCCTTCGCCACGCGGCCGGGGACGTCGGAGAAGACCAGGTCGGAGAGCGCCTCGTTGGTACGCCGGAGGCGCTGCGCC
>JAKOVT010000284.1 GCA_029781935.1 Actinomycetes bacterium | reverse complement strand
ATCCGGTCGGTGACCTCGTCGTACACGATCCAGGGAGACACCCGTGGCTGACGACCGTCCCCACGCCGCCGACGACGAGCCCTCCGGCCTGCCGGAGTACGCCGTCGGCCCGGTCGTGTCGCCGAGCCACGGCCGGCGCGACGACCGCGAGACGCTCACCCGCAAGCCGCTGGTGTTCTGGGACCGCGTGAAGATCCTGGTGTTCCTCGTCGCCATGTTCCTCGTGCTCATCTGGGCGCAGCTGGCGAGCAACCCGCTCATGACGCCCGTCGAGGCGGAGCGCACCGTGGCGCTCACCGGGTTCGGCCAGATCCTGCTCGTGCTCGTCGTGCTGGAGGCGCTGCGCCAGATCCACTTCCTGCTCGCCGAGCACGTCGCGTCGTACCACCAGATGTGGCTGCGCGCGTTCGAGCGCACGGAGAAGCTGACCGGGCGCTGGAGCGCCTGGACCCGCTTCCGCGTCGCCCGCTTCGTGAAGTGGGTGGCCGGGCTCGCGATCGTCGCGATGGTGCTGTCCGCCATCTCCGGGCTGCCGCCGATCGTCGCGCTGTTCCAGGTGCCGGCCTGGTTCATCCAGCAGCTGCCGATGATCATCCAGCTCGTCCTGTACCTGTTCATCGCGGTCGCGCAGTTCGCGCTGATCTTCTACTTCCTGTCGCGCGGCGGCGTCGACGTCTACTTCCCCGACGACGTGAAGACGCGGTTCTCCGACGTCTGGGGGCAGGACCACGTCGTCGAGCGCGTGAAGGAGAACGTCGTCTTCCTGGAGAACCCGGAGGAGATCGAGGAGAAGGGCGGCTACGTCCCCGGGGGCATCCTGCTGTGGGGACCGCCCGGGACGGGCAAGACGCTGCTGGCCGAGGCCGTCGCCGGCGAGACCGGGAAGCCCTACGTCTTCGTCGACCCGGGTGCGTTCATCAACATGTTCTTCGGGGTCGGCGTCCTCAAGGTCAAGAGCCTCTACCGCAAGCTGCGCAAGCTCTCGCTGCGCTACGGCGGCGTCATCGTCTTCTTCGACGAGGCCGACACCCTCGGCAACCGCGGCGGCGCCGTCAGCGCCGCGCGCCGCGATGCGATGGAGGGGCGCGTGCCCTGGGCGGAGGCGTCCGCGCTGCACAGCTGCAACGGGACGCACTACGTCTCGGCGTCGACCCAGCAGCTGCTCGCCGAGACGCGCTTCGCGGAGGCGCAGCGCCAGCTGTTCGTCCCGACCGGCGCGAACGGCGGCGGCGGCATGGGCGGCGGCATGGGCACGCTGCAGGCGCTGCTCACCGAGATGTCGGGTCTGAAGAAGCCGCGCGGATTCGTCAACCGCGTGCTGCGGCGCACCCTCGGCATGCGACCCAAGCCGCCTCCGAAGTACCGCATCCTGCACATGATGGCGACGAACATGCCCGACGCCCTCGACCCCGCGCTGCTGCGGCCCGGGCGGATCGACCGCATCTACCGCGTCGGCTACCCCTCGAAGGAGGGACGCGTCGACACGTTCCGGAACTACCTCGACAAGATCAAGCACGACGTGACGCCGGAGCAGGTGGAGAACCTCGCGACCATCTGGCCGCAGGCGACGGGCGCGTCGATCAAGGACGCCGTCAACGAGGCGCTCGTCATCGCCATCCGCGACGGCCGCGACACCGTGCAGTACCGCGACCTGATCAAGGCCAAGTCGCTCAAGGAGAACGGTCTGCCCGACGGCGGTCAGCACGTCGACCGCGAGCGGCACTCGATCGCGCTGCACGAGGCCTGCCACGCCGTCACGATGTACCGGCTCCAGCACTCGTCGGTCATCGACACTGCGACCATCGAGCGCCGCGGCGACGTCGGCGGCTTCGTCGCACCCGTGCCGCTCGAGGAGCAGATGTTCAAGTGGCGCTCCGAGGTGGAGGTCGACGTCATGACCTTCCTGGCCTCGCTCGCCGGCGAGCGGATGTTCTACGACGGCGACAACACCTCCGGAGTGGGCGGCGACATGAAGGCCGCGACCAGCCTGGTGTCGCAGCACATCCTCGGCGCCGCCATGGGCGACACCCTCCGGTCCTTCGGCGGCCTCACCACGGTCACGATGGGCGTTCCGTACGAGGGGGAGACCGCGCAGGCCGTCGAGGCCAAGCTGCGCGAGCTCTACGACCGCACGGTCGAGGTGCTCAAGACCAACCGGCGCGAGGTGCTCGCGGTCGCGCACGCCCTCGAGGCGCACAAGACGCTCTCGGGCGAGGACGTCGTGGCCGTGATCGAGGGCGTCGAGGGTCCGCTCGTCGACGGCCGCGGGTACGTCGAGCCCGACTTCGTCGCCGACCTCGAGGCCTACCACCAGCGCGCCGTCGAGGCGCACAAGGTCGAGCACGAGCGTCGCCCGGGCCTGCCCGAGCTGCCCACCCCCGTCGCGGCCGCCACACGCCCCACCCAGGAGCCCTGACCCGCCTCCCGGATGAATGTGCCCCCGGGTGCGCTAGAAGCACCGAAACCGCCCCATGCCGGCGCGGCGACGTCCTGCATGGGGCGCGTCCGGTGCTTCTAGCGCACCGTGGGGCACATTGATCGAAACGGGGTGGGGGGTCAGGCGGGGGCGAGGCGGCCGGAGGTCTGGCCGCGGACGCAGCGGAAGCCGAGCGCGGAGTAGAGGGCGCGGGCGGCGTCGTTGTCGGCGTACATGCCCAGGGTCACGGCAGGGGCGCCCGACGCGAGTGCCTGGGCCGTCACCGTCCCGCACAGCAGCCGCGCGAGGCGGCGACCGCGTCGAGCCGGGTGGGTCGCGACGTCGTTGAGATGGTGGGCGCCCGAGCGGTGGTGCGTCACGGCCACGAGGCCGACGAGCCCGCCGGTGTCAGCGGTGTCCGCGGAACCAGCGCCGGCGGGATCCAGGACGCCCGCCCAGCGCACGACCCGCGGGTCTCCCGCCGGGATGGACGCGGTCGGCGACGCCACCTCGAGGAGCGCGGCGATCCTCGGGTCGGCGGGCGCGAGGTCGACCACGGCCACTCCGGGCACGGCGTACGCCGAAGGATCGGGCGCCTCCTCCGTGCACCACAGGTCCCACTCCCACGCCTCGATCTGCTGCAGCGCACGGGGGAGGAGAGCGCGCCCGCCGCGGCTGATGGTGACGCCGGCGACCGGGGAGCCCGCAGCGGCGGAGCGTCCCGCGACCGCGGTGAGCAGCTCGACGGCGACCTTCACGTCGCGGTCCGACGCCGGGTCGGCCGCGAGGCCGGTGGCCCACCGCAGCCCGGTGCGGTGCCGGCCCACCCAGGCCACGGCCTGGCCCGGCCGGGCCTCGACCTCCGCGAGGGTGCCCGGGTCGAGCTCGAAGCGGACGAACGGATCGCCGTCGAGCGCCTCGAGGAGGGTGCGGTGCAGGGACAGCTGGTGGTCGTCGGCGGCCGGGCTCACGCCCCGACCCTGCCACGCCGTACTGGATGCCTCAGCGGCAGGGATACGGCGCTCTCAGCCATCCGGCATGGGCGGGGGCGGCAGAACCCGGGGGTGCCCCCCGCACGGGCCCGCCTAGGCTGGGGCGATGACCGCGAGCCTGTTCGACGAGGGGGTGTCGTCGTCGCGCGCCACGGCTCCGCTCGCCGTCCGGATGCGGCCGCGCACCCTCGACGAGCTGGTCGGCCAGAAGCACCTGCTCGAGCCCGGCAGCCCCCTCCGCCGACTGGTCGCGAGCACGGCCGACGGCGGCCCCGGGCCGAGCTCGGTCATCCTGTGGGGTCCGCCCGGCACCGGCAAGACGACGCTCGCCAGCCTGGT
Organism: Actinomycetes bacterium; assembly: GCA_029781935.1. Lineage (GTDB taxonomy): Bacteria > Actinomycetota > Actinomycetes > S36-B12 > CAIYMF01 > Longivirga. The sequence continues at coordinate 1,965 of JAKOVT010000284.1, read as the reverse complement.
CAGCACGTCCACCGGCCGCCGGTTCGTCGAGCTGTCCGCCGTCACCGCGGGCGTCAAGGACGTCCGCGAGGTGGTCGACCGGGCGCGGGACGCCCTGGGGATGCACGGCACCGGCACGGTCCTGTTCGTCGACGAGGTGCACCGGTTCTCCAAGACCCAGCAGGACGCCCTCCTGCCCGCGGTGGAGAACGGCTGGGTCACGCTCGTAGCGGCCACGACGGAGAACCCGTCGTTCTCCGTGATCTCCCCGCTCCTGAGCCGCTCGCTCGTCCTCACGCTCGCGCCGTTGACCGACGACGACGTCCGGGCGCTGCTGCAGCGTGCGCTCGCCGATCCGCGCGGGCTCGACGGCGCGTTCGAGCTCTCGACCGAGGCTGAGGAGCACCTGCTCCGCATCGCCGGCGGCGACGCGCGCCGGGCGCTCACCAGCCTCGAGGCATCGGCCGGAGCCGCGCTCGACACGGGCAGTCACGTCATCGACCTCACAGCGGTGGAGCGCGCGGTCGACAAGGCCGCGCCGCGCTACGACCGCGACGGCGATCAGCATTACGACGTCATCAGCGCCTTCATCAAGTCCTGCCGCGGATCCGACGTCGACGCCGCGCTGCACTACCTCGCGCGCATGCTCGAGGCGGGGGAGGACCCGCGGTTCATCGCCCGCCGGCTCGTGATCCTGGCCAGCGAGGACGTCGGTCTCGCCGACCCGAGCGCGCTGCAGACCGCCGTCGCGGCGGCGCAGGCGGTGCAGCTGATCGGACTGCCGGAAGGGCGGCTCACGCTCGCGCAGGCCACGATCGCGATCGCGCTCGCCCCGAAGTCGAACGCGGTCATCGCCGCCATCGGCGCCGCCGAGTCCGACGTACGCCGTGGCCTCATCGGACCGGTGCCCCCGCACCTGCGCGACGCCCACTACGCGCGCGCCGGCGACCTCGGTCACGGCATCGGGTACGTCTATCCCCACGGGCTCCCCGGCGGGGTGGCGGCGCAGCAGTACGGCCCCGACCAGCTCGGAACCCGCCGCTACTACGAACCGACCCGGCACGGAGCGGAGGCCCGCTACGCCGACGTCTACGAGCGGTTGCGGGTCGCGCTCGGCCGCGATGCCGCTCCCGAGCCGGAGCCGGCCCCGCCGGTAGGGTCGGACCCCGACGCCGGCACCGGCGCGAGCGCCGACTCGACCACCAGTTCGAGCACCACCGACGACAGCACGCGAGAGGGTCGACCCTGATGGACTCCGCCGAGATCCGCAGCCGCTTCCTGCGGTACTTCCACGAGCGCGGGCACACCGTCGTCCCGTCGGCCTCGCTGCTGCTCGACGACCCGACCCTGCTGTTCGTCAACGCGGGCATGGTGCCGTTCAAGCCGTACTTCCTCGGCGAGGCGACGCCGGCGTACGACCGCGCCACGTCGGTGCAGAAGGTCGTGCGCACCCTCGACATCGACGAGGTCGGCAAGACCACCCGGCACGCCTCGTTCTTCCAGATGGCCGGCAACTTCAGCTTCGGCGACTACTTCAAGGAGGGGGCGATCCCCTTCGCCTGGGAGCTGCTCACCAGCTCGCAGTCCGACGGCGGCTTCGGGTTCCCCGAGGACCGGATGTGGGCCACGGTCTACGACGACGACGACGAGGCGCTCGAGATCTGGCACAAGGTCGTCGGCCTCCCGCTCGACCGGATCCAGCGCCGCGACGCCAAGGACAACTACTGGTCCATGGGCGTCCCCGGCCCTGGCGGCCCCTGCTCCGAGATCTACTACGACCGCGGACCGGAGCACGGGCTCGAGGGTGGCCCGGTCGCCGACGAGGACCGCTACCTCGAGGTCTGGAACCTCGTGTTCATGCAGGACGAGCTGTCGGCGGTCCGCTCCAAGACCGACTTCGACGTCAAGGGATCGCTGCCGGCGAAGAACATCGACACCGGCATGGGCCTCGAGCGGATGGCCGCGCTGCTGCAGGGCGTCGAGAAC
>JAKOVT010000280.1 GCA_029781935.1 Actinomycetes bacterium | reverse complement strand
GACGCCGGCCTCGACCTCGTCACCACGGTCGACGCCGTGCTGGAACCGGGGGAGCGCGCGCTGCTGCCGACGGGCATCGCGATCGCCCTGCCCGAGGGGTACGCCGGCTTCGTGCACCCGCGGTCCGGGCTGGCGCTCCGGCACGGGCTCTCGATCGTGAACGCGCCCGGCACGGTCGACGCGGCCTACCGCGGCGAGCTGGCCGTGACCGTGGTGAACCTCGACCCGCGCGAGCCGGTGCATCTGCGCCGGGGCGACCGGATCGCCCAGCTCGTGGTGCAGCGCGTGGAGCACGCGGTGCTCCACGAGGTCGACACCCTCCCCGGGTCCGACCGCGGCGAGGGCGGCTTCGGCTCGTCCGGGCGATAGGTTCGTCCCGTACCCCACGCGAGGAGTCAGTCGTGTTCCGTCGTCGCAAGTCCCAGGACGCCGACCCCGTCGAGGCCGAGGTCGACGACGAGCTCGACGACGAGCTCGACGACGAGCCCGAGCCGCGCGTGCCGGGCCCCTACGACGAGTCCGAGGCGCCGGACGACGACCTGGTCCGCCTCGACCTCGGCGGTCTCCGGGTGCCCGGCACCGAGGGCATGGAGCTGCGTCTCGACCTCGACGAGGCGACCCAGACCGTCGTCGCCGTCACCGTCGTGACGGGCGACTCGGCCCTGCAGATCATGGCCTTCGCCGCGCCGCGCACCGAGGGCATCTGGGACGACGTGCGCGAGGAGATCCGGGTCGCGCTCGCCGCGCAGGGTCCGGTCGAGGAGGCGCAGGGCACGTTCGGCAGGGAGCTGCTCGCCACGCTGCCGGTCGCCGGCCCGCAGGGGCAGAGCGGCGTGCAGCCCGTGCGCTTCATCGGCGTCGACGGCCCGCGGTGGTTCGTCCGCGGCCTGCTCAGCGGTCCGGCCGCACGCAACGCCGACGCCGCGGCACCGCTCGAGGACGTCTTCCGCAACACCGTCGTCGTCCGCGGCTCCGACCCGATGGCTCCCGGCGACCAGCTGCCGCTGCAGATGCCGGGCGAGCTGCCCGAGGGCATGCAGCAGGGCGACCCGGGCGCGCGCAAGCTGCTGCCGCCGCCCGAGCGCGGCCCGGAGATCACCGAGATCCGCTGAGCTCCGCGAGCGCGTCGGCGGCGGCCCGACCGAGCACCGCGCGGTCGTCACGCGGGTCGTGCCGGCCCACGGTGCGCAGCGCCGCCCGCGGCAGGGTGCGCGCCCAGTCCTCGGCCACCGCAGCGGGGTGCAGCGGGTCGTCGGCCAGCGCCACGACGGCGGCGGGTGAACGCACGGTGCGCAGCTCGTCGAGCGTGGGCGCCGTCGACACGGCGGCCGCGCGCAGCGCCGCCAGGAGCTCGGCGTCGTCGGCGTACGTCGACCACCCGGCGACGAGCTCGTCCCGGATCCAGTCGTCGCGGGCCGACGGGTCGGCCGCGAGGCGGTCGAGCACCCGGGTGCGGCCCTCGCGCGCCAGGTCCTGCGCTGCCACGGCCGTCATCGCGGCGACCTCTCCTGGCGCCCCGGTCCACGCCGGCATCGCCAGGACGAGCGGCCAGCGCGCGCCGCTGCGCGCGGCGAGCAGGACCAGCGCGTGCGCACCCATCGAGACCCCGGCGGCGAGCACCACCTCGCGGCCCGCGGCGGCGTCCGCGAGCACCTGCGCCGACGCGTCGGCCCCGCCGCGCAACGGTGGCGCCACGATCTCGGCCGCGTGCGGCAGGCAGGGGGCGAGCAGACGGCGCACGACCTCCGGGCTCGAGCCCGCGCCGTGCGCCAGCAGCACCACCTGCTCCACGGCCGCATCGTCGCAGGCGGGATAGCCTGGGCGCATGAGCACGGACACCGGGCGCCGCGGCCCGTTCTCCCGGTGGGCGCGCACGCAGAGCGAGCTCGACGCCGACTCGCTCGAGGAACGCGCCGCCGACCAGGGCGCCACCCACGTGCGCGACTGCGCGCGCGGCGAGCGCACCCCGGTCGCCGGCCGGCTGCGGTCGGTCCCCCTGCGCCCCGTGGCCAGCGCGCCGGCGGTGGAGGCCGAGCTCTGGGACGGCACCGGCCGCCTGACCTTGCTCTTCCTCGGTCGACGTCGTATCCCGGGCATCACCCCGGGCCGCCACCTCGTCGTCACCGGTCGCCCGATCGTCCGCGACGGCGAATGGTGCATGGTGAACCCCCGCTACGTCCTCAAGCCGGTGTCGGCGGAGTGACCCCGTGAGCCAGGACGCACCCGGTCCGGACGGGGAGCGCCCCGAGCACCACGAGCATCACGAGGTCGGCGACGCCCTGCGCGGCGGCGTCGACGAGGGCTCCGGCGCGCCGGGAGATGCCACCACCGAGCAGCTCATGGCGCAGGCGGTCGGCGGCTGGCGAGGCATGCTGGACTCGAGCCTGCCCAGCGCCGTGTTCCTCGTCGTGTACGTCGTCGACGGCCAGCAGCTGGGGCCGGCGATCTGGGCGGCGGTGGGTGCCGGGGTCGTCATCGCGATCCTGCGGCTGGTCCGGCGCCAGTCGGTGCAGCAGGTGCTCTCGGGCTTCGTCGGCATCGCGTTCTGCGCCTGGCTCGCCTCGCGCACCGGCCGGGCCGAGGACTTCTACCTGCCCGGCCTCATCACCAACGTCGCCTACGGCCTCGGCCTCGCGATCAGCTGCCTGGTCGGCCATCCCCTGCTCGGCTACGGCGTGGGCGCCGCGACCGGCGACCTGACCGGCTGGCGCTCCGTGCCCGAGCAGCGGCGCGCCTACGCGCTGGCGACGTGGTTCTTCGTGGGTGTCTTCGCCGCACGCCTCGCCGTGCAGGTGCCGCTCTATCTCGCCGGTGCGGTGGCCGCGCTGGGAACCGTGAAGCTGATCATGGGATGGCCGTTGTTCGCGCTGGCGGCGTACGCCGCGTTCCGGGTGATCCGACAGGCGCGGGCCGACGCACCGGTGCCACCGAGGGAGCCCCTGGCCGTGCGCGAGACCGAGGACCGCGACGGCTCCTGACCGCCGCGACGGAATGCATCGCTGCGGACGGCAGGGTCAGGCGGTGAGCAGCGTCTCGAGCGCGGGCTCCTGGTCGGGCGCGGCGACGAAGAGCAGCTCGTCGCCGGCCTCGAGGGAGTCGTCGGGGCTCGGCGAGATCACGCGGGTGTCGCGCACGATCGCGACCAGCGCGGTGTCGACCGGCCACTGCACGTCGCCGACGCGCGAGCCGACCACCGACGACGCGGGTGCCAGCGTGAGCTCGACGAGGTTGGCGTTGCCCTCGCGGAAGGTGAACAGCCGCACGAGGTCGCCGACCGTCACCGCCTCCTCGACGAGGGCCGAGAGCATCCGCGGGGTCGACACGGCCACGTCGACGCCCCACGCCTCGTCGAACATCCACTCGTTCTTCGGGTGGTTCACGCGCGCCACCACGCGCGGCACGCCGTACTCCGTCTTGGCCAGCAGCGAGACGACGAGGTTCACCTTGTCGTCGCCGGTCGCGGCGATCATCACCTGGCAGGTCGGGAGGTCGGCCTGGTCGAGGACGGCGATCTCGCAGGTGTCGCCGAGCAGGACCGCGGCACCGTCGACGACCCCGGGCCGGGCCTTCTCCGGATCGCGGTCGATGAGCAGGATGTCGTGGCCGTTGAGGATCAGCTCGCGAGCGATGGCGCGCCCGACCTTGCCGGCGCCGGCGATGGCGACGCGCATCAGTGGGCCTCCGGTCCCGACGTGAAGACCGCGAGGTGCTGGTCGCGCTTCGAAGGATCGATGAGGACGTGCACGAGGTCGTCGGCCTGCACGACGGCGTCGGCGTCGGGGATCATCCCCTCGCCGTACCGGGTGAGGAACGCGACGCGGACGCCGGACTCGCGCTCGAGCCGGGTGTAGCGCTCGCCGACCCACGACTCCGCCGGCGGCAGCTGGGTGAGGGCGACCTTCCCGCTGCCGTCGCGCCACTCGTCGCCCGCCGACTCCGGCAGGATGCGGCGCAGGATCTGGTCGGTCTGCCACGCGACGCTGGCGACCGTGGGGATGCCCAGCCGCTGGTAGACCTCCGCGCGCCGGGGGTCGTAGATGCGGGCGACCACGTTCTCGACGGCGAACGTCTCGCGGGCGACGCGGGCGGCGAGGATGTTGGAGTTGTCACCGCTGCTGACGGCGGCGAAGGCATCGGCGTGCTCGATGCCCGCGGCGCGGAGCGTGTCGCGGTCGAACCCGATGCCCTTCACGGTCTGCCCGCCGAAGGCGGCCGGGAGCTTGGCGAAGCTGGCCTGGTCCTGGTCGACGACGGCGACCGAGTGGCCGGCATCGTCGAGGGTGACGGCGAGAGCGGAACCGACCCGGCCGCACCCCATGATCACCACATGCACGGCCGGAACGTTACACGTCGGCCCGGCCGCGTGGCCGGGCGCCGTGGCCGTAGAGTTCCGGGTGTGTCACAGCTGGGCGACTTCGGCAAGCGCATCCTGGTGGGCCGGGCGCTCTCCAGCGAGCAGCTGCACGAGACCCTCCTCCCCAAGCGCATCGCGCTCCCCGTGTTCGCCTCCGACGCCCTGTCGTCCAACGCCTACGCGACCCAGGAGATCCTGGTCACGCTGGCCATCGGCGGGGCGACGCTCTACCAGTACGGGCCGTGGGTCGCAGGTCTCGTGGTCCTCGTGTTCTTCGTGGTGGTGGCGTCGTACCGGCAGAACGTCCACGCCTACCCGTCCGGCGGCGGCGACTACGAGGTGGTCGGGACGAACCTCGGCGCCAAGGCCGGGGTGTTCGTCGCCTCCGCGCTGCTCGTCGACTACGTCTTGACGGTCGCCGTGTCGATCTCGTCGGCCGTGGCCAACGTCGCGTCGGCGGTCCCGGCGATCGGCGAGCACAAGGTGTTCTGGGCGGTCGGCGTCATCGTCCTCATCGTCATCATGAACCTGCGCGGCGTGCGCGAGAGCGGCTCGGCGTTCGCCATCCCGGTCTACGGCTTCATCCTGAGCATCTTCGGGATGGTCGGCTACGCGGTCTTCCGGATCCTGCGCGGCGACTCGATCCAGGCCGAGAGCGCGAACTGGACGATCGTCGCCGAGGGCACGTTCACGGGGCTCGCGTTGGCCTACCTCATCGCGCGCGCGTTCTCCAGCGGTACGACGGCTCTCACCGGCATCGAGGCGATCAGCAACGGAGTCCCGGCGTTCAGGAAGCCCAAGAGCAGGAACGCCGCGACGACCCTGCTGATGCTCGGTCTCATCGCGACGTCGATGTTCAGCCTCATCACCTGGCTCGCGATCTACACCGGCGTCAAGGTGACGGAGACCTCGCAGGAGATCCTCAACGAGGCCGGCCAGCCGATGCAGAACCAGCAGAAGACCGTCATGGTGCAGATCGCTCAGGCGGTGTTCGGCGACTTCCACCTCGGGACGGTCCTCGTCACCGCGACCACGGCGCTCATCCTGGCGCTGGCGGCGAACACCGCGTTCAACGGCTTCCCGGTGCTGGGGTCGATCCTGGCCCGAGACGGCTACCTGCCGCGGCAGCTCTACACCCGCGGCGACCGGCTCGCGTTCAGCAACGGCATCATCGTCCTCGCCGGCCTCGCGATCTTCCTCGTGCTCATCTACAAGGCCGACGTCACCGCGCTGATCCAGCTCTACATCCTGGGCGTCTTCGTCTCGTTCACGCTGAGCCAGTTCGGCATGATCCGGCACTGGACCAGGCTGCTGAGGACGGCGACCGACTCCCGTGAGCGGGCGCGGATGATCCGCAGCCGCGTCATCAACGCGGTCGGCTTCGTGATGACCGGGTCCGTGCTCATCATCGTGCTCGTCACGAAGTTCACCCACGGCGCCTGGATCGTGTGCATCGCGATGCCGCTGCTGTACCTGCTCATGCAGTCGATCCGCAGGCACTACGACCATGTGCGGATCGAGCTCGCCGCCGACCAGTCCGAGAGCGTCACGCTGCCGTCGCGGGTGCACGCGATCGTGCTCGTCTCCAAGGTGCACAAGCCCACGCTGCGCGCCCTCGCGTTCGCCCGGGCCACCCGGCCGTCGTCGCTGGAGGCCCTGACCGTCGACGTCGAGGAGGGCGAGACGCAGGCGCTGGCGGAGGACTGGGAACGGCGCGGCATCCCGGTGCCGCTGAAGGTCCTCGACTCGCCCTACCGCGAGGTCACCCGGCCGATCCTGGACTACGTCAAGGGTCTGCGTCGCGCCAGCCCGCGCGACCTCGTCATCGTGTATGTGCCCGAGTACGTCGTGGGCCGCTGGTGGGAGCAGGTCCTCCACAACCAGAGCGCCCTGCGCCTCAAGACCCGCCTGCTGTTCCTGCCCGGCGTCATGGTGTGCGCGGTGCCGTGGCAGCTCGCGTCGTCGGAGCTCGTCGCCGACCGACCCGACCCGGTGGCCGTCGGCGCGGTGCGCCGCGGCGAGCCGACCGCGGCGGTCCAGGACGCCGTCGTCGCGGCGGAGTACGACTCTCCCGACCGCGAGCGGCCGTGAGCGGCGGCGCCGCAGCGGCGCCGCCCCCGGTGCCGCGCGGCACGCGCGTCGAGGTCGTCGCGGAGCGCGTCGCGCACGGCGGCCACGTCGTCGCCCGGCACGAGGGGCGGGTCGTCTTCGTCCGTCACGCGCTGCCCGGCGAGACCGTCGAGGTGGAGATCACGGGCGAGGGCAAGGGCGGTCGGTTGCTGCGCGGCGATGCCGTGCGCGTGCTGGACGCCTCGCCGGACCGTGTCGAGCCGGCGTGCCCCCACGCGCACCCGGGTGGCTGCGGTGGGTGCGACTGGCAGCATGCCTCGCTCCCCGCCCAGCGTCGGCTGAAGGCCGAGGTCCTGCGCGAGCAGCTGTCGCGGCTCGGCGGGCTCGACGAGATCGACGGCGTACCGCTGCGCGACGCGGTCGACGTCGTGGCCGTGCCGGGGGACCGGGACGGCCTGGCGTGGCGTACGCGGGTCCGGTACGCCGTCGACGCCGACGGCGCCGCGGGGTTCCACCGCCACCGGTCCGGCCAGGTCGAGCCGGTCGACCGCTGCCCGCTCGTCACCGACGAGCTCGACTCGATCGGCGTGACGCGGACCGGCTGGCGCGGCGCCGACGCCGTCACGACCGTGGCGTCGTCCGGCGGCGACAGGGCGGTGGTGGTCGAACCTGCGTCCCTCGGCTCCTCGCTTCCGCGCGACGTCGCCGTCCCGGGGCTGCGCGGACGGGGCTGGGTCCGCGAGCGGGCGGGCGGTCGCGACTGGCGCGTCGCCGCCGACGGCTTCTGGCAGGTCCACCCCGGCGCTGCCGACGCTCTGGTCGACGCCGTGCGCGAGGCGCTCGACCCGCAGCCGGGCGAGCACCTGCTCGACCTGTACGCGGGAGTCGGGCTGTTCGCCGGATGCCTGGCGCCCGCGCTGGGGGAGGACGGTCGTGTCGACGCCGTGGAGTCCTCGGCGCGGGCCTGCGCCGACGCCCGGCGCAACCTGCACGACCTCCCGGGCGTCCGCATCCACGAGCGGTCGGTCGACTCGTGGCTGCGCTGGACCGAGCTGGACTCCGTCGACCTGGTCGTGCTCGACCCGCCGCGCAGCGGTGCCGGCGCCGAGGTGCTCGACCACGTCCTCGACCTCGCGCCCCGGGCGATCGCCTACGTCGCGTGCGACCCCGCGGCGCTCGGCCGCGACCTCGGGCTGGTCCGGCGCGCCGGCTGGCGGGTGGCCGCCGTACGCGGTCTCGACCTGTTCCCGATGACCCAGCACGTCGAGGCCGTCGCTCTGGTGCTCCCCCCGCACTGACCACCTCCCGTCGGTGCGTGATCGGCGCACCTTCTCGCGTCGCCAGGTCACGCATCGACGGGCTGGGGGAGCGCCGCACCCGTGCGTACCCGTTCCTGGCGTCGACCGCTAGGATGAAGTATCTTGACGTCAAGATAAATCGCAGGGCCGGCGGAAGGACTCTCAGCATGGCGAGCAAGGACAGCTTCGGCGCCCGCACCGACCTCGAGGTCGGGGGCACGACGTACGAGATCTTCCGCGTGGGCGCGGTCGACGGCGCCGACCGCCTCCCGTACACCCACAAGGTCCTGCTGGAGAACCTGCTCCGCACCGAGGACGGCGCGAACGTCACCGCCGACCAGATCCGCGCCCTCGGCGCGTGGGACCCGTCGGCCGAGCCCAGCGAGGAGATCCAGTTCTCGCCGGCGCGCGTGATCATGCAGGACTTCACCGGCGTGCCCTGCGTGGTCGAC
>JAKOVT010000275.1 GCA_029781935.1 Actinomycetes bacterium | reverse complement strand
AGTGCCACAGAGAACAGACCGCCACCGGAGACGGTGGTAAGGGTGAAACGGTGGTGTAAGAGACCACCAGCGCGGCGGGTGACCGTCGCGGCTCGGCAAACCCCACCCGGAGCAAGGTCGAGAGGGAGGCTCCGGCCTCCTGCGCAGGCGTTCGAGGACGGCCCGTCCGAGCCTGCGGGTGGACCGCACCGAGGTCGCTGGCGACAGCGGCCCCAGATGGATGGTCGCCCCCCGGTCTCACGACCGGGGACAGAATCCGGCTTACAGACCGGCTCGTCTGCCTCACCCGATCGGGGATTCCTTGCGCTGCGTGCGGGGAGCGCTGCTCTCCGCATCCGCATGGGCCGAATGGACCAGCGTTGCTCAGGGTCGTCCGCTCCAACGTCGTGACTGGTCTGTTCGGGTGACTCCGGTCACCGCTAGCATCGGCGGTGCCGCAGTCCTGGCAGCGAGATCGCCGGGGCGGCCTTCCCCGGCAACCCGTGGCCCACCTGCGTCAGGACCCTCATGCAGCTCGATCGGAACGACCCCGCCCGTCACACGCGCCGCCGGGGTGGCGCGCATGCACGCCGGCAGCCGGCGCACGCCTCGCGTCGCACCGCGGTCACGGTCGCCGGTGTGATGACCGTCTTCGGCGCCGGCCTCGTAGCCGCTCCGCTGCTCGCCGTCGCCGACGCGAGCTCCGGATTCTCGTTCGCGCTCATCACCGGATCGCCGCTGGACTCCTCGCCCGTGGACTCGTCGCCGGTCGACTCCTCGCCCGCCGACTCCTCGCCGGCCACGGGCACGTCCACCGGAGGGACGTCGACGTCGACCGGGGGCACCTCGACGTCGACGGGTGGGACGTCCACGTCCACGTCGACGGGTGGTACGTCGACCTCGACGTCGACCGGCGGCACCTCCACCTCGACCTCGACGGGCGGGACGTCGACCTCGACGTCGACCGGCGGCACCTCCACCTCGACCTCGACGAGCGGGACGTCGACCTCGACGTCGACCGGCGGCACCTCCACCTCGACCTCGACGGGCGGCACCTCGACCTCGACGGCCACCGGCGGCACCTCCACCTCGACGGCCACCGGCGGCGGTCCGACGAGCACCGAGGCCTCGCCCAGCGACTCCAGCGGCGAGCCGACCTCGAGCACCGCCACCTCGACCACCAGCACCGGCACTGCCACGTCGACCACGACCAAGCCGGCGACGGCGACCTCCACCACCGCCACCGGGACGAGCACGGGCACGACGCGTCCCGCGACGGCGACGTCCACCGGCAGCACGCCGTCGAACCTGCCGCAGACGGGCGGCACCCCCGCCGGCCTGCTGCTCGCCGGCGCCGGGCTCATCGGCGCGGGTGCCGTCGTGCTCGTCGGCACCCGGCGCCGGGGCACCCACGCCTGACGCGCGGCCTCCGCGGCCACGACGACGGGCCCGCCACCGACCGGTGGCGGGCCCGTCGTCGTCGGTCAGGCGGACTCCACCGCGCAGTCGGGCGACTGCAGGTGGTCGGCGACGATCGCGCAGGCCTGGCCGAGGGCGCGGAACTCCTCGTCGCTGAGCAGATCGACGAGGTGCGCGCGGACGCCCGCGACGTGGCTCGGTGCCGCCGCGACCAGGACCGCCCAGCCCTGCTCGGTGAGCACCGCGTTCGCGCCGCGGCGGTCGTCCTCGCACGGCTCGCGCGCGACGAGCCCGGCCCGCTCCATCCGGTCGACCTGGTGCGAGAGCCGGCTGCGACTGGCGAGAGTGGAGTCGGCGAGCTGGCTCATCCGGAGCCTGCGCCCCTCCGACTCCGACAGGCGGACGAGGATCTCGTAGTCGGCGAGCGACAGCCCGTGCTCGGCCTGGAGCTCGCGCGAGAGCCGGTCCGACAGCAGCATCGAGGCGGCGAGGAACGCGCGCCAGTGCTGCTGCTGCTCCGCGTTGAGCCACTGGGTCATGGCGCGAGGGTAGACCCGGCGGCACCGACCTCGCGCCCGAACGCTCAGCGGCGCGCCGGTCCCGCGGGCCGGTGCGGTGAGCCTCAGTTGTCCATGTCCCACAGGCGGACGCCGCCCGTGATACCCGCGGTGTTCGGCACGATCTGCGCCTTCCGCGACAGGTCGTCGGGGTGCAGATGCTTGGCGTTGCCGCCGCCGACGTAGACCACGTCGTAGAACAGGAAGCGATCGTAGGCCAGCAGCGCCTTCGCGACGCGGCTGCGCCAGCGCTCGTTGCCGATCTCCTTGCGGACGACGTTGCCCAGCTGCTCCTCGAACGTCTCCCCCTTGCGGAACGGGGCGTGCCCGGCGTCGATGTGGGGGATGAGACGTCCGTCGAGGAACAGCGCCGTCCCCACGCCGGTGCCGAGCGTCATGACGAACTCGTAGCCCTGGCCCGCCACGACGCCGCAGCCCTGCACGTCGGCGTCGTTGGCGACCTTCACGGGCACCGAGAACGCGTGCGACAGCGCGCCTGCGAGGTCGAAGCCGGCCCACTGCGCCTCGAGGGCCGGGTCGCTGTCGCCGTCGTAGGTCTCCCGGCTCAGCGACGGGATGTTGCGCACCTTGCCGCCGCGCACGAGGCCGGGGAAGCCGACCGATACGCGGTGCCGCTCGCCGAGATCCTGGGTGAGCGCCACGAGCGAGGCGACCAGCTTCTCAGGCGGGCAGGGATAGGGGGTGTCCATGCGCACGCGCTCGGTGAGCATGGTCCCCTCCGCGTCGAGGATCGCGCCCTTGAAGCCGCTGCCGCCGATGTCGATCGCGAGGGTGCGGACGTCGTCGGGCCACTCGTGAGTCGTCATGCGCCGAGGCTATCGACCTCGGCGCGGCGACGTCAGGGCAGCGTGAGGATGTCGGCGCCCGTGTCGGTGACGACGATCGTGTGCTCGAACTGCGCCGACCGCCGGCGGTCGGCGGTGACCACTGTCCAGCCGTCGTCCCACATGTCCCAGGCGTAGGTGCCCAGCGTGAGCATCGGCTCGATCGTGAAGGTCATGCCGGGTTCGAGGATCAGGGACGCGGACGGGTCGTCGTAGTGCGGGACGACGAGCCCGGAGTGGAACGACGTGCTGATGCCATGACCGGTGAAGTCGCGGACGACGCCGTACCCGAACCGTCGCGCGTAGGACTCGATGACGCGGCCGACGACGTTGAGCTGGCGACCCGGGGCGACCGCGTTGATGCCCCGCATCGTCGCCTCGTGCGTGCGCTCCACGAGCAGGCGCGACTCCTCGTCGACCTCGCCGACGAGGAACGTCGCGTTCGTGTCGCCATGGACGCCGTCGAGGAACGCGGTGATGTCGATGTTGCAGATGTCGCCCTCGCGC
>JAKOVT010000146.1 GCA_029781935.1 Actinomycetes bacterium | reverse complement strand
CCACGGCGGTTCGGGCAGCCGACGCCGGACCTCCACCACTGCCAGCAGCATCCCGGCCGCGAACCAGTCGAGGTAGGCGGGGAGCCACCAGCCGGCCTGGAACGGCAGCCGGTCCGTGGTCGCCCGGGTCGCGAGGAACACCGCGGCGACGACGACCATGACGACGAGCAGGACCACCTGACGACGCCACGCGCCGCGCAGCCCGCCGCGCCCCCGCCCGACCGCCAGCAGCCCGAGCACGGGGAGCACGACGTAGAAGGCGATCTCGGTGCACAGGCTCCAGGTCTGGGTCAGTCCCTCGATCGCGCCCTGCGACTGGTAGATCTGCAGGCCGAGCAGGTGCACCCACCACTGGTCCCGCGGCACCGGCTGGATCTCCGGGAAGAGCAGCAGCGTGGCCCCGACCACGACCCAGTACAGCGGCAGGATGCGGGCCGCGCGGCGCAGCGAGTAGCGCCGGATCGACGGTCGCGGCCGGCCCTCGAACGACGTCCGCACCCAGGGCCGGTACAGCAGGAACCCCGACATGAGGAAGAACAGGGGTACGCCGAAGTCGAACCGCCCGAGCACGTGCCCGAGCGTCCCCGTCGTGACGAACCCGGTCGAGTACGCGACGTGCGTGACGAGCACCATGAGCGCCGCGAGGGCGCGGTACCCGTCCAGGGTCGCGAAGTGCGCGCCCCCGGACACCTCCCGGTGCCGGTCCTCGGCCACGACGGACGGCTGCTCGACCTGGCCGAGCGTCATGGCGCACCTCCGCAGGCTCGGCCGACCGCGTCCGCAGAGCGGGGCGCGTGGACGCGCACATTACCTTCGTGTCTCGTTCGGTTACCCGCGAGTCACTTATCCGCTAGTGTCCGGCCGTCATCGCACCGGTCGGAAGGGGCGCTCCATGCGTCGCGTGTTCGGGCTCATCCTCATCGCGCTGGGCGCGGCGCTGCTCGTGCTCGCGCCGATGCTGAAGTACTACGCCGTCCCCAGGCTCGCGGTCGCCCCCCTCGACCTCAAGCCCGGCGACACCTCCAACAGCGCCGGCACGGTCTCGACCGTGGCCGATCTCGCGACCGGCACCGAGAAGCAGAACGTCGACCTCGTCGCCGTGCGACGCACGGCCGCCGACGTCGCGGCGTCGCAGCAGGCCGGCGGCAACACCGGCGTCTACGACACGCTGCAGGTGGTCAGCCTCGCGTCGGACTCCAGCGGCCAGCCCTACCTCCCGGCCGGCACCGAGCGCTACGCGTTCGACCGCACCACGTCGGTGATGCTCGCGACCGCCGGCGCCAACGTCGACGGCACGCCGATCACCGAGGACATGATCGGCACCGACACGATCATGCCGCTCAAGATGCCCTTCTGGACCGAGCAGAAGACCTACAAGGTCTTCGACTCCTCGCTCATGAGGGGCGTCGACACCGTGTACGTCGGCGAGGAGCAGGTGCAGGGTCTGAACACCTACAAGTTCACGTCCAAGGTCGAGCCGACCAAGACGGGCAACCAGGGCGACGCCGAGATCTGGTACCAGAACGAGCAGACCATCTGGGTCGAGCCCACGACGGGTCAGGTCGTGAACGGCACCAACACCCAGAAGAACTGGCTGAAGAACCCCGACGGCACCGACGGGCTCGTCATCATCGACGGCACGCTGGGCTTCACCGACCAGGAGGTCACCGACTCGGTGGAGCAGGCGAAGGCGAACTCGGCCAAGCTCAACCTGGTCAACAACACGCTGCCGATCGCGTCGCTGGTGCTCGGCCTCATCGCGCTGATCGTCGGCATCCTCCTCCTGCGTCGTTCTCCCGACGCGACCTCGAGCGCCCCGTCGCAGCAGGTGTCGGCAGCCAACGCCTGAGCCGGACGCTCAGCCCAGCTGCACGTCGTGGAACGTGGGGCGGGCGAGCTCCACGTCGTCGAGGAGCTGCCTCATCGACGTCGAGGTCCGGCTCACGACCACCACGGCGTGGTCTCGGCTCGGGCCCGCGACGATGGCGGGCGAGTAGCGCATCACGGTGGCGCCCGATTCCGCGCGCAGCAGATGCGTCGCCGTCCACGGCCCCCACGGGTGCGGTGCGCTGAGCTCCACGACCTCGGGGTCGAGGAACTCCTGGGCCTTGGTGACGACGACGTAGCGCCCGCCCACCCGTGCGGCCGAGGGGACGGTCGAGACGCCGTCCCGCGCGGACCGCACCGGTCGCGCGGATGCGGGGCTGGGCGACCAGCCGGACGAGGTCCGGTACGCCCAGGTGCGCGTGTCCGACAGGGTGGCTGTGGGCGCGCGGGCCAGCAGCAGTTCGCGCCCGAAGACCAGCGGCTCGTCGACCGCCCGGGTGCCGTAGACCCAGGTCGTCGCGCCGTCGGCGACCAGGGCCGCGCCCCACAGCACCGCGCTCGCGGGCAGGTCGGTGGGAGTGCCGACCACCGGTACGCCGCCCCACCCCACGCTCACCCGCACGACCGCGGCGCCGACCCGCACGAACCCCAGCGGGTCCGCGCTCGTGCGCCGCAGACGCTGGGCGAAGACGGTCACCGTGCTCGGCGTTCCCGGGGCCCCCGCGGACGTCACCACGCCGGCGGTGGGCCACAGCCAGCTGCCGTCGCGACCGCCCTGCAGCGCAGCCGCCCCGGGCGTCGTCACGGAGGCGCAGCCGCCGTCGGTGACCACGATGCTGTTGCGGACGATCGCGGCGTCCGCGCCACGGCGGCCGGCGGCCGAGACCGTGCCGGTGAAGGTGTCGCCGAACAACCAGAGCAGCCGGCCGTCGGGCAGCCGGACGCTCGCTGCGCCGTCGCCCCCGGACCACCCGGCCGACAGCCCGTCGAAGAGCGCCTCCCAGCCGCGGCCGGTCGTCGGCTCGGCTCCGCAGGTGCGCGCCGCGCTGCCGGTGCCGGCCTGCTCGCCCGCCGCCGCGGAGACGCGGCCCGCAGGAGGAGCTGCGGCTGCAGCGTCGCCGTCGACGAGCGCACGGGCGGCGGCAGGGGCGGTCAGCAGACCGGCCCCCGCCAGCAGCGACGCCGCGGCCACGGCGACCTTGTGCAGCACACAGGAGTGATCGACGCCGACGTCCCGCGGTCTCGAGCGAACCCGGCTCTCGACCTGCTCAAGCCCGCCGGGTCAGGGGCGGCGCGCCACCCAGATCGC
>JAKOVT010000270.1 GCA_029781935.1 Actinomycetes bacterium | reverse complement strand
GCCGTCCCCGAGGAGGTGTGACGTGGCCAGCTCCGACGACGTCACCCGTGCCGTGCTCGAGGCGGCCCGCGCCGCCTACGCGCGCCGCGGCTACCTGAACACGACCATCAAGGGGGTGGCGGCCACGGCCGGCGTCGCGCCCGACGTCGTACGCCGTTACTACGCCAACCGCGAGGCGCTGTTCGCCGCGGCCATGCGGCTGCCGTTCGACCCGGGGATGTCGATCGCGGCGCTGCTCGCGCCGGGCATCGACGGGCTCGGCGACCGCATGGTGCGCGTGACCCTGCGGATGCTCGACGACCCCGAGACGCGCGACCAGCTCGCGGAGATGGTCCGCGACGGTGCGGGCGCGAGCAAGGCGACGGCGGCGCTGCGGGAGTTCTTCGAGACCGAGATGGTCGATCGCGTCGTGGCGTTCCTCGGCGTGCCCGACGCCCGGATGCGCGTGGTGCTCGCGACGTCGTACCTCATGGGTGTCGCGGCGTCGCGCTACGTCCTGCAGGTCGAGCCGCTGGCCTCCGCCACGGAGGACGAGGTCGTGGCGATGGTCGGTCCCATGGTCCAGATGGCGCTGACGACGCCGATCCCGAACGCCCGCTGACCCTCGCTCTGGAGGTCTGAGAGGTATCCCTGGCTACCTCTCAGACCTCCAGAGCGGGCGGCCCGGTCGTGCGTCGCGTCCTGATGTGCGGCAGGGTGGGGCCTCCCCGTCTCGTACAAGGAGCCACCTCATGGACAAGGGCATGCTCGCCGTCCTCACCGACACCGAGCGCCTGCTCGTCTCGCAGACCGACAAGGTCTCGCTCGCGAAGCTCGACGAGGACCAGCTCGCCGATCTGCACGACAAGATCCGACGCGCGCGCAACAAGGCCTCCGGCCAGTACCGCCGCGGCGCCTCCTCCCGCGTGAAGGACGTCGGCGGTCGCGGCAAGGCCCACGCGCAGAACCAGCGCGCCCGCGACCGTGCCGAGGTCTACGAGGTCGCGCTCGCCGCGGTGAGCACCGCCCTCGCCGCGGCCGCCCGCCGCAGCGCCGCGGAGCTCAAGGCCGACCGGATCGCGCAGGCCCGCGCCGGCAAGCCGGTGAAGGCCGCGGCCACCTCGACGACCGCGAAGCGTGCGGCCGCGCCGGCGAAGCGCACCCCGGCCGCCCCCGCCCGCACCACCTCGGGCTCGAAGCGCCCTGCACCGTCGCAGGCCAAGAAGAACGCGCAGACCAAGGCTGCCGGCGCGCGGCGCCAGGCCAAGCGCGACAGCCGCTGACGTCTGCTCGTCGGGCCGGCTGCGACGAGCGCCGACGCCTGCTCGTCGCGGCCGACCGACGACCTCCGGCGGCCGCGGGTAGCCTGACGCCGTCGGGCCGGCCGCGGCCCCGGAGGTGAGGAGCGCCCCGTGCTGCGTTCGGTCCTGCTCTCGGCGTCGCGCAGCGACAGGCTGCGCCAGGTGGCGACCGACGCACCGCCGGCCCGCGCGATGGTGGACCGGTTCGTCGCCGGCGAGACCACCGCGGACGCCGTCCGGGCGACGGGCGAGCTCGTGGGGTCCGGGCGCCTGGTCACCATCGACCACCTCGGCGAGGACACCCTCGACCTCGCCCAGGCGCAGGCCACCCGCGACGCCTACCTCGACCTGCTCGCCGCGCTCGGCGACGCGGGCCTGACGGCCAGCGCCGAGGTGTCGGTCAAGCTCTCGGCCGTGGGCCAGGCGCTGCCCGGCGACGGCGAGAAGATCGCGCTCGAGAACGCCCGCGCCATCGCGGAGAAGGCCGCCGCGCTCGGCACCACGGTCACCCTCGACATGGAGGACCACACCACCACCGACTCCACCCTCGGGATCGTGCGCGAGCTGCGCGCCGACTTCCCGGGCACCGGCGCGGTGATCCAGGCCTATCTCCGGCGCTCCGAGAACGACTGCCGCGACCTGGCGACCGAGGGCTCGCGCGTGCGCCTGTGCAAGGGCGCCTACAACGAGCCCGAGTCGGTCGCCTTCCAGGCGCGCGAGGAGGTCGACCGCGCCTATGTCCGCTGCATGAAGATCCTCATGCAGGGCGATGGCTACCCGATGCTCGCCACGCACGACCCGCGGCTGGTCGAGATCGGCGGCGCGCTGGCGATCCGCTCCGACCGCGCTCCGGGCAGCTACGAGTTCCAGATGCTGTACGGCGTGCGCCCGGACGAGCAGGAGCGGCTCGCCGCGGAGGGCGAGCGGATGCGCGTCTACGTGCCCTACGGCGACGAGTGGTACGGCTATCTCGTACGACGTCTCGCCGAGCGACCTGCGAACCTGACCCTGCTCGCTCGCGCACTCGTCCAGAAAGGCTGACCCATGGGCCTCGTGGCCATCTTCGGCGCCGGCGTCATGGGGGAGACGCTGCTGTCCGGCCTGCTGCGCGCCGGCCGGTCGGCCGACGACCTCGTCGTCACCGAGCGCCGTCCCGACCGCGCCGCCGAGCTCGCGGCGAAGTACGGCGTCAAGGTGCTGTCGAACATCGAGGCCGCCGACCTCGCCGGGACGCTGGTCTTCGTCGTGAAGCCGCAGGACATGGGTGCGCTCTGCGACGAGATCGCGGGCCACGTGCAGCGCGACAACCTCGTCGTCTCCCTCGCCGCCGGGATCACGACCGACTTCCTCGAGTCGCGCCTGCCCGACGGCGTGCCCGTCGTCCGCGTCATGCCCAACACCCCGGCGCTCGTCGACCAGGGCATGGCGGCCATCGCGGCCGGCGCGCACTGCGACGAGCAGCACCTCGTCGAGGCGGAGGAGCTGCTCGCCACGGTCGGTCGGGTGCTGCGCGTCGAGGAGAAGCACCTCGACGCCGTCACGGCGGTGAGCGGAAGCGGACCGGCGTACGTGTTCTACGTCGCCGAAGCGATGATCGAGGCCGGGGTCTTCCTCGGCATGCCCCGCGCGACCGCCACCGAGCTCGTCGTGCAGACGCTGTACGGCTCGGCGACCATGCTCCGCGAGACCGGAGAGCACCCCAGCGTGCTGCGCGAGAACGTCACCTCGCCGGGCGGCACCACGGTCGCCGCGCTGCGCACGCTCGACGACCACAAGGTCCGCGCGGCGTTCATCTCCGCGCTGGAGGCTGCGCGCGACCGCAGCCACGAGCTGGCCTCGGGGTCGTGACGGCCCGGTGACCGGTTCGGCCTCGGTCGTCTGGGACGACGCGCTCGCGGCGTACGACTTCGGCGCCGGTCACCCGCTCGCGCCCATCCGGGTGCAGCTCGCGATGCACCTCGCCCGCGACCTCGGCCTGCTCGACGGTCCCGACGTCACCGTGATCGCACCCGACGTCGTCGACGACGATCTGCTGCTCAGCGTCCACGACGCCGACTACGTCGACGCGGTGCGCCGGGCCTCCGTCGACCCGCACGAGGCCGACGTGCACCGTGGCCTCGGCACCGACGACGTCCCCACCTTCCCGGGGATGCACGAGGCGTCGCGCGCGGTCGTCGGCGCCACGCTGGCCGCGGTGCGCGCGGTCCACGAGGGCCGGTCGCTGCACGCGCTGAACCTCGCGGGCGGCCTCCACCACGCGATGCCGGGCTCGGCGTCGGGCTTCTGCGTCTACAACGACCTCGCGGTCGGCATCCAGTGGCTGCTCGACCACGGCGTCGAGCGCGTGGCCTACGTCGACGTCGACGTCCACCACGGCGACGGCGTGCAGGCCGCGTTCTGGGACGACCCGCGGGTGCTCACCGTGTCGGTGCACGAGTCCGGGCGCGCGCTGTTCCCCGGCACGGGGTTCCCGATGGAGATCGGCGGCCCGGCGGCCGTCGGCACCGCCGTCAACGTCGCGCTCCCTCCCGGCACCGGCGACGAGGGGTGGCTGCGTGCGTTCCACGGCGTCGTGCCGCAGGTCGTCGAGAGCTTCGCGCCCGACATCCTCGTGACCCAGCAGGGCTGCGACACCCACCTCGACGACCCGCTGGCCCACCTCACCCTCAGCGTCGACGGTCAGCGGATGACCTACGCCGCGCTGCACGAGCTGGCGCACCGCGTCACCGGCGGCCGCTGGGTCGCCACCGGCGGCGGCGGCTACTCCTGGATCGACGTCGTCCCGCGCGCATGGTCGCACCTCGTCGGCGAGCTGTGCGGCACCCCGGTCCCGCCCGAGACCCCGCTGCCCGAGTCGTGGCGCTCGTTCGTCACCGACCGGCTGCGGGTGCCGACCCCGGCGCTCATGACCG
This sequence comes from Actinomycetes bacterium, assembly GCA_029781935.1. Taxonomy (GTDB): domain Bacteria; phylum Actinomycetota; class Actinomycetes; order S36-B12; family CAIYMF01; genus Longivirga. Next base: position 1,307 of record JAKOVT010000270.1, on the reverse strand, counting down.
ACGGCTCGGTGCCGCGGGTGCGCTCCTGGGAGTCGGGCTACGACCCGGCCGACCCGATCGACGCCGCCGTCCTGCGCACCCGCGAGGCCGTCTTCCCCTGGCACGGGCTGGCCGCCGACCCCTACCACGGCTTCTGACCGGCGCGACAGTCAGCAACCCGACTGTCGCGATTTCCGCGATGGGCACGCCTGGGTCGAGCAAGATCGCCAACTTCCCCGCAGCGGATCGTCGTACGACGCTTCCGGACGGGCCAGGGGAGTGATGCGGATGCGGGCGTGCGCGGCCTGCTCGGCGGCCCTGCCCGAGGGTGCGCGGTTTCTGCATGCAGTGCGGCACGCCCGCGCCCCAGGGCCCGGTCGGCTGCACCGGCTGCGCGCAGGAGCTGCCGGCGGGCGCCCGGTTCTGCCCCTCCTGCGGCACCCCGGCGTCGGCGTCCGCCGACACCGCTGGTCCGGCGGGGTGGCCCGGCTGCGTGAGCCGACCGAGAGGGTTCCCTGCGTGCGGTCGCGGGTGCGCGCGGTCGAGGAGGGACTGCCGCTGCACGCGTTGAACCTCGCGGGCGAACCGCATCGCGCCGCAGGTCGTCGAGAGCTTTGCGCCCGAGGTCCGCGTGACCCGGCAGGGCTGCGACACCCACCTCGACGACCGCTCATGCACCCGATCCTCACCGTCGACGGCCGGCGCACGACGTGCACAGCGCTGGACGAGCTGGGGCACCGGGTCGCCGGCGGTCGCCACAGACGGTCCGTGGACGCTCGAACTCGAGCTACGGCGTGCTGCGTCACATGCCCGGTACGACCAGCCCGTGCTCGTAGCAGTAGACGACAGCTTGAACACGGTCGCGCAGCTCGAGCTTCTCGAGCACATGCGTCACGTGCGTCTTCACTGTGGTCTCCCCGACGAAGAGGGTTGCGGCGATCTCGACATTCGACTTCCCGCTCCCCATCTGCGACAGGACGTCCCGCTCGCGCTCGGTGAGGCGAGCGAACTTCGCGTCGAGGACGGGGCGCGGTCGGCGGACGAACTCGTCGAGCAGGCGTCGGGTCACCGACGGCGCGATGAGCGCGTCACCGCGGGCGACGATCTGCACGGCGGCGATCAGCTGATCTGGTGCGGTGTCCTTGAGGAGGAAGCCGGACGCTCCGGCACGCAAGCCCTCGTACACGTATTCGTCGAGGTCGAACGTCGTGAGGATCACCACGTGGGTGGATGTGGAGGCTGCGATCTGGCGCGTCGCAGCAATGCCGTCGAGCACAGGCATGCGGATGTCGACGAGCGCGACATCGGGTCGCGCCTGCTGGACGAGC
>JAKOVT010000257.1 GCA_029781935.1 Actinomycetes bacterium | reverse complement strand
CCTCGTCGGCCAGCCCGACGAGGGGCTCTCGACCGGCGTGATCGTCGCCGCCGTCGCCGTACCGACGTTCCTCGTCGCGTGGTTCGTCGCGCGTCTGCTGCGCCGGTTCAACGGCTGGATCGGTCGCGGCCTCGATCGCATCCTGCCGACCTGGGTGGCCTGGACGCTGTCCGTGGCGGTCATCGTCCTGCTCGTCGTCGGACTGGTCACCAACGTCCTCTTCAACGGCTTCGTCGCGCTGATGAACACCATCTACGAGGGCACCAACGCGAGCACCAAGCCCGGGATCACCCAGCCGGTGGCCGCGGAGCGCACCGGGTCGTCGGCCTCGCTCGTGCCGTGGGACACCCTCGGCATGGAGGGACGCAACTTCGTCGCGCGCGGCCCGTCGGCCGCGCAGCTCGAGGAGTTCTCCGGCAAGCCCGCGAAGACGCCCATCCGCGTCTACGTCGGCCTCGACTCGGCCCCCTCGGCGCAGGAGCGCGCAGCACTGGCGGTGAAGGAGCTCGAGCGCACCGGCGCGTTCGACCGCAAGCTCCTCGTCGTCGCGGGCACGACCGGCACGGGCTGGCTCGAGCCGCAGACGATGGACACCATCGAGTACGAGTGGAACGGCGACACCGCGATCGCCGGCATCCAGTACTCCTACCTCCCCTCCTGGATCTCGACCCTCGTCGACGCCCAGCGCGCGGCCGATGCCGGCCGCGCGATCTACGACGCCGTCTACGCGAAGTGGCTGACGCTCCCCGAGGGTTCGCGGCCCAAGCTCATGGCCTACGGCCTCTCCCTCGGCTCGTACTCGATCCAGTCGGCGTTCTACGACGGCGCCGACCTCGTCGACCGCACGCAGGGCGCAGTGCTGGTCGGCTCCCCGAACTTCAGCCAGCCGTGGGGCATGATCTCCGCCGCGCGCGAGCCGGGCAGCCCGCAGTGGAAGCCGGTGTTCGAGGGCGGCGCGACGATCCGCTTCTCCGGCGTGCCCAGCGACCTCGACTCGCCCCCCGGCACCTACGGTCCGCCGCGCGTGGCCTACGCCCAGCACGCCAACGACCCGGTCGTGTGGTGGAGCCCGCAGCTGCTGGTGCGCGAGCCCGACTGGCTCGCCGAACCGCCCGGCCCGGGCCGCACGCCCACGATGCGCTGGTACCCGGTCGTCACGTTCCTGCAGGTGACCGTCGACCAGTTCACCGGCGTCGACGTCCCCGACGGTCAGGGCCACAACTACGGCGGCGCCATGCCGGCCACCTGGGCCATCGCGTCGCAGCCTCCGGGATGGACGGCCGCCGACACAGCCCGCCTCGAGACGCTCATCAAGGCCATGCCCATCGAGTAGGGCAGGCGCCGCCCTTCCCTGTCGACGTGGACCCGCGGACGGCTAGTGGTGGGTGAGGAGCTTGACGACGACGACGGCGGCGACGACGAGCACGAGCAGCGCGGTGTAGGCGAGGGCGCGGATCGGCCGCGCCGAGAACCGTGCGCTGCGGTAGCCGACGCCGAGCACGAGCGCGAGCAGCAGGAAGATCGCGACGTCCTCGCCGGGATCCTCGCCGAGCACGAAGACCGGGACCGAGGCCAGCACGGCCACCGGCAGACCTCCGAGCGCCTGAGCCTTCATCGCGTGCCGGCTGCTCTCGGTGAGCAGACCCTGGTTCACCAGCCGCGACGACATCCGGTAGGCGACGTGGTGCGCGAGCAGCAGGCCGATCCCGGTGATCAGGACGGTGAGCCCCTCCTGGAACCGGTTGTCCTCCGCCGGGTTCGCGGTCGGCAGCGCGATGAGGACCGCGAGCAACGACAGGCTCAGGTACAGCGCCATCGTCGTGACCTCGTGCAGCAGGTGCAGCTCGGTCGCGCTGTACTCCCGGCGCGGGTGGTGCAACCCGTCCTCGACCACGCCGTCGCTCCCGGCAGGGTCGCTGCCGAGGCCGTCGCGCGGGTCCGAGGGCTGCGGGGTGACGACGTCGCTCATGCCCCCATGGTGCCGCGCGGAGGGCGCCACGCACCTGCGGGCGGCTCATCTCCCGCTCGCAGCGAGCACCGTGCCCGATGCCTCGTGGCCGGCGTCGCGCGACCGTGCATGGGGGCGCGGCCGGATCAGGTCGTGGGCGTCTCCGGCGACGCGACGGCGTGGTCGGGCACCGGAGCGCTGTCCGGGCGCGGATGACGCGACCGCCAGCTCGCGCGCCGGCGGTTCTGGGCGCGAGGCTGCGGCACCTGAGCGGCGAGGTCCGGGACGAGCTCGTAGCGCGCCTGGTAGGTCTCCATCAGGCTCAGCAGCATCGCGCTGACTGGGATCGCGAGCAGCGCGCCCGCCGCACCGAACAGCGAGCCGCCGAGCA
>JAKOVT010000248.1 GCA_029781935.1 Actinomycetes bacterium | reverse complement strand
TGGCGCGGCGGCACGGCGGCCCGCAGGACGTCGGCCAGGGTGCCCGACCAGCGGTCGGCCACGGCGCGCGCGAGCCCGAGGATCTGCGGAGCGAGGACGGGGTCGGGGCTCACGACCTTGGCCACCCGCTCGAGCCGGCCGGGGTGCGCGGACGCCGCGGTCCGCTCCACGACCCAGCCGTCGACCAGCTTGCCGGAGAAGCGGACCCGCACCCGCGTCCCGGGTTGCGCCGCCTCGGAGAGCGGCTCGGGGACGACGTAGTCGAAGGAGCGGTCGAGGTGGGCCAGCGGCAGGTCGACCACCACGCGGGCGACGGGGTCGATCTCGGCCGGGGGCGGGGGCGGCTTCACCCGGGAGCGGCGGACCTTCGACGCCACGAGAGCGAGCTGCTCGCCGGCGTCGGGTGTGGTCACGGGTGAGTTCTACCGGACAGGTCCCCCGCCGCGCGGGCGGCCTCCACGTCGACCCGGTACAGGACGTGGGGTCCCCACCAGTCCGTCGCCGTCGCCTTCGGGTGGTGGAAGACGCCGTCGTACCGCATCCCGATGCGCTGCATGACGGCCTGCGACGGCAGGTTCGGCGGCACCGTGAACGACACGACCTCGGTGAGGCCCGCCTCTTGGAGGCCGAACCGCAGCGCCTCGCGGGCCGCCTCGGTAGCGATGCCCAGACCCCACCAGTCGGCCGAGAGCCGCCAGCCGATCTCGACGAGCGGCTCGACGTGGCCGAACGGCGCGGGCCAGTCGGGCGGGACCAGGCCGACGAAGCCCACGAACGGCGCCGGGCCGCGCTCGGACCCGACGACCTCGACGGCCCAGGCGGTCCAGCCGCGCTCCTCGTGGATCCGCACGAACCGGTCGACGCCCTCGTCGGACCGCGCCCGGTCCTGGGTCGAGGGGAACCAGCGCATGACGCGCGGGTCGGCGTTGATCGCGGCGAAGGGCTCCCGGTCCTCCTCGCGCCAGGCGCGCAGACGCAGACGGGGCGTCCGCAGCTCGCTCAGAGCCATCGGGACGCCCCGTCGCGCGCGTCGGTGGACCGGGTCAGAGCCCGGCCGCCTCGCGGAGCGCCTCGGCGCGGTCCGTGCGCTCCCACGAGAAGTCCGGGACGCCGCGGCCGAAGTGGCCGTACGCCGCGGTCTGCGCGTAGATCGGGCGGAGCAGGTCGAGGTCGCGGATGATCGCGGCCGGCCGCAGGTCGAACACCTCGAGCACGGCGGCCTGGATCTCGCTGTCGGGCTTCACCCCGGTGCCGAAGGTCTCGACGAACACGCCGACGGGGTGCGCCTTGCCGATCGCGTACGCGACCTGCACCTCGCAGCGGCGGGCCAGACCCGCGGCCACGACGTTCTTGGCCACCCAGCGCATCGCGTACGCGGCCGAACGGTCGACCTTCGACGGGTCCTTGCCCGAGAACGCCCCGCCACCGTGACGGGCCATTCCGCCGTAGGTGTCGACGATGATCTTGCGGCCGGTGAGCCCGGCGTCGCCCATGGGGCCGCCGATCTCGAAGCGCCCGGTCGGGTTCACCAGCAGGCGGAAGCCCTCGGTGTCGATGGTGAGGTCGGCCAGCTCGGGACGGACCACGAGCTCCTCGATGTCGGGTGCCAGCAGCGTCGCGAGGTCGATGTCGGCGGCGTGCTGCGTGGACACGACGATCGTGTCGAGCCGCACCGCGCGGTCGTCGTCGTCGTACTCGATGGTGACCTGCGTCTTGCCGTCGGGACGCAGGTAGGGGATCTGACCCTCCTTGCGCACGTGCGCAAGGCGCCGGGCGAGGTTGTGCGCGAGGTGGATCGGCAGCGGCATCAGCTCGGGTGTGTCGTCGCAGGCGTAGCCGAACATCAGCCCCTGGTCGCCCGCGCCCTGCCGGTCGAGCTCGTCGGCCGACGCGCCCTCGCGCTCCTCGATCGCGTCGTCGACGCCCTGCGCGATGTCGGGGCTCTGCGAGCCGATCGACACGCTGACCCCGCACGAGGCGCCGTCGAAGCCCTTCTTGCTGGAGTCGTAGCCGATCTCGAGGATCTTGTCGCGCACGAGACCCGGGATGTCGACCCACCCGCTCGTGGTGACCTCGCCCGCGACGTGGACCTGCCCGGTAGTGATGAGGGTCTCGACGGCGACCCGGCTGCGCGGGTCCTCCTTGAGCATCGCGTCGAGGATCGTGTCGCTGATCTGGTCAGCGATCTTGTCCGGGTGGCCCTCGGTGACCGACTCGGACGTGAACAGGCGACGGGCCACGGTGCGTGCTCCCAGAGGTGGTGCGGACGGCTGCAGGTCGTACCCTACCGGCCGCTGCGCCCCCGGCCCCGCGAGCCGCGTCCGCCAGGCAGGATCAGGGCCGCAGCAGCGGTACGACGGCGTCCCAGACGGCGTCGGCCACGGCGGTCTTCGACGCGCGCGGGACGACGGTGGAGCTGCCGTCGGAGCCGAGGATCACGGCCTCGTTCTCGTCGACCTCGAAGCCCCGGGAGTCGCCGACCTCGTTGACCACGAGCAGGTCGCAGCCCTTGCGCGCGAGCTTCGCGCGCCCGTGGTCGAGCACGCTGCCCTCGGAGTCGCCGGTCTCGGCCGCGAAGCCCACCACGACCTGCGCCAGCGCCTCGCGGTCGCGCCGCGCCACGAGCTCGGCGAGGACGTCGGCGGTGCGCTCGAGCACGATCGGCGCGGGCACCGAGCCCGAGTCGTCCTTCTTGATCTTGTGCTCGACCGTGCTCGCCGGTCGGAAGTCGGCGACAGCAGCCGCCATGACCACGGCGTCCGCGTCGCGGGAGGCATCGAGCACGGCGACGCGGAGGTCCTCGGCGGAGCGCGCGCGCACGACGGTCGCCCCGGCGGGATCGGGCAGGGAGACGTTGGCCGACACCAGGACGACGCGCGCGCCGCGCGCGACGGCCGACGCCGCCAGCGCGTAGCCCTGCTTGCCGCTGCTGCGGTTGCCGAGGAAGCGCACGGGATCGAGGTGCTCGCGGGTGCCGCCGGCCGACACCACGACCGTGCGGCCCGCGAGGTCGCCGTCGCGCCGGGCCAGCACGGCGCGGCAGGCCTCGAAGATCTGCGCCGCCTCGGGCAGCCGACCAGGGCCGGTGTCCTTGCCGGTGAGCCGACCCACGCCGGGGTCGAGCACGAGCACACCGCGCTCCCGCAGCGTCGCGACGTTGGCGCGGGTGGCCGGGTGGTCCCACATCTCGGTGTGCATCGCCGGCGCCATCACGACGGGGCAGCGCGCGGTGAGCAGGACGTTGGCGAGCAGGTCGTCGGCCAGGCCCGCGGCGGCGCGGGCGAGCAGGTCGGCGGTGGCCGGCGCGACGACGACGAGGTCGGCCTGCTGGCCCAGGCGCACGTGCGGGACGTCGGCGACGTCGTCCCACACCTCGGCGGTGACGGGCTTGCCCGACAGCGCCTCCCACGTGGGGGCGCCGACGAACCTCAGCGCCGCGCGGGTCGGGACCACGGTGACGTCGTGCCCGCTCTCGGACAGCAGGCGGAGGAGCTCCGCCGCCTTGTACGCCGCGATCCCGCCGCCGACGCCCAGCACCACGCGGGTGCGGGCGGCGACGACGGGATCGGCGTCGGTCACGGGGTGTCGCTCGAGGGGGCGACGATCACTCGGCGGAGAACGACGAGACCTGCTCGGCCTCGGGGTCGAACGCCTCGGCGGTGAGCAGGCCGGCGTTGATCTCGCGCAGCGCGATCGACAGCGGCTTCTCCTGCACGTGCGTCTCGACCAGCGGGCCGACGTACTCGAGCAGGCCCTCGCCGAGCTGGGAGTAGTAGGCGTTGATCTGACGGGCGCGCTTGGACGCGTAGATGACGAGCGAGTACTTGGAGTCGGTCGCCTCGAGCAGCTCGTCGATCGGCGGGTTGGTGATGCCCTCAGGGGCAGCGGCGGTGCCGGACACGCGGGCGCCTTTCGTCGTGGATCTCGGGTGCGGGCGGGCGCCCGCGGGTGTCGGTCGGTCCGGGCGCGGTGCTCGACGGGGAGGTCCCCGGGGAGGTCACCGCTGATCGGACGCCGACAGGCCCATCAAGGATACCAAGTCCGCAGCGGCCCCCTCGACCGACGCGTTCACCACGGTGGCATCGAACTCGGACTCGGCCGCGAGCTCGACCTGGGCGGTCTCCAGCCGGCGGGCGATGACGTCGGCGGCCTCGGTGCCCCGGCCGACCAGGCGGCGCACCAGCTCGTCCCAGGACGGGGGCGCCAGGAAGACCAGGAGCGCCTCGGGCAGCGACGCCCGGATCTGCCGCGCCCCCTGCAGCTCGATCTCCAGCAGCACCGGCGTACCGGCCTCGAGGCGTTCGAGGACAGGGCCGCGTGGCGTGCCGTAGAAGTTCCCCGCGAACTCGGCGTACTCCAGGAGGTCTCCGCGCTCGACCATCGCGGCGAACTCGGCGTGGTCGACGAAGAAGTAGTTCCTGCCGTGGGTCTCCCCCGGGCGCGGTCGACGGGTCGTGGCCGACACCGAGACCCAGATCTCGGGGTGGGTGCGCCGCACCTCGGTCACCACGGTGCTCTTGCCGACCCCCGAGGGGCCGGACAGCACGGTCAGCCGGGCGTTCAGGCGGAGAACTCCTTCTCCAGCGCGGCGATCTGGTGCATGCCCAGGCCGCGCACGCGGCGGTTCTCGGCGATCTGCAGGCGCTCCATGATCTCGGCGGCGCGCACCTTGCCCACCCCCGGCATCGACTCGAGGAGCGCGGAGACCTTCATCTTCCCGATGATGTCGTCGGTCTGGCCCTGCGCGATGACCTCGCCGATCGAGGCGCCCGACCGCTTGAGCCGGTTCTTGACCTCGGCCCGGATCCGACGCGCCTCGGCGGCCTTCTCCAGCGCGGCGGCGCGCTGCTCGGGAGTCAGGGGCGGCAGGGCCACGGCGGTTCCTCTCGCAGTTCGGTCGCGGGGGCGGCCGTCGGTGTCGCACGCGGACGGCCCCGCTCGGTGGTCGTGCGCTCCGACCCTAGCGAGGAGGGCGGGCGCGTCAACCGCCGGATCGCGACCGGTACGGCGCTGACCTGGGACGACCCCCGCCCCTGGGCGCCGTGAGGCGTTCCTCACCCGTGCCGCGGCACGGTCCTGGAGCGGGCATCCGGGGCGCCCGCAGGCGTACGTTCGGGACGTGGAGATGACCGAGCTCACCGCGCGGGCCCGCGCGCTCGTCGACAGCCCTGCGCTCACCTACCGCCAGCGGGTGCAGGCGCTCGCGGCGCTGGCCGAGGAGACCCTCGACCCGCCCGCGGTCTCGCGGGAGTGCGCCGACGCGCTCGCGACCGGGCTGCTGTGCGACCTGGCCGAGGGCCATGCGCCGTACCGACCGCGCTACCTGCTCCCCGACTACGCCCGCGCGCTGCGCCAGGGCTCGGAGTTCCTCGACCTGCCGGCGCCGACCGACCTGCACGAGGCGATCGCGTTCCTGCTGTCGATGTACTCGCAGGTGCCCTCGATCACCGGCTACCCGGTCTACCTCGGCGACGTCGACCGCCTGCTCGAGCCGTACGCCGAGGGCGTCGGCGACGACGAGCTGCGCAGGCTGATGAAGCTCATGTGGGTCACCATCGACCGGTCGCTCCCCGACGCGTTCACCCACGCCAACCTCGGCCCCGACGACACCAGGGTCGGTCGCACGATCCTGGCGCTCGAGCGCGAGCTGCTGCAGACCGTGCCGAACCTGACCCTGCGCGTCGACGCCGAGCGCACACCCGACTCCCTCGTGCTCGACGCCGTGCAGACCGTGTTCGCCTGCGGCAAGCCGCACTTCGTCAACCACGCCATGATGTGCGCCGACCTCGGCGCCGACTACGGCGTGGTGTCCTGCTACAACTCGCTCAAGGTCGGCGGCGGCTCGCACACGCTCGTCCGGCTCAACCTCGCGGAGTCGGTGGCTCGCCACGAGGGCGACGCCGACTCGTGGCTGGCCACCACGCTTCCCGCGCACGTCGCGCTCAACGCCGAGCTGATGGCAGCCCGCATCCGGTCGCTCGTCGAGCAGGCACGCTTCTTCGACCACACCTGGCTCGTCGACGAGGGGCTGGTGTCGCTCGACCGGTTCTCGGCGATGTTCGGCATCTACGGTCTCGCCGAGGCCGCCAACACGCTCACCGAGCGCGCCGGCGGCGCGGGCCGCTACGGCACCGACCCCGAGGCCACGGCCCTGGGCTGGCGGATCGTCGAGCGCGTGGCGGAGCTCGTCGCTGCGACCGAGATGCCCTACTGCGCAGGCAACGGCGGTCGCGCGTTCCTGCACTCGCAGAGCGGCATCGACAGCGATCTCGGCGTCACCGCAGGATCGCGCATCCCGATCGGCGAGGAGCCGGCGCTGCTGGAGCACCTGCTCGCCGTCACACCGAACCATCGTTTCTTCGCCTCCGGCGTCAGCGACATCGTGCACTTCGACGACACCGCGGTGCGCAACCCGCAGGCTGTGGTCGACGTCGTGCGCGGAGCGCTCGCGGGCGGGATGCGCGACGTCACGTTCAACCTCGACAGCAACGACTTCATCCGCATCACCGGCTACCTGGTGCGCAAGTCCGACCTGGCGAAGCTGCGGGCGACCGGTACCGCTCGGCACGGCAGCGACGTGCTCGCCGCGGGCTCGGTCGCCAACAGCCACGTGACCGACCGGGTGGTGAAGCGCGTCGTCAGCGCGGAGTCGGCGCCGCGCGTCGGTGGCTGAGGCCGCGGCCCCCACCGGGCTGCTCGCCGACGTCGTCCGCTTCTCGTGGGTCGACGGCCCCGGCAACCGGTACGCCGTGTTCCTGCAGGGCTGCAACCTCGACTGCCTGGCCTGCCACAACCCCCACACGATGCCGCTGCGCACGCCGAAGGCGCGGGTGGTCACCGTCGAGGAGATCGTCGAGGACGTCGCACGGCTGGCCCACTTCCTGTCCGGCGTCACGGTCTCCGGGGGCGAGGCCACGCTGCAGGCGCCCTTCGTCGCCGCGCTCTTCACCGCGCTCCGCGACGACCCGCGCACCGCGCGGCTGACCCGGTTCGTCGACAGCAACGGCTGCGCCACGAACGCCGTGTGGGACCTGCTGCTGCCGGTCACCGACGGTGTGATGCTCGACCTGAAGTCGCTCGACGTCACGACCCACCTCGAGCTCACCGGGTCGACCAACGACCAGGTGCTCGCGAGCCTGGACCGGCTCGTGCGCGAGGACCGGCTCGCCGAGGTCCGGCTGCTCGTCGTCCCCGGACACAACGACCAGGAGCACCTGCTGCGCCGCACCGGCCTCTACCTGGCCGACCACGCCCCCGGAGTGCCGGTGAAGGTCATCGGGTTCCGGCCGCACGGCGTGCGCGCCGCCGCCCGCGACATCCCCGCACCCACCGAGGAGGAGCGGGCGGCGTACGGCCGCTGGGTCGCCGACGAGGTCGGCGCCGCCCTCGTCACCGTCGTCTGACCTGCCCCTTCCCGATGCCACCGGCTGTCCGCGCCGGGCGTCCGCGCATCGCAGCGAAGTCTTTGCAACGGAGTCTTTGCAAAGAATGCTTTGCGATGTAGCCTCCTCGGCATGACCACCTCCGACTCCTCGAAGATCCACCTCGACGCGCGCGCGCTGCGCGGGCTGGCGCACCCGGTGCGCCTGAAGGTCCTGGGCCGGCTGCGCGAGGGCGGCCCCAGCACGGCGACGGCGCTGGCCGCCGAGCTCGGCGAGTCGAGCGGGGTCACGAGCTACCACCTCCGCCAGCTCGCGGCGTACGGCTTCGTGGTGGAGGACGACACCCCGCGGGCCAGCCGGCGCGAACGTTGGTGGCGGGCGGCCCACCGCTCGACCGTGCTCGAGCACAACGTCAGCGACGACCTCGAGACGACGATGCTGGTCGACGAGTACCTCCGTAGCGTCGCCGGCGCCTACGCCGAGCGGCTGCTGCGCTTCGCCGACGGCCTGCCGGCGCTGCGGGAGGCGCTCGGACCGGAGTGGGCCGACGCGTCCGACACCAGCGACTGGGGCGTCGTGGTCACGGTCGAGCAGGCGCTCGCGCTCGATCGACAGATCCACGCGCTGGTCGACGCGCTCCCCCAGCACGACCCGGAGGTGCCGCTCCCCGACGGCACCCAGCGTGTCGTCGTGCAGCTGCAGATCATGCCGACGATCCCCCAGGCTGCGTCATGAACGCCGTCGTCGAGGCGCCGCGCACGCGCACCGGCCGCGCTCAGGTCGCGCTCTGGGCGTACCTGCTCGCCGAGGTCGTGTCCACCACGGGCACGCGCATGTCGATGGTCGCCATCCCCTGGTTCGTGCTCACCACCACGGGAAGCGCCGCGACGACCGGCGTCGTCGCCTTCGCCGAGACGCTGCCCTACGTCCTCGTCCTCGCGCTCGGCGGGCCCGTCGTGGACCGGTTCGGCGCGTGGCGCGTCGCGATCATCGCGGGTGTCACCGCGGCCGCGCTCGTGGGTGCCGTGCCCGCGCTGTACGCCGCCGGCGCCTTGCACCTCGCCTTCCTCGTCGTCCTCGTGTCGGCTGCCGGGGCCGTGCGCGGCCTCGAGATGTCGACGTACGTGCTGCTGCCCGGCCTCGCCGACGCCGCCGCCATGCCGATCACGCGCGCCACCGCGCTGCACGACGGGATGAACCGCACTGCGGGGATGCTCGGGGTGCCGCTGGCCGGCGTGCTCATCGCGGTGTCGTCGGCGCCGGCGGTGCTCGTGGTCGACGCCGCGTCCTTCCTCATCGCGGCCGTGCTGCTCGCGCTGCTCGTACCGCGCACCTCGCAGCCCCCGACCACCGAGGACGAGGACGGTCGCGCCATCGAGCGACCGACAGGCCTGCGCGGCTATGTGCGCGAGCTGCGTGAGGGTTTCGCGTTCCTGGTGCGCGATCGGATGCTGGTCGCCATCTCGGTGCTGGTCCTCATGACCAACCTGCTCGACCAGGCCTACAGCGCCGTGCTCGTCCCGGTGTGGGTGCACGACGAGCTCGGCACTCCGCTCGCCCTCGGTCTCGTCGGCGGTGTCTTCGGCGTCGGAGCCGTCGTCGGCTCCGGGGTGTTCGCCTGGCTCGGGCCGCGTCTGCCTCGCCGTCGCAGCTTCGCCTGGGGCTTCCTCGTCGGCGGCGCGCCTCGGTTCTTCGTCCTCGCCGTCGCCGTCGCGCTGCCCCCGGTGCTCGCCGTCTCACTGGTCGCCGGCCTCGCCGTCGGCGCGATCAACCCCGCGCTCGCGGCCACCGAGTACGAGCGCATCCCCCGGCACCTGCAGGCCCGCGTGATCGGCGCGCTCGCCGCCGTCGCCATGGCCGGCATCCCCGTCGGCGGCCTGCTCGGTGGCATCGCCGTGGAGCAGCTCGGTCTGAGTGTCGCTCTCGCCGCCTTCGGCGTGGTCTACCTGATCACCACCCTCGCGCCCTTCGTGTTCCCGGTCTGGCGCGAGATGGATCGCGCGGCCAAGCACCCTGTCGACGTCGACAGCTGACGCGACGGGTCCTCGGCTCATCCCAGGAGTCGCTGCGGGGCGAGCGGAACGGCACCCGGACGACGCGTTGTCACTCTCCGAGAACCTGGTTCAGGAGTCGGTCGACGTGCTCGAATCCCGATCGCTCGTACAAGCTGACCGCACGCCTTCCCGAATGGACCTCGATCCGCTCGCATCCTGCGTCGCGAGCGAGATCGAGCAGTGCTTGAACGATCCTCGATCCGACCCCGTCGTTCCTGCGTGCGGGGACGACGTACATCGACTGGATGTCGCCATGACGGCGATCTGGCGAGCCAGGGCTGGGGACACGGTCGACCAGAGCGAGGAATCCCATGCCCACGACGTAGGACCCGTCGACGGCCACCACCGCCCGGCACCTGCCCTGCTGCGCCGACCACCAGCGAGCGAAGCCGAGACGGTAGGCGTCGAAGTCACGCTCGTCAGCAGGGTGGCGCTCCGTGTGGCAGTCCCAGCGAAGCCGCGCGAGAGCAGGGAGATCGTCGACGGTCGCTTCGCGGGTCTCGATCGACATGGAGAACAGCCTGCCGGACACCGGACCTTGCCGGGGCATGCGGACAGCAGGAGACCCACCGCCCCCAGCTCGACCGTCAGCCGCCGCCCGAGTCAGATCAGAAGGGTGACGCGTCGGGGTCGCGCCAGGGCGGGTGGACGTCCCCTCCCGGCGCGGTCGGCGGTCCAGGTGGTGGTGGTTCGACGGGTTCCGATGTCGCCGGCGTCCGGGGTGGTGCCCAGTCGGCGGGGTCGTGCAGGAACGGTCTCGGCGGGATCGAGATCTTCTGGCCCCAGGCGGTGAGGAAGGTGGCGGAGCCGTCGGTGCTCGAGTCGTGGATGTCGAGGTAGCCGGCGGTCTTGAGGGGGTGGTGGCGGTTGCAGCAGCCGCCGCAGTTGCCCGCCGACGTCTCTCCGTCGGGGAACGGGATCGCGTGGTCCATCTGCAGCCGCTTCGGGGAGCGGGTGGTGCAGCCCGGTCCGCGGCAGTGATCCCTCGCCAGGACGTAGTCACGCAGTTTGTCGGGCAGGTACTGCTCGCGTCCGTAGTCCTGCAGGTGCCCGGTGACCGGGTCGGTCACCGCGCGCCGCCACGTCGTCGCGACCCCGGCGTACTCCCGCGCGATCCCGGCGGGGATGGCCTCCCCGTCGAGGAGCGCGTGCCGGTTCGCCTCCCCGCGCAGCGTCTCGAGGTCCATCACCAGGGTCAACGAGACGGGGATGTCGGCGGGGTCGAACACGACCGACCCGTCCTCGCCCACGGTGCCCAGGATGCTGGCGGCGAACGCGTCGGCCCGGCAGGCGTCGGCCAGGGCGTCGTCATCACCCTCGCGCACCGCCTTCGCCCCGCCGCGGACCGCCTGCAGGGCGCGGCCGCGGGCGTCGACGACCTGGTGCATCGCCGAGATCGTCGGCCAGTCCAACACGATCCCGAGGTAGCCCATCCCGTCGGGGAGCTGCCGGCACGACACGTACCGGTTCGCGCGGGCACGGGCCACCCGGTCGGCCTCCCGCTCCGCATCCAGGTCGGCGACCGCGGTGCGGACGTCGCGGCGGAACTCGGTCGGCGTCTTGCGCTTGGCCTTGGGGAGGAGGCGGTCCTGCAGCGCCGCGATCGTGTCGGGGTCGGTGACGTGCGACGTCTCCGACACCAGCACCCGGCAGTGCCACTCCGACACCTCGCCCGCCGCCAGCGCAGCCCGGAACTTCGGGAACTCGACGTGCAGGGCGCGGGCGGTCGCGATCGCCGACGCCGCCACACCCTCCCCGACCCGGCGGACGAGGGCGACCTCCATCGTGGCGTGCCGGTCGGTCATCGAGTCCGACCCGTCGACCCCGGCCAGCGCGACCGTGGCCCGGGCGTCCATCGCTGCTGCGAGGGCCTTGACCGCCTCGACGCGACGCGCGTAGGCCAGCCTGCCCTCGACGGAGAGCGTGCCGGGGTCGATCGAGGACAGCAGCACCACATCCCAGCCCGACACCGGGCCCCGCATCGCGAGCAGCTCCTCGTCGGCGAAGGCGTCGTCGTCGAAGAACACCGGCACCGGGATGCCGTCGTCGTCGGGACCACCGACCATGGCGGCGTCCTCCGCGGCCAGGGTGCGCAGCGACTCGGCGTCCAGCCACTCCTGGTCGACGTCCCACTCCCACCCGTCGCCAGCACCGTCCCCGGGCCGCGCAGGGGAGGTGGGGGTGCCGGGCATGGGTCCAGTGTCGCACACCAGTACTATTCGAGTCAACACCTGGATGGGACGTTTTCCCGTGCAGCAGAAGAACTTTCAGCGATCATGACGTGACTCAGCGTCGCCGGGAGACCTTCACCTGCCCAGCCGGCGAACGACGTCGACCCGACGCGCGCGTCGCCACCCACCCAGCGCCACCCGCGCGAGACGCAGATCCGAACCCGCTCTCGTCGATGCGCCCTTCACCACGCACCCCAGCGCCACCCGCGCGACGCGCAGACCCGAACCCCTCACGTCGCTGCGCCCTTCACCACGCACCCAGCGCCATACGCGCGACGCGCAGACCCGAACCCCTCACGTCGATGCGCCCTTCACCACGCACCCCAGCGCCACCCGCGCGACACGCAGACCCGAACCCCTCCGTCGATGCGCCCTTCACCACGCACCCCAGCGCCATACGCGCGACGCGCAGACCCGAACCCCTCCCGTCGATGCGCCCTTCACCACGCACCCAGCGCCATACGCGCGACGCGCAGACCCGAACCCCTCACGTCGCTGCGCCCTTCACCACGCACCCAGCGCCACCTGCGTGACGCGCAGAGCCGAACCCGCACTCGTCGCTGCGCCCTTCACCACGCACCCAGCGCCACCTGCGTGACGCGCAGAGCCGAACCCAGCACTCGTCGCTGCGCCCTTCACCACGCACCCCAGCGCCACACGCGCGACGCAGCCTGCGGCACCCCTCCCGTCGCTGCGCCCTTTCCCCGAGCAGCGCAGCGAGGGCGCCACCGTCGGGTGACGGTGGCGCCCTCGGGTCGAGGTGCGGTCGAGCTACTTCACGACCACCGGCTTGTCCTGCGGGAACCGGATGCGGTCGTCGTCGAGCTTCACCGACGTCGCCTGCGGCAGCGCCTTCGCGGCCTCGGGACGCAGCCCCGGAGCGACGCCGTGGGCGTCGGCGATTCCGCGGACGATCGCCCACGCCTGGCGGGCGTGGCCGGCGGCAGCGGCGTACTTCCACGACGCGAACTCGGCACGGGCCTGCTTGGCCAGCGCGTTCGCCTGAAGGAGCGCGTACTTCTCCGAGCCGGAGAGCGACGTGCCCTGCAGCGCGCCCGCGACCTTGTTCGCCCAGTTGAGGTAGCCGGCGAAGAAGTAGCGGGCCATGTTGTCGCGTTCGAACTGGCCGAAGCCGTTGCTCACCGCGATGTACTGCATGATCGTGTCGCTCTCGTCGCCGCCCCAGACGTACTGGAACGCGTCGACCGCGTCGTAGTCGACGCCGCTCGTCGGGTCGTAGCCGTCGTGCGGGTGCGACAGCCCGAGGTGGTGGCCCACCTCGTGCGTGAGCGTCGTGGTGATGCCGTAGCCGGCGTCA
>JAKOVT010000218.1 GCA_029781935.1 Actinomycetes bacterium | reverse complement strand
GCGTCGATCCTGCTGCTGAGCATGTGGCTGGCGGTCGCGCCGTGGGCGAAGTACGAGGACAAGGGCGGCTCCACCGTCGCGTCGAACAACCCGCTCCTCGACGAGCACATCATCTACTCGGCCACGCTGATGGTCCTCATGTTCGTCCTCGCCGGCCGCTACTGGGGCCTGGGACGCATGTGGGAGAAGCGCGTCCCGTCGTGGCTCGTCTGACCTGAGTCCGGAGCGAACGCCCGGATCGACGGCACGGATCGAGGGGACGTCGGGCGCAGCCCGGCGTCCCCTCGCCGTTGTCGGACCTCCCGCCGGACGACGAGCAGCCGCCAGGCTCAGCGGCGCGCGACGTCGACCACGAGCGTCCCGCCGTCGAGGCGCGCGGTCGCCCCGATCGGCACCGCCACGTTCGGCTCGTCGTGGCCGATCGGCGCCCCCGCGACCACCGGCACTGCGAGCTCGCCGAGCCGGTCGAGCAGCAGGGCCCGGACGACGCCGGGGTCGCCGCAGCGGGTGAAGCTCCCGAGGACGACGCCGACAGCGCCCTCGAACCAGCCCGAGCGCAGCAGCGAGGTCAGCGTCCGGTCGAGCCGGTGCGGGCTCTCGTCGACGTCCTCGAGCAGCACCACCGCGTCGTCCGCCGGGAGCAGGTCGTCCGGGCAGGAGGCGAGCAGCGCCAGGTTCCCGCCGACGAGCCGACCCTCGACGTCGCCCGGGACGAGCACCTCGAGACCGTCGGCCACCAGCCGCTCCCCCGCCGGTCCCAGGAGCAGGTCGCGCACCGATGCGCGCGACTCGTCGGCACCGTCGCCGATCCCCGTGACCGCGGGTCCGTGCACCGCGGCGCAACCGAGGCGCGCGACCACGGCGTGCAGCAGCGGTGTGACGTCGGAGAACCCCACGAGCACGCGCGGTCCGGCCGCGGCGAGGCGGTCCCAGTCGAGCAGGTCCAGGATCCGAGGTACGCCGTACCCGCCGCGCCCCACGAGCACGGCGCGCACGTCGGGGTCGGTCCACGTCGACATGAACGCCTCGGCGCGGTCGGCGTCCGACCCGGCCAGGTAGGGCAGATCCGCGTGCCGCTCCCGCAGTCCCGCGGCCTGGACGACCTCGAGCCCCCAGCCGCGCAGCACGGCCAGCCCGGCGTCGAGCCGGTCCTCGGGCACCGGGCTCGACAGCGCCACCACCCCGACCCGGTCGCCGGGCCGCACCGCCGGCGGCAGGGGCGCCGGGGCACGGTGCAGCCGCCCCACCACGTCCGCGTCCATGCGGACGATTCTGCCGCCGGCGACCGCGGCGCCGGACCCGATCAGGCGGCTGCGCCGACCTCGCTCGCCTCCTGCACCTCGACGAGGCGGCCGGAGGCGACGTCGTACACGAACCCGTGGATCGGGATCGACGCCGGGACCAGCGGGTGGTTCCGGATGCGCGCGACGTCGTCCACGACGCTCTGCTCGGTGTGCGCGATGGTGAGCCAGTCGATGTCCGCACCCGCGGGATGACCCGGGCCCTCACCGACGTCGACGAACCCGTCCTCGCCGAGGTGCGCCGTCTCGAGGCTGCTGGCGAGCAGGTCGGCCATGAGGTCGTTGGTGAAGAACTCCATGCCGCAGTTCGTGTGGTGCACCACGAACCACTCGCGCGTGCCGAGCAGCTTGTAGGAGATGACGAGCGACCGGATCGCGTCGTCGCTGGCGCGACCGCCGGCGTTGCGGATGACGTGCGCGTCGCCCTCGGCCAGCCCGGCGTACTTCGCCGGGTCGAGCCGGGCGTCCATGCAGGTGAGGATGGCGAACCGGCGGGCGGGCGGCAGGGCCAGATCGGACTTGGCACCGAACGACGACGCGTACGCCTCGTTCGCGGACAGGATCTCGGGCTTGACGGACATGAGCACCTCTCGGAGTCGGGGAGCGGGACAGGGGCGGTTCGGGTCAGCCGGCCAGGGAGACGGCGACCGGCAGCGCGGACTGCAGGGTGTGGCCCACGGGCGAGGTCGTCAGCACGTGCTGGTGCAGGGCCTCGACGTCGGCGGCCGGGGCCGGCGACTCCAGGTGCACCACGGCGCTGATCTCGCTGAAGCCGGCGTGGCCGGGCCGCAGACCGAGGAAGGAGTGCAGGTCGAGCGGGCCGGACACCTCGATGCGCAGCGAGTCGAGCGGGATGCCCCGGGCCGTGGCGTTCGCGGCGTACCCGACGGCCAGGCAGTTGCCCAGCGCCGCCAGCACCTGCTCCACGGGGTTGGGCGCGGTGTCGGTACCGCCGAGGCCGAGCGGCTCGTCGGACGCCAGGGGTTCGAAGTCGCGCACGGCGGCCTCGGTGCGGAAGCCGCCGAGCCACGTGACGTCGGCCTTCCAGCGGGTGGCGGCCTTCGCCGGGTCGGCTGAGACGGCCGATGCGAGGGCCGCGACGGCGGCGATGTCGACGTCGTTGAGCGACGTGCTGCTGATGGTCATGGAGCTCTCCTGGGATGTGGTGGGGGTACGCCGGCAGGCCCGCGCTGCGGGCATGCAGGATCGGCCGGCCCGGAGCCGACGGCTCAGGCGGGAGAGGGTGGGGCGGAGGTCGAGCGGGGGACGGTGCGCGGAGACCGACCGTCAGCGGCGCGTGGTCAGCGGACCGGACACAGCGCGCTGGAGACCCGCATCTGGTCGACGTGCCGACGCACGACGAGGGCGGGGAGGGAACGCATGGCACGACCCTGCCGCGGGCGACCGACGCCCGGCAATCGACGTTCGCACTCCGAGACGCCAGCGCCGCGCGGGCACCACGTGCGAAGGCTTCGCAGGACGCCCCGGCTCAGCGCGTCGAGATCCCGACCGCGTCGGACGTGACCTGCGTGCCGCGGGTGCCCGCGATGATCGCGCGGATGTCGCCGAGCGAGCCGATCGCCGCGCGACGACCCGGCCCCGAACGGACGAACTGGCACGCCGCCTCGACCTTGGGCCCCATCGACCCCTCCGGGAACCGCTCGGCGAGCAGCGCGTCCGGCGAGGCCTGCGCGATGGCCCGCTGCTCCGACGTCCCCCAGCCGAGGTACACGGCGTCGGTGTCGGTCGCGATCACCAGCAGGTCGGCGTCGAGGTCCTGGGCCAGCACGGCCGACGACCGGTCCTTGTCGATCACGGCCTCGACGCCGACGAGGGTGCGCGGGTTGTGGTCGTCGTCGAACTCGAGCCGCTCCTCGCGCAGGTACATCGTCGGGATCCCGCCGCCGCCCGTGCAGATCACCACCGTGCCCGACTCGAGCAGCTGCTTGATCGGCCGGATCTCGAAGATGCGTCGGGGCGCCGGCGAGGGCACCACGCGCCGCCAGTGGTCGCCGTCCTGGCGCACCGTCCACCCGCGCTCGCCGGCGATGCGCAGAGCGTCGTCCTTCGAGTACACCGGGCCGACGAACTTGGTGGGGTTGGACATCGCCGGGTCGTCGGGATCGACCTCGGTCATCGTGAGGATGGTCGCGATCGGCGTCTCGAACGGCAGCAGGTTCCCGAGCTCCTGCTCGATCAGGTAGCCGATCATCCCCTCGGTCTGGGCGCCGAGGACGTCGAAGGGGTAGGTCGACTCCTCGTCGTACGCCGACGCCTGCAGCGACAGCAGGCCGACCTGCGGGCCGTTCCCGTGCGACACGACGAGCTGGTGCTCGAGCGCCACCGGGGCCAGCGCCCGGCAGGCCACCCGCACGTTGGCCCGCTGGTTCGCGACCGTCATCGGCTGCCCGCGCTGCGCCAGCGCATTGCCCCCGAGCGCCACCACGACCCTCATCACGCACCTCCCAGCCAGCACCTCGACCCTGCCACCAACCCCGCCCCGATGCAGGTTGCCGCGTGAGGGTGCCGAGGGGGTCAGTCGCCGCGGAAGCGCTTGGCGCGCTGGGCCTGGGCGGCGAGGTCGGTGTCGGGCGGGTACTCGACCGCCTCGAGGCAGAGCCCCTGCGGAGGTGCGACGTCGGCGTCGGGGTCGCGCTCGCGCCCAGCCAGGATGCCGGCCGGCCAGGCGACGTCGCGACGCCCGTCGCCCACCGGCAGCAGCGCGCCGACGAGCGCCCGCACCATCGAGTGGCAGAACGCGTCCGCCCGCACGGTCATCACCGCCAGCCCGCTGCCGGGCTCGCGCGACCAGCGCAGCTCGAGCAGGGTGCGCACGCTGCTCGCCCCGTCGCGCCGCCGGCAGAACGCGGCGAAGTCGTGCTCGCCGAGCAGCTGCTCGGCCGCCGCGTTCATGGCGTCGAGGTCCAGCGGAGCGCCGCCACGACCCGAGTGCCACACGACGTGCGAGCGCGTCAGCGGATCGGCACCGCCCGGCCGGTCCGACACCCGGTAGGTGTAGGTGCGCGACCGCGCCGACCAGCGGGCGTCGAACCCGTCGGGCGCCGGCCCGACCGCGTGCACCCGCACGTCGTCGGGCAGCAGCCCCGCCAGCCGGCGCACCAGCCGGTCGGGTCGGTCCTGGGCCCGGTACGCCGCCAGCGGCACGTCGGCGTGCGCGACCTGGCCCCGGGCGTGGACGCCGGCGTCGGTGCGACCGGCGCACACCAGCCGCACCGGCAGCGGAGCGCGCAGCGCCGTTGTCAGCGCTGCCTCGATCTCGCCCTGCACGGTGCGCAGCCCGCGCTGCCGCGCCCAGCCGTGGAAGGCCGTGCCGTCGTAGGCGATGTCGAGGCGCAGCCGCACCGACGGGCCCGACTCCTCGACGTCGGGGACGACGGGGGGCTCGGCGGTCACGGGCACATCCTGGGGCACAACGCACGAGCCCGTCGCCACCGGGCGACGGGCTCGTGGGTGGAACAGGGGTGGCTCAGGCCTTGTCCTCGGTCTCCTCGGCGGCCTCGGCGGCCTCCTCGGCGACGTCGTCGGTCTGCTCCTCGACGGCCTCGGCGGCGTCCTCGACCTCGTCGACGGCGTCCTCCGTGACGTCCTCGGTCGTCTCGACGACCTCGTCGGCGACCTGGTCCGCCTTCGCCTCCGCGGCGGCGGGAGCAGCGGCCGTCGCGGCCTTCTCCTTGGCCGCGCGCCTGGCAGCGCCCTCGGCCTCGGCGACGACCTGCTCCGCGAGCGGCTCGACGAGCTCGATCACGGCCATGGGGGCGTTGTCGCCCTTGCGGGGGCCGATCTTGGTGATGCGGGTGTAGCCGCCGGGACGGCCGGCGTAGGACGGCGCGATCTCGGTGAACAGCACGTGCACGACGCCCTTGTCACGGACGACCGTGAGCACGCGACGACGCGAGTGCAGGTCGCCGCGCTTGGCCAGCGTGATGAGCCGCTCCGCGAGCGGGCGCAGGCGCTTGGCCTTGGCCTCGGTCGTGGTGATCTTGCCGTGCTCGAACAGCGCCGTGGCGAGGTTCGCGAGCATGAGGCGCTCGTGGGCCGGGCTGCCGCCGAGACGGGCACCCTTGGTGGGGGTAGGCATCAGTTCTCCTGTGTCGGGTCTCGAGTGCGATCAGCTCGTCAGAGCTGCTCGTCCTCGGCGTAGCCCTGGTCGTCGTCGTCGTAGAAGCTCACGGCGGTCGTGGGGTCGAACCCGGGCGGGCTGTCCTTGAGCGCCAGGCCCAGCGTCACGAGCTTGGCCTTGACCTCGTCGATCGACTTCGAGCCGAAGTTGCGGATGTCGAGCAGGTCGGCCTCGGAGCGGCCGATGAGCTCGCCCACGGTGTGGATGCCCTCGCGCTTGAGGCAGTTGTACGAGCGCACGGTCAGGTCGAGGGACTCGATCGGCGTCGAGAGCTGCTCGGCGACGAAGGCGTCGGCGGGCGAGGGGCCGATGTCGATGCCCTCGGCGTCGACGTTGAGCTCGCGGGCCAGGCCGAAGAGCTCGACCAGGGTCTTGCCCGCAGAGGCCACGGCGTCGCGCGGAGCCATCGACTGCTTGGTCTCGACGTCGATGACGAGGCGGTCGAAGTCGGTGCGCTGCTCGACGCGGGTGGCCTCGACCTTGTACGAGACCTTGAGCACCGGCGAGTAGATCGAGTCGACCGGGATGCGCCCGATCTCCTGGCCGGGCTGCTTGTTGAGCTCGGCGTTGACGTAGCCGCGGCCGCGCTCGACCACGAGCTCCATCTCGAGCTTGCCCTTGCCGTTGAGCGTGGCGATGTGCAGGTCGGGGTTGTGCACCTCGACGCCGGCCGGCGGGGCGATGTCGGCGGCGGTGACGGCGCCGGGACCCTGCTTGCGCAGGTACATCACGACCGGCTCGTCGTGCTCCGAGGAGACCACGAGCTGCTTGATGTTGAGGATGAGCTCGGTGACGTCCTCCTTGACGCCCGGCACGGTGGTGAACTCGTGCAGGACACCGTCGATGCGGATGCTGGTGACAGCCGCGCCGGGGATGGACGACAGCAGGGTGCGGCGCACCGAGTTGCCGAGGGTGTAGCCGAAACCGGGCTCGAGCGGCTCCATGACGAAGCGCGAGCGGAACTCCGAGACCGGCTCCTCGACGAGGGTCGGCCGCTGGGCGATCAGCACGTTCGTGTCCTTCCGTGGCGCCCGCTATTTGACGCCGGATGGTGGGCTGGCTGGGGCAGTGCGGTGGACCGGGTCCCGCGCGAGCGGGACCCGGTGCCGGGGGTCACTTCGAGTAGAGCTCGACGATCAGCTGCTCCTGCACCTGCGTGTCGA
Organism: Actinomycetes bacterium; assembly: GCA_029781935.1. Classification (GTDB taxonomy): domain Bacteria; phylum Actinomycetota; class Actinomycetes; order S36-B12; family CAIYMF01; genus Longivirga. The sequence continues at coordinate 2,540 of JAKOVT010000218.1, read as the reverse complement.
TGGCACCACGCTCGGGCAGGGAGTGGACGAGCACGCGCATCCGCGAGGGGATGACCTCGAGCCACGCCGGGACGGGGCGCTCGCCGAGCTCGGCGTGGGCGACCACGAAGGGCGTGAGCTCGCGGCTGGCCTGGCGGACCTCGACGATGTCGTTGGCCGACACGCGGTACGACGGGATGTCGACCTTCGCGCCGTTCACGGTGATGTGACCGTGGCGCACCAGCTGGCGGGCCATGTCGCGGCTCTTGGCGAAGCCGGCGCGGTAGACGACGTTGTCGAGGCGCGACTCGAGGATGCGGAGCAGGTTCTCACCCGTCTTGCCCGACTTGCGCTGGGCCTCCTCGTAGTAGCCGCGGAACTGCTTCTCCAGCACGCCGTAGATGCGCGCGCACTTCTGCTTCTCGCGCATCTGCAGCAGGTACTCGCTGTCCTTGGTCCGGCCGCGGCCGTGCTGGCCGGGCGGGTAGGGACGGTTCTCGATGGGGCACTTGGGGGACTCGCACTTGGCGCCCTTGAGGAAGAGCTTGGTCTTCTCGCGGCGGCAGCGCTTGCAGTCCGGTCCGGTGTAACGGGCCATGGTCGGAAAGTCTCTCTTCTCGGCGTCAGACGCGGCGGCGCTTGGGCGGGCGGCAGCCGTTGTGCGGGCTCGGGGTCACGTCCTGGATCGTGCCGACCTCGAGGCCGGTCGCCTGCAGGGAGCGGATCGCGGTCTCGCGGCCCGAACCCGGGCCCTTCACGAAGACGTCGACCTTCTTCATGCCGTGCTCCATCGCACGACGCGCAGCGGCCTCGGCGGCGAGCTGGGCGGCGAAGGGCGTGCTCTTGCGCGAGCCCTTGAAGCCGACCTGGCCGGACGAGGCCCACGAGATCACCGCACCGGTCGGGTCGGTGATGGAGACGATCGTGTTGTTGAACGTGCTCTTGATGTGCGCGTGGCCGTGGGCCACGTTCTTCTTCTCCTTGCGGCGCACCTTCTTGGCGCCGGCAGCCGTACGGCTCTTGGGAGGCATCGACAATCCGTTCTGGTTGAGGTCATCGGCCCTGATCCGCCCTCGAGGGGTGCTAGGACCGTCGGGCTACTACTTCTTGCCGGCCTTCTTCTTGCCGGCCACGGTCTTCTTCGGACCCTTGCGGGTGCGCGCGTTGGTCTGCGTGCGCTGACCGCGCACGGGCAGGCCGCGGCGGTGACGGAGGCCCTGGTAGCAGCCGATCTCGACCTTGCGACGGATGTCGGCGGCAACCTCGCGACGGAGGTCGCCCTCGGTCTTGTAGTTGGCCTCGATGAAGTCGCGCAGCTTGATCAGGTCCTCGTCGGAGAGGTCCTTGGCGCGCAGGTCCGGGCTGATGCCGGTCTCCTGCAGCGTCTGAGCGGCGCGGGTCTTGCCGATGCCGTAGATGTACGTGAGCGCAACCTCGAGCCGCTTCTCGCGGGGGAGGTCGACGCCGACGAGACGTGCCATCGGGCGGTTCTCTTCTCTGTTCGTCCGGAGGTTTCGGGAGCGGCACCGGTCCCACCGCCCTCGGTGGGTCCCCGGCCTCCGGGCCGGGGGTGGCGTCCCGCGCGCGGCACGTGTGCTGCGCGGGGGTCGGGTGTCCGCTTCTGGCCGTCAGCCGGCCTGTGCCGGTGACGTGCGATCTGGCGATGAAGTTGTGGGTGGTGCTGGGATCAGCCCTGGCGCTGCTTGTGGCGCGGGTTCTCGCAGATCACCATGACCCGGCCGTGACGGCGGATCACCTTGCACTTGTCGCAGATCTTCTTGACGCTCGGGTTGACCTTCATCGTTCTCTCCACGGGTGCTCGGCCAGGCGGCTCGCGCCCGTGCGACTAGATGGTGGACAGGGGTGGTCGCTGCGGATCCTCCGGCGTACGCCGGCATCGCCGCACGACCGTCACTTGTAGCGGTAGACGATCCGCCCGCGGGTGAGGTCGTAGGGCGAGAGCTCCACGACCACCCGGTCGTCGGGAAGGATCCGGATGTAGTGCATCCGCATCTTCCCGCTGATGTGCGCAAGCACCTTGTGCCCGTTGTCGAGCTCGACCCGGAACATGGCGTTCGGGAGCGACTCGGTGATCGTGCCCTCGAGCTCGATGGCACCGTCCTTCTTGGGCATGTCCTCGCGATTCATCCGTATCGGCTGGGTTACTGTCTGGTCCACCGACCGCGCTCGGACGCCGACCGGGATCCGGGGATCCGGCCTCATGGCGTGGCGAGACACGACTCGATGAGCCGAGGGACGAGTCTACGTGAGATTCCCGCCCGAGCGTTAATCGGCCCGGACAAGCCGCCCAGAAGCCGCGAATCGGGCATTTCGATCACGTCTGCGGCGGTTCCTGCCGCCGACTGTCGCTTAGCGTGGAGATGGAACGCTGCGGAGAACCGCCGAGAGGTCGAGTCTGTGGATAGCCCAGGGTCGGATCCCGCCAGCCGCGTCGCGTGGCACCGGGGCGCTGCTTCGAGCGTGACGCATGGGCGTCGCCCGGCGTGGGATGCGGTGGTCCGGCGTGTCGACGTCGGCTGCTTGCACCACGCGGGGCGGCA
>JAKOVT010000216.1 GCA_029781935.1 Actinomycetes bacterium | reverse complement strand
CTTCCTGATCGGCTACCTCACCAAGCTGCCCTGCCACGCGGAGAACTTCCTCGGCGACGCCCGCTACACGCGGCTGTGCTACTCCGACATCCCGTTCCTCTACCAGCTGCGCGGGTTCGCCGACGGCCTCATCCCCTACTTCCAGAGCCAGCCCGGCACCGAGACCCTCGAGTACCCGGTGCTCACCGGCTTCTTCATGCTGGTCGCGTCGTGGCTCACCGGCCAGGACGGCGGCGTCACCGCCCGGTCGATGGAGTTCTACGACTGGAACGTCCTCATGCTGTTCGTCTGCCTGCTCGTCGCGGTCGTCGCGACGGCGCTGACGGTGCGGCGGCGGATGTGGGACGCCGCGATGGTGGCGCTCGCACCGGGCGTGATCCTGTGCGCGTTCATCAACTGGGACCTGCTCGCCGTCGCGCTGACGTCGGTGTCGATGCTGCTGTGGTCGCGGTCGAGGGCCGGCTGGGCCGGCGTCCTGCTCGGTCTCGCGGTCGCCGCGAAGTTCTACCCGGTGCTGCTGCTCGGCCCGCTGCTCTTCCTGTGCCTGCGTGCCGGGCGGATGCGCGCGTTCTGGGTCACCGCCGGCACCGGGCTCGCGGCATGGCTCGTCGTGAACGTGCCGGTGGCGATCGTCGCGCCCGACGCGTGGGCGCACTTCTACACGTTCTCCTCGACGCGCGGTGCCGACTGGGGATCGCCCTGGTACGTGCTCCAGGTGCTCGACCACGCCGTGCCGGCGGACAAGCTGAACCTCGTCGCAACAGGGCTGCTCGCCGTGCTCTGCGTCGGCGTCGCGTTCCTCATCGTGCAGTCGCCACGACGTCCGCGCTACGCCCAGGTGGCGTTCCTCGTCATCGCGGCGTTCTGCCTCACCAACAAGGTCTACTCGCCGCAGTACGTGCTGTGGCTCGTGCCGCTCGCCGCGATGGCCCGCCCGCGGTGGCGCGACTTCCTCGTCTGGCAGAGCGGCGAGGTCGTCTACTTCCTCGCCATCTGGTACTTCCTCCAGCAGTACGGCAACGACAACAAGGGTCTGCCCTACGGCTGGTACTCCGTCGCGATCGTGATCCACCTCGCGCTGACCACGTGGTTCGCGGCGATGATCGTGCGCGACATCCGCCGCCCGTGGCACGACCCGGTGCGCACCGATGGCGACCCCGACCACCGCGACGACCCCGGCGGCGGCGTCCTCGACTTCGCCCCCGACCGCTGGACCCTCGCGCGCAGGACGTACGAGGGCCGCGGCGACGACGCCGCGCTCGAGGCCCCCTGGTCCGACGAGTACGACGACGAGCCACGCACCCCCGCCCACGTCGGCTGACCGCCGGCGGCATGGACGCGGCGGTCACGCGGTGGGGCGGGCGGCTGCGCCGCCGGCGAGCGTCATGACCGGGATCGTGGGCGTGAGGTCGAGCGATGGCGACGTGCCCGTCGTCCAGCGACCCTCCATGACCCGTGCCGGCGTGAGGAGCAGCTGGACGGCGTACCCGTCGACGTAGGTCGCGGTCGCGACGCCCTGGGTCGCCGCGAGCACCCACTCGCCGCGCGCACCGCGCTGGCTGTCCCACACCCACGTGCTGACGCTGCCGTCGGCCTCGCGGCTCGAGGCATGGACCCTGCCGTCCGGGTCGAACCAGGTCGCGAGCACACCGGACTCGGAGGGGAACCCGCCGAGCTGCGTCACGGCGCCGGCGGCGCCCTGCGCCGCGGTGGGGATCGCGACGACGTCGACCTCGGTGCCGGCGCAGGAGATCGCGGCGAAGGAGCCCAGGGGGTCGACCGACGCGGAGAAGCCCTGGCGGCAGCTGGGCAACTCGACCGACCCGGTGCCGTCCCTGCCGACGATGGTCAGCGTGCTGGGCGCGCGCGGCTCGTCCTGCAGCCCGATCGCGTCAGGGGTGACGAAGACGGCGTTGCCCACGGGCAGCTTCTGCATCGTCGCGGTGGTGAGATCAGCGGAATACCGGAGCAGCTCGCCCTGCGGCTGCGGGTTGCGGCTGGGCAGGTAGCGCCAGACGGCGAGGCTGCCGTCGGCGAGCACGAACGGACGACCGACGAGCTCGCTGCCGTCCGGAGCGGTGAGCCTGGTGGGCCCGCCCACGAGAGAGCCGTCGGGGCCGAACGTCGCGGTCTCGATCACCTGGTCGCCGGGGTAGTCCTGCGTGGCGCCCCACACCAGGGTGCGGCGGGCCGGGCCCGCCCAGCCGGCGATCGCCACCTGCGCGTTCTCGACGGTCGTCACGCGGGTGTCGCGACCGGCCAGGGTGAGCACGACGTCGACCGCGCTCGGCGCGGCGCCGGCGACCGGCTTCAGCCACGCCGTCCACGGCGGCGTCGCCGGAGCGGGGGGCAGCGCCTGGTCGGAGACGCTCGGCGTCGGCGAGGGAGTGCTCGTCGGAGCCGGGCGGACAGCGACGGGTCCGGACGCGGGACCGAGGTCGACGTCGTGCGGCCGCTCGATGATCCAGCGGCCGGAGTTGTAGGCGTCGACGCCGTCCTTCGCGAGCCGCTCGAGGCGCAGCGGCGAGGAGCCCTCGGGGAAGACCCGGGTGAGCACACCGGTGCCCTCCTGGTCCCACCCCACGCCGTTCCAGCCGAAGTCGCGGACGTCGGTGTAGTTGGCGTACGCCGCCGGCGTCATGGAGGCGTGCAGCGCCAGCGCCGAGTCGTACCAGAGGCCCAGGATCGCGCCGCTGGGGTCAGATGAGGCGGGATCGGCGGCGGCGGCGCCGGGGATCGCCTCGGTGCGGAACGAGGTGCCCGACGACAGGTTCACCAGGACGACGCTGCCGTCGCCGCACGCGATCGCCGCGTGGATGCCGTCGGGCGCGGAGGCGCTGGTGACCATCGGCGAGCAGCCCGCGACGTTCCTCGAGGTGCCGTCGTTGTAGGCGTAGAGCTGGATCGACGTGCGCTCCGGCATCCCGAGCGCCACGGTGGTCGGCGTCACGAAGATCGGGCGGCCCTGCGGCAGCGGAGCCACCACGGCATCGGTGAGCGCGTCGTCGACGACCACGAGGTCGCCCTGGCGCGGGTCCTGCGACGTCTGGGTCCACACCGCGAACCCCGACGCGAGCGGGAAGGCGATGCCCGACAGCGACGGGTACGTCGGGATCCGCAGCGGTGCCGCCGCTGTCGCGACCGTGCCGTCCTCGGCCAGCGTCACGGCCATGAGCGGCGACTGGACGCTGACGTCGGTGCCCTCGGTGTAGACGAGCGTCCGGCCGTCCGGGCCGTACCAGCCGACGACCTGCGCGCTGCGCAGCGCGCTCGCGACCTCCCGGTCCCCGGCGGCCGTGTGCACCATCAGCCGCATGAACCGCTGCTCGGCTGCGTTCCCGTCGAAGTGGAAGAACGCCGTCCACGTGCTGCCCGTCGGGGTCGGCTCGATCGGGGTCGCCTCGGTGCGCAGGCGGCTCGCGGCGTACCCCAGGCCCAGCAGCAGGGCCAGCGTCGTGATGACGGCGGTGGCCGCCTCGAACCTGCGGCGACGGGTGATCGCCTGCGACCGGGTGCGCACGGCATCGAGGTCGATGCGGGTGGGGGCGTTGTCGGCGTGACGACGCATCGTGGTCCGCAGCAGCTCGTCGAGGTCGGTGCTCACGACACACCTCCCGTGACGTCGAGACCGGCGGTGGACAGGTGGGCGCGCAGCGTCGCGATCCCTCGCGACGCCTGGGCGCGGACCGAGCTCTGGCTGATGCCGAGGATCTCGGCGATCTGCGCGTCGGACCGGTCGTCGTAGAACCGCAGCGCGAGGATCGCGCGCTGCCGCCGTGGCAGCGTCGCGAGCGCGTGCCACACGACGTCGTCGCCATCGACGAGATCGGTGGCGTCGAGCGAGGGGCGCTCGGGCAGGTGGTCGGTGACGCGCTCGCCGGACGAGCGCCTCCTCCGCCACGACAGGAACTGGCGGGTGATGCTGGTGCGGACGTAGGCCTCCGGCGAGCTCGCCGCGGCGACCTTGTCCCACTTCCGGTAGAGGTGCGCGAGCACCTCCTGCACGAGGTCCTCGGCGAGGTAGCGGTCGCCGGTGAGCACATAGGCTTGCCGCAGCATCGCCGACCCCCGTGCGGCGACGAACGCGTCGAACGACGGTGCCTCCTCGGCCTCGCTCATCCGCCTCGCCTCCCCCGACGAACACGTCCACCCTGATGACGCCGCAGCCTCCCCGATCCGCTGCCTACGCCGCGTGATCTTGGTCGAACGGGGACTTCCCGGCTCGGTTCGGGGCGGGAACCCCACGTCTGACCAAGATCACGCCCCGGGGTGACGGAGGGTCAGTCGAGGCCGTGGACGCGGTCGGGGTGGATGGTGGTGAGGCGGACGTCGACGGGGACCTCGTCGCCGACGGCCGGGAGCACCACACCCTCGGGGACGCGCACGAGCGACACGTGCATGTGCGGCGGCTCGGCGAACCAGCGCTGCCTGCCGCCCACGACGAACGGCGACAGCGAGCGCCCGATCCCTTCCAGCACACCGGTTCCCGCGGCTACGACGCGCTGCCGCGACGACGCGACCGGCGAGGGCGCCTCGAGCGCCACCCCGTGCGACGTACCGCCGCCGATCACGAGGACGGCGCCGTCGCGCGGCGCCCGGCGCTGGCGGTAGCCGCTGGCCTGACCCCTGCCGACGGCGTGGACGGCGAGGACCGTGCCGCGCGCCTGCAGCGCCTGCCGGTCGCCGAGCCAGAGGCGGGTGCCGATCCGGGCGTAGAGCGCGATGTCCGGGAGGCCCGCCCGGACGGCAGCGAGCTCGCCGTCGTCGAGGTGGCTGACCCACAGCGCCGCGGCCGTGGTGAGGTCGGTGCGGGCGTCGCCGGACAGGCGCTCGGTGAGGTCGGCGAGCTCGCTCTGCCAGCCGAGCCCGGCCGACAGCACCTCCTCGACGCGACGGGTCGCGCCGGCAGGCGCGAGCGGTGCGACGGAGGCGTCGTGCCAGCGGGAGCCGGCGACGGTGCGGCGGTCCACGTGCGGTTGCGCGATCGGCTCGTGCAGGGCGAGACCCTCGAGCCGCACGTGACCGCGGCCGAGCACGTCGGCGGTCGCGTCGTCGGAGAGCAGCGACCCGATCTCCTGCGGCGTCATGCCGAAGCGGCCGATCGAGGTCATCGTCTCGAGGAGCACGCGGCTCGGCGTCGTACCGGTGGCCAGGGCGTCCCACGCGGGTCGCGAGGAGACGGTGCGGATGACGCGGTCGGTGTACGGCGCGCGACCGAGCACCCCCCACGCGGCGGCGGCGGTGCGGTCGGCCGGCTCGTACGGCGTGAGCACGAGGATCTCGCCGTCGTAGGACGCCGCGACCTCGGCCACCTCGTACACGGTGCCGACGGCGACCCGGGTGAGCCCCAGGCGCTGCGCCTCGCGGACGCAGCGGACGTTGCCCAGGCCGTACCCGTTGCCCTTCGCGACGGGCACGAGGTCGCCCTCGTTCGCGGCGTGACGGCCGTCGGGCTCGCCCCCGGTCGCCGGGCGCGGAGCGGCGCTGATCGCCGCGCGCACGGCGTCACGGGTGCGCTCGGTGTGCTCGCGCCAACGCGGTCCGTCGACGTGCAGCGTGAACGTCATGCCCCGACCCTAGGCCGCGACCACCGCCCCGCCCGGCTCCTGCGGCGCGTGATCGTGGTCAGTTGCCGGCTTTCCGACGCGAGAAGGTCGCAACCGACCAGGATCACGCGGGATCTCAAGGTCAGCGGCGGGCGAGGTAGACGTCGAAGGCCTTGGCGAGGACCGGCCGCAGCGCGAGGTCCCACTCGCCGAGGTACTCCTGGGCGTGGCCGCCGGTGCCGAGCTTGAACTGGATGAGCCCGAAGAGGTGGTCGTCGGGGTCGAGGGTGTCGCTGATGCCGCGCAGGTCGTAGACGTCGCAGCCCGCGGCGAGGGAGTCGCGCACCATCGCCCACTGGATCGCGTTGGAGGGACGTACGTCGCGGCCCTCGTTGGACGACGCGCCGTAGGAGTACCAGGAGTGCGCGCCGACGCGTACCAGCGTGGTGGCGGCGAGGACGCGACCCTCGTGCCGGGCCAGGTAGAGCGTGATGCGGTCCTCGTCCTCGGACGACATCGCGCGCCACATCCGCTGGAAGTACGCGAGTCCGCGCGGGGTGAACCGGTCGCGCGCGGCGGTCTCGACGTAGACCTCGTGGAACGCCGGGAGGTCGTCGTAGCCGCCGTGCACGACCTCGACGCCGGCCTTGTCGGCCTTCTTGATGTTGCGCCGCCAGAGCTGGTTGAAGCCGGCGAGGAGGTCGGCCTCGCTGCGCCCTGCCAGCGGCACCTGGAAGACGTAGCGCGGCTGGACGTCGCCGAAACCCGCTCCGGTGTCGGGCTTCTGGCTCCACCCGAGCGCTCGCAGGCGGTCGGCGACGGCGAGGGCGGCGTCGTACGTCTCGTCGGGCGCCACGTCGCGGAGGCGATTCGCGGTGCCGTCGGCGATCGCGGCCTTGAGGGTGTCGGCGTGCCACCGGCGTACGACGGCCATCGGGCCCAACTTCACGGCGAAGGCGCCGATCGCCTTGAGGTGCGCCGCCAGCGGCTCGAGCCACTCCTGCAGGTCGCGGCCGGTGCGCTCGCCGGTCCAGTCGATGTCGGGGCCCTCGGGCAGGTAGGCGAGGAACCGCTTGACCCGCGGCACCTGCCGCAGCAGCACGAGACCGGCGCCGACGAGCTCGTCGCCGTCGAACCAGCCGAGCGACTCGCTGGTCCACTCCGCCTTCACCGCGGCCCACGACGGCACCTGCAGGAAGGAGATCCGCCCGCTGTCCTGGTGCCGGCGGACGTACGCGAGGTGCTCCTCGGCGGTGATCCGACGGACCGTCAGCGGAGCACGGGTCGCGTCGCTGGGCACGGTCCCGAACTCTACGTCGCGGCGACCACCCAGGGTGAATGTGCCCCGCGGTGCGCTAGAAGCACCGGATCCACCCCATGCATCGACCCGAGCCGGATCGACTCCGGTGCTTCTCGCCCACCCGGGGGCACCGTCATCCAGAGCGGGGAGGGCGGGCACGTGCGTCGGGTCAGAGAGCGATGTCGACGACCACCGGGGCGTGGTCGGACGGGAGCGGCGTGCCCTTCTTGCCGGGCTTGCGCGCCTCGCGGTCGACGTAGGCGTCGGTGACCTTCCCGGCGAGATCGGGCGAGGTGTAGACGAGGTCGATGCGCATGCCGGTGTTCTTGGGGAACGCGAGCTGGCGGTAGTCCCAGAACGTGTACGGCTTGTCGTACTTCAGCGCGCGCGGCACCACCTCGACGAGACCGGACGTCTCGAGCGCCGTGAGGGCGGCACGCTCGGCGGCCGTCACGTGGGTGGAGTCGGTGAACAGGCTGATGTCCCAGACGTCGTCGTCCGTGGGCGCCACGTTGAAGTCGCCGAGGATCGCGAGCGGTACGCCGGCTCCGAGATCCGTCTCGGCCTGCGTCCGCAGCGCAGCGAGCCACTGGAGCTTGTAGGCGTAGTGCGGGTCGTCGATCGTGCGGCCGTTGGGCACGTACAGGCTCCAGACCCGGACGCCGCCGCACGTGGCCGCGATCGCCCGGGGCTCCACCACGCCGTCCCAGGCGGGCTGGTCGGCGAGGTCGAGCTGGACGTCGTCGAGGCCCACGCGCGACAGGATCGCGACGCCGTTCCACCGGCCGTCGCCGCGGGCGGCCACGGCGTACCCGAGCTGCTCGAACGGCGCGACGGGCACCTCGTCGGTGCCGACCTTGAGCTCCTGCAGGCAGACGACGTCGGGCTGCGCCGACTCCAGCCACGGCACGAGCCGCTCCATCCGGGCGACGACGTTGTTGACGTTCCACGAGGCGATCCGCACGCCCCGATCCTCCCACCTGCCCCCGACCCCCACGACCGGGGTGAAGGTGCCCCCGGGTGCGCTAGAAGCACCGTTCGCGCCCCCGACTCCGCTCGCCGCACGGCCTTTGGGGCGGAAACGGTGCTTCTAGCGCACCGCGGGGCACATTGATCGAAGAAGGCCGAGGGAGGGGTCAGGCGAGGGTGGCGGCCATCCTCGTGACGGCCTCCGCCAGGACGGCGCGGGACGTGGCGAGGTTGAGGCGGACGAAGCCCTCGCCGCCCGGGCCGAACTCGTGGCCGGGGTTGAGCGCGACGCGGCCCTTCTCGCGGAAGACCTCGGCCGGGTCGTCGCCGAGGCCGAGCGCGCGGCAGTCCAACCAGGCGAGGTACGTCGACTGCTGCCCGCGGTACACCACCTCGGGAAGGTGCTCGGCGAGCAGCTCGGAGAGGTAGGCGACGTTCGCGCGGATGTTCGCGTTCACCGCGTCGATCCAGGCGTCGCCGCCGTCCCACGCCGCTCGGTGGGCGATGATCCCGATGTTGCTCGCGCCCCAGCGCATGATCTCGGGCATCCGCTCGAGCAGGTCGCGGCTGCCCTCGCCGGCCACCACGATCGCCGCCTTGATCGCGGCCATGTTGTAGGCCTTCGACGCCGAGGTGACAGCGACGCCGTGCGGGCTCACCGACAGCCAGGGCACGAACGTCGTGCCCTCGGGCACCAGCAGCGCGTGGATCTCGTCGACCACCACCGTGACGTCGCGCTCCGCCGCCAGGGCCGCGATCGCCGACAGCTCGGCCGCGGTGTGCACCACGCCCGTCGGGTTGTGCGGGCTGCACAGCAGCAGCGCGCGCACCGAGGGGTCCGCGAGCCCGGCCTCGATCGCCGCCAGGTCGAGCCGGCCCTCGTCGGTGAGCGGGCAGGTGACCAGGCGCCGACCGATCGCGGAGGGCATGTCGACCAGCGGGTGGTAGACGGGCGTGGGCAGCAGGATCGCGTCGCCCGGCTCGGTGGCCGCGAGCAGCGACTCGCGGACGCCGGCGAGCACGTCGGCCGCGAGCACGGTGGCCGACACGTCGACGGTCCAGCCCCACCTCCGGACTGCGACGGCGGCGAAGGACCCGGCGTACGCGTCGTCGATCGGCGCGTAGCCGAGGTCGCCGGACTCCAGCGCCGACTCCAGCGCCGCGACGACCGAGGGCACCGGTACGGCGTCCATCTCGGCCACCCACAGCGGCAGGACGTCGGGGGAGAACATCCGCCACTTGATCGACGTGCGGGTGCGGAGCTGGTCGAGCGAGTACGCCTCGAACGGCGCGTCGGGGGGAGTCACGCCGCGCATCCTGGCACCGGCGCGCGCTCCCGGTCCCGACGACCCACCGCCGCCGACGTCGTCCGGCGTACCGACCGACCCGCCCACGCTGCCTCGCGTCCGCATCTGCCGCGGAAAGGGGCCGTCCAGCAGCAGGAACGGACGCGGGACGGCTGGTTTGGGGGGACCCGGGGGCTCCCGGTAGGCTGGCCCTTACGTCGCCCGGCGTACCCCTCCCTCCTGGGAACGGATCTGCCGGGCCTCGTGACGCTTCACCCTCCTGCCACGGAGAGACCGTGGCCGCGAAGTCCAGAGGAGGTGGGTACTCATGCGTCATTACGAGGTCATGGTGATCCTCGACCCCGATCTCGAGGAGCGCACCGTCGCCCCGAGTCTCGACACGTTCCTCAACGTCGTGAAGGCCGACGGCGGCACCGTCGACAAGGTCGACATCTGGGGCCGTCGTCGTCTCTCGTTCGAGATCAACAAGAAGGCCGAGGGCATCTACGCCGTCCTCGACCTCACCTGCACCCCGGCCGCGGTGCAGGAGCTCGACCGCCAGCTCAACCTGAACGAGGCGGTCCTGCGCACCAAGGTCATGCGCCCGGACGCTCACTGAGCCTCCGGCTCACGCATCCACAGTCCGCGCCTGACGGCCTAGCCGCCGTCGGAGCGCACCCGTAAGGTCCGGCAGGTCCGTACCCACTCCACGCAAGGCGGTCAGCACCATGGCGCAGGGCGACATCAACGTCACCATCGTCGGGAACATCACCAACGATCCCGAGCTGCGGTTCACGCCGAGCGGCGCGGCGGTCGCGAGCTTCACCATCGCGTCCAACTCGCGCTACCTCGACAAGGCCACGAACGAGT
>JAKOVT010000187.1 GCA_029781935.1 Actinomycetes bacterium | reverse complement strand
CGCGGTGGTCGGCCCCGAGGACGCGCCCACGAAGCGCGAGTGGCACCGGATGAGCGCCGCGTGGCGCCCGGTCCTCGACGCGCGCATCGCGGCGCTGCAGGCGCTGCGCGCCAACCTCGACAGCTGCATCGGCTGCGGCTGCCTGTCGATGCGGCAATGCACCCTCTACAACCCGCAGGACGAGCTCGGCGACCAGGGCCCCGGCCCGCGCCGCAAGGTGGTCGTGCTCGACCCGGCGTACGACGGCTGAGCGTGTCTCCCGCTTCCACACCGCACCAATAACCGGCATTCGCGCTCGCCTTGAGCCCTACTGAGCCTCGGGCTTCCGTGCCAGGACCACTCCACCGCTCGTCGTGGTGCCCGGGTTGGTGGTGGCGGTCATGTCGATCACCAGACCAGCTTCGATCAGCCAGTCGGCGACGCGAGCGACGGGACGTCGGTAGACGTCGACGTTCATCGCGTGCCCGCCGTAACCCTCGCCCTTGTGACCGCGGGAGTCTCCTTCATGGAAGGCGAGCATGGCGACGCCACCCGGCCGCAGCACGCGGTAGAACTCGCGCGCGACGGCGGGCATGTCGTGGTCGGGAACATGAACGATCGCGTAGAACGACAGCACTCCGGCATGCGTGTCGGAATCGCAGTCCATGTCGGTGAACGACTCGACGGCGAATCGCAGGTGCGGATGAGTTCGCTGCGCGATGTCGATCATGCGTGGAGAGATATCCGTGCCGTAGATGTCAAGGCCGGTTCGAGCCAGGTACTCGGTCACATGGCCGGGACCGCATCCTGCGTCTACGACCCGGCCCGACAGGTCCCTGAGCGCCTCGACGAACCATGCGAGAGCGCCCCGGGCATCGGGGTGCGCGTCAAGCCCGCTCGACATGAAGTCGGCGTAGCCCTCCGCCGCGTTGTCGTAGGACCAGCGCGCTTCAGCCAGCCAATCGGAGTCGCCCACAACGCGACCGTACCGATCAAGGGCGTGCCTGGTTGGACCGCGCGTATGTGCCGATAGAGCTCGCCGACTGCCCCGAGCGCCAGGCATGCTGCGTCGGTGAATGACGGTGGGTATTGGTTCGGTGTTCGATGTGTTTTCCGCTGGCGGCGGCCGGGGCGACACACGGATCGCCTCTACGAGGAGCGGATCACGGTGTGGCGGGCGCATGACTTCGATGAGGCCATCGCCAAGGCGGAGGCCGAGGCCGAGAACTACGTCTCGGTGGGCGGTGACCCCGGTGCAAGCAGGTACCTCGGCTTCGCCCAGGCCTATCTCATAGGTGAGGACGTCAGCTTGGAGGAGGGCGTGGAGGTGTTCTCCTTGCTCCGACGTAGTCCCTTGAAGCGGCGCGCCTACCTGGACCGGTTCTTCACCACAGGTGCCGAGCTGCAGGGCGACTCGGACGAGGCATAAAGCCGTTCTGCCTCTCCTCGGAGGCGCGGAACCTGCGTTCGGCACGGCCATGTCAGGCATCCTGGGGCCATGCCGTCGGACGATGAGCGCCAGCTCCATGAGGATCAGCAGCGTGCGGTGGCGGATCTGCTGGATCGTGAGTGGGACCCGATCGGCGTGTACGAGGACGATCAGAGCCCGGTTCCGGGCGAGTACGAGTCTTACGCGTGGGAGGTACTCGGCCACCTTCGGCACGGCGACTCCGAGTCTCAGATCGCGGCACTACTGGCTGCGATCAAGCGGCGGATGATGGACCTCGGCCCAGGGCCGGAAGACGCTCGCGCTGCCCGAGCGCTTGTCGCGTGGTTCCAGGCCACGCGCGCGTAGGTGCCGCTATCGCTCGGGTCTCAGGCTTGCGCGTCGCCCGGTCGTCTTTGCTGCGCGATGAACGGCAGCGCGCGTCCAACCGAGGCCAGACTCTTGCCTTCGTCGCCTGTCAGGACGGCGGAGGCCGTCCCGAACGGGAACGCGGTTATCCCGAGTACGCGGACGCCGTACGCGCCTCGCGCCCTCTCGTCGGCGACCCAGGACCCTCCATACGAGCGAATCAGGACCACGCCCATGTAGGAGCCGACCAGCTTCGTCCACAGATCGAGGCGCTCGCCCTCCAAGGGGCCTTGCGCCGTCAAGGCGGCGCAGACGTCATCAAGTACGGACAGGCTGTCGAGGGTTTCATCGAGGTGCTGGCCGAAGTCCGATGTCACCAAGCCGATGCACAACTCCGCCGCCTCACGGAAGCCGTCTCCCCCCACCTCGGTCATGGAGACGATCGTGGCACAGCGGGCGCGAAGTGCCGATATGGCTCATATGGGCGTCTTGGGACCTGGCACTCTGAGCCGCGTGAGTCGCCTTCCGAGCCGCACGTGGCAGTTCACACGCCGGACCGCCGTCGCCCTGCTCGCCGCGGTCCTACTGATGCCGATCGGATTGTTGCTCGCCCAGCGAGTGCATCCGCTACTCGGACTAGCGGTCTTCGGCGCGGCCGGCGTCAGTGCCCGGCTGGTGTTGAACAGCGGCTGGGACGCGACGGCGAACCACGGGCAGCTGGTTCCAATCCGTGACGACTTCGATGGGATGGGGGCCGCCCTGGCCTGCCTGCGCGTCTGGCCGGGTGCCTACTACGGGTTGGTGCTCCTGCTCTTCGCTCTCGTTATCGCGTCGCTCGGGACTGGCTCGTAGCGACGCCGACCCGAAGTGCCGATATCGCCCGGCGCGAACGGCCGAAGAGGGACACCGGCTGAGTCAGCGGGCGGCGACGTCGGCGATCGCGGTCGCCACGGTCGCGGGCGTTGTGTCGGGAACCTCGACGACGTCCCAGCCGCGCAGCCGGGCCTGGGTGGTCTGCGCCTCGTCGGCCTCCGGCGACGCGACGTAGACCACGGGAGCATCGGGCCAGTCCAGGGCCCGGTCGTCGAACGAGGGCACCACGGCGTCGACCAGGACGTAGCCCGCCACCGCGCGCCGCGCCGCCTTCTGGCTGAACCCGAGCGCCGGAGCCATCGCGCCCGCGGTGCCGTCCACCACGAGCAGCACGGGTGCGACGGCGTTGCCGGTCGCGAGGGCGATCGAGAGGTGGGCCACCCAGTGCGACCGCTGCGTGCGTGCGTCGTCGTCGGGCGAGGGGTCGTCGACGTACGGCGACAGCACCCGCCAGCCGCCGGGACGGTCGAGCAGCTCGTCGGCGGTGTCGGCCGCGTCGTACGCCGCGGCGGCACCCGGGAGCGGGGGGCACAGGACGACGGTCGCGGCGGTCACGACCCCAGCCTGCCGCACCCCGGGGCCGGAGCGGGGCACGGGCGCGCGACCTGCGGGCCGGACGTGCCCGCGCGGCGGACCGCAGGAGAAGCCGGCCGCCAGCGCCCGACTACGCTGCGAGACGTGACGACCGCCGACGACCGCGCCCAGCTCCGCCAGGACATCCTCGACAAGGCCGTCGTGCACGGCCGCGTCGTGCTCTCGAGCGGCAAGGAGGCCGACTACTACGTCGACCTGCGCCGCGTCACCCTCGACGGCGCCACGGCACCGATCGTCGGCCGGGTGATGCTCGACCTCACGAAGGACCTCGACTACGACGCCGTCGGCGGCCTCACCCTCGGTGCCGACCCCGTCGCCACCGCGATGCTGCACGCGGCGGCGGCCGACGGTCGCACGCTCGACGCCTTCGTCGTCCGCAAGAGCGAGAAGGCGCACGGTCTGCAGCGCCGCATCGAGGGCCCCGACGTCGCCGGTCGTCGCGTGCTCGCGGTCGAGGACACCTCGACCACCGGAGGCTCGGTGCTCACCGCCGTCGAGGCGTTGCGCGAGGCCGGCGCCGAGGTCGTGGGCGTGGCCGTGATCGTGGAGCGCGGTGCTGCCCCGCGGGTCGCCGAGGCCGGTCTGCCCTACCTCGCGGCGTACTCGCTCGCCGACCTCGGCCTGTAGCCGATCCCGATGGACCTCGGCGCGGGACAGCTCCTGCTGCTCGCGGGCGTCGGCGTCGTGGCCGGCGTCATCAACGGCGTCGTGGGGTCCGGGACACTGCTCACGTTCCCGGTCCTCGTCGCCTTGGGCATCCCGCCTGTGGTGGCCAACGGCACCAACACGACGGGACTGTTCCCGGGGTCGTTCAGCGCGACCTGGCCCTCCCGCGGCGAGCTGCTGCCGCGACGGCGCCGGCTGTGGCCGATGGCCCTGGTGTCGTTCGTGTTCGCGCTGGGCGGGGCGCTGCTGGTCATCGTGCTCCCGCCCAGCGTGTTCGCCTCGGTCGTGCCGTGGCTCATCGGCGGCGCCGTCGTGCTCGTGGCCGTGCAGCCCTGGGTCGTACGCCGGCTCGCCGCGCGCGACTCCGATCGCGAGACGCCGCAGGGCCCGCCGAGCCCGGGTCTGCTCGCCGCGATCGCCGGGACGGGTACCTACGGCGGCTACTTCGGCGCCGCGCAGGGCGTGCTGCTCCTCGGCGTCCTCGGCCTGCTCGACGACACCGACCCGCGCCGGGCCAACGGAGTGAAGAACCTGCTCGCGTTCACGGCCAACACCGCGGCCGCCCTGGTCTTCGTCGTCACCGGCCGCGTGGTCTGGCCGGCGGCGCTGGCGCTGATGGTCGGCGCGATGATCGGCGGCTACGTCGGCGGTCACGGAGCGCGACGACTGCCCGCGTCCGTCTTCCGGATCCTCATCGTGGCCGTGGGCGTGATCGCGCTCGTCAGCCTCCTGCTGCGCGACTGACGGTCACTCTCCGTCGTCACGCTGGGTGTGGCGGGAACCCGCCAGGTGCTGAGCCGCACGGGTGACGCTCACCCGATCGGCGCATCCCAAAGCGGACGCGGAGGACGACTCTCTGGGAGCAGGTCGAGAAGACCGCCGGTCCAGAGGGGGTGAAGGTCGTGGCCCACGGAGCCTCCGCGCTGCTGCACGGCGGGATCCCCGCGCAGCGCAGCCCGCACGACGTCCCGTCCTCCTGGCTGGCCACGCACAGCCGGAAGGTGCGGCTGCGCCGCTACGCGCGCGCGATGGGCTGGGACGTCACGACCGACGGTGCGCTCGTCGGCGACGTCGGCGGGCTGGCGGTGCGCGCCTACGAGGACCGCGGCCACAACACCGTGCTGGAGCTGTCGGCGCCCGGCCTGCTGCCGCGCATGGAGATGGTCGGCGCGGAGAGCCGCGTCGCGCAGGTCGGCGACGGCATGCGCGAGGTCCACCTCGGCGATGCGGTCTTCGAGCGGCACTACGTCGTCCGCGCCGCCGAGCCATGGATGGCGCGCGCCGTCATCGACCACGTCGTACGCCGAGCCCTCATGTCGGCGCCGGAGCAGTCCTGGATCACCTCCAACGACCGCGTGGTGTCGCGCAGCCGCAGCCGGATCGAGCCGCTGGACCTGTTCGCGCGCGCGACGGCGCTGCGGGTGCTGGTGCAGGCCGTGCCGTGGGAGGCCTACGAGGACGCCCACCAGCTGCCCACCTACGAGGCCGTGACCGCGGCGCTCACGGCGCGCCGCTCGGTCCCCGCGGAGACGCTGCCGTCGATGCCGCGCCGCGCCTGACGCGCGTCGCGCGGGCGCTCCGGACCGAGGAACCGCCGCGGCTCAGGTGCTCTGGGCCTTGCTGTCGCGGCGGGCGCGCAGCCACTCGACGACGGCGGGAATCAGCGAGATCGCGATGATCAGGATCGCGATGAGCTCGATGTTCTTCTGCACGAAGGCGTTCTGGCCGAGGAAGTAGCCGAGGATCGTCAGCCCGGCCGCCCACAGGACGCCGCCCACCGCGGAGTAGGTGATGAAGGTGCGGAACTCCATCCGCCCGACACCCGCCATCGCGGTGATGAACGTGCGCACGACCGGCACGAAGCGGGCCAGGACGATCGCCTTGACGCCGTGCTTCTCGAAGAACTCGTGGGTCTTGTCGATGTACTCCGGCTTCAGCAGCTTCGACTCGGGCCGGTGGAACAACGAGGGCCCTGCCTTGTAGCCGATCCAGTAGCCGCACGCGTTTCCCGCGATCGCGGCGATCGAGAGCAGCACGCAGGCCAGCCACAGCGGGATGTCGATGCCCGGCTGCAGGCCGGCCGCCGCGTTGGCGATGAACAGGCCGGTGACGAACAGCAGCGAGTCGCCCGGCAGGAAGAACACGAACAGCCCGCACTCGATGAAGATGATGACGAGGACGGCGACGAACGCCCACGCGCCGAACTTCTCGAGGATGTACTGCGGCTGGATCCACTCGGGGCCCAGGGCGACGACGGTGGTCAGCGCGGCGGCGGAGGTCACGCCGTCGAGCGTACGTCAGTCGGCTGCGGATCCCCTGTGCGGCGTCTCGGAGAGGGCTTCGGGGGAGGCGCTCCGCGAGCGCCGTCGGCGTACGCCGTCGCGCACGAGCAGCACCGCGATGCCGACGAGGGAGATCGTGATGAAGATGCCCGCGATGGTGAAGGCGATCGTGCGCAGGGTGGGGAACTGGTAGGCGTAGTAGCCGACGATGGGCAGCGCCACCGCCCACGACAGCGCCCCCACGACGTTGGCCGACGTGAACGACGCGCGGCGCATCGCGGCCGTGCCGGCGACGATGGGGAGGAACGTGCGGACCCACGGGATCCAGCGGGCCACC
>JAKOVT010000186.1 GCA_029781935.1 Actinomycetes bacterium | reverse complement strand
CTCGTGGATCCGCAGCCCGCGGCGCTCGGCGAGCACGAGCAGCTCGGTGTCGAAGAACCACCCGGTGTCCTCGACGAGGGGCAGCAGCTCGCGCGCCCGGTCGGCGCGGATCGCCTTGAAGCCGCACTGGGCGTCGGAGAAGCGGGCGGCCAGCGTCGTACGCAGCAGCAGGTTGTAGCAGCGGGAGATGAGCTCGCGCTTCGGGCCGCGCACCACGCGCGACCCGCGGGCCAGCCTGCTGCCGATGGCCAGGTCGCTGTGCCCGGACACGAGCGGCGCGACGAGCGGGAGCAGGGCGGCGAGGTCGGTGGAGAGGTCGACGTCCATGTAGGCCAGGACGTCGGCGTCGCTCGCGGACCACACCTCGTGCAGCGCGCGGCCGCGGCCCTTCTGGTCCAGGTGCACGGCCCGGACGCCGTGGAGGCGCCCGGCCAGACCGGTGGCGAGCGACCACGTGCCGTCGGTGCTGGCGTTGTCGGCGATGGTGATCCGCGCCGGGAACGGCAGCTCGGCCGCCAGGTGGGCGTGGAGCCGCTCGACGCTGGGCACCAGGTCGCGCTGCTCGTTGTAGACCGGGACGACCACGTCGAGCACGACATGCTCCGTCGTCCCGGTCACGGTGGTGGCGCGGAGCGACCCGGTGGCGGGCACGGCGCCGGTGCTGCCGGTCGTCCTCGCGAGCCGTGGCTCGTACTCGGTGGTGGTCATGCCGCCACTCTCGGGACCCTTCCTGGCAGCACCCTGGCAACAGCCTCGACCCCACCGACGCCTTCCTTATGCCCCCGCTGAGACCTGCCCGGGCCCCCTCGGCCGCCGGTGGGTGATGAGCGGGGTCCTCGACGGTCCCCTGATCGCCCGTCGACGGCGTACGGCGAGGTCACGGACGGGTCGAGCCCGTCGCGCGATCGTGGACGGTGCCGCACACTGGCCTCATGGCCGGCCCTGTGGCGCGGTCGCTCGAGGAGCTCGGCGACCTGCTGACGCACCCGGCGGGCTTCCACCCGCCGGTGATCACGGCTGTGCGCGAGAACCTGTCGATCCTCAAGGTGGCCGGGCGTCTGCTGCCGCACCAGCGGACGGAGACCGAGCCCGACCCGGCGCGCGTCCCGGTGCTGCTCGTGCCCGGCTTCTTCTCCGGCGACTTCGCGCTCGCGCCGATGGCCGAGGCGCTGCGCGAGCTGGGCCACTGGACGTCGCGCTCGGGCATCGCACCCAACATCGGGTGCACCCGCGAGCTCGCCGACGCCGTGGAGCGCCGGCTCGAGGAGGCCGCTGAACGCACCGGGCGCAAGGTGGCGGTCGTCGGATGGAGCCGCGGCGGCACGCTCGGCAAGATCGCGACGGTGCGTCGCCCGGACCTGGTGTCGGCGCTCATCACGCTCGGCACGCCGAACACCGATCCCCTGGCGGTGAACGCGACCCTCGCGCTGCAGCTGCAGCTCATCACCCGGCTCTCGTCGCTGGGCGTGCCGGGCCTGCTCGGCGAGGACTGCCTGTCGGGCGACTGCGCGCAGGAGGTGCGCGGCTGGCTGCTCGCCGACGTCCCCGACGGGATCGCCTACACCTCGGTGTTCTCCCTCGACGACGGCGTCATCGACTGGCGCGCCTGCCTCGACCCGCAGGCCGTCCCCGTCGAGGTGAGCGCCACGCACATGTCGATGGGCGCCGACCCCGAGGTCATCGACGTCGTCGCCGCCCTCCTCGCCGCCCTGCAGCCGACCTCCCTCGCCGCCTGACCCGACTCCCTCCCTCGATGAATGTGCCCCGCGGTGCGCTAGAAGCACCACAACGTCCCCATGCCTGACGAGGGGCCGGCGCGAGCGACGGACCATGGGGCGTTCTCGGTGCTTCTAGCGCACCCGGGGGCACATTGACGGGGAAGGGTTGTCCACGAGTTCTGTGCACAGGGGTGTGTACGACGGTGGCGGTGAGCACGGGGGCTTGTGGACGAGGGTGTGCGTAGGCCTGTGCACGAAAAATCGTCGCGGAAACCCCTTGTGGCCCTTGCGGGGACGGGACTAGAACTTGCTCCACGCCGAGCGCGGCGGAGCGAGGAACCGGGGCGACCCGGGGAGACGCTCCGGCGGGCGAGGCGGCTCGACCGGAGAACGGCGGACCATCCCGCGAGGGCGACCTCGAGGGCTGCGGGTGCTAGCGCAGCGGGACGTCAGGACCGATCGGGCAGGCCATCCGTTCGATGCGGTGCCCGGCTCGCCGGACCCGTGACGACGGCCGCGGCAGCACCCGCGGGTCGCGCCCGCTCCCGGGTCTCCCGGGGGCGAGCCGACGGCCAGCTGCGAGGCCCCTCCGACTCATACTCGGAGGGGCCTCGTCGGCGTTCCGGGCCAGCCTACCGTCGTCGAGATGGTCTGCGGCGCAAGGGAAATCGCCTGGCGCGATTCGTGAGCAACCGTCGACCAGCAGGTGAACGACCCGCTACTCTTCGTCGCTGTCTCGGGCCGCGCACGGCCCTCCTCGCCGTCCTCGGAAGGACACCCATGGCCGTCGACACCCCGGCTCCGCCGAAGAACTCGTGGGACCGCTGGTTCCACGTCTCGCAGCGCGGGAGCACCAACGGGCGCGAGATCCGCGGCGGTCTCGTGACCTTCTTCACGATGGCCTACATCGTGATCCTCAACCCGCTGATCATCGGTACGGCGCCCGACGCCACCGACAAGCTCATCGGCGGCGACAACGTCCTCGCGTCGATCACCGCGGTCAGCGCCGCCACCGCACTGGTCGCGGGCCTGCTCACGATCGCGATGGGCGTGTTCGGCCGGTTCCCCGTCGCGATGGCGGCGGGCCTGGGCATCAACGGCGTCGTCGCCTTCAGCCTCGCGCCGCAGATGACCTGGTCGGAGGCCATGGGCCTCGTCGTCCTCGAGGGCATCCTCATCCTCGTCCTTGTGGTCAGCGGCTTCCGGGAGGCCGTCTTCCATGCGGTGCCCGAGCAGCTCAAGTACGCGATCGGCGTCGGCATCGGCCTGTTCATCACGATCATCGGTTTCGTCGACGCCGGGGTCACCCGCACGGGCACCCCGCTCATCACCTTCGGCACCAACGGCGCGCTGCGCGGCTGGCCGGCGTTCACCTTCGTGTTCGGGCTCCTGCTCACGGCCGTCCTCGTCGCCAAGAAGGTGCGCGGCGCCATCCTCATCGGCATCGTCGCGACGACCGTCCTCGCGGTCGTCATCGAGGCGATCGCGAAGGTCGGCCCCCGCATCGGCGCCGACGGCAAGGTGGCCAACGAGAACGGCTGGAGCCTCAACGTCCCGACGCTGCCCGACAGCATCGTGGGCACCCCGAGCTTCGACACGATCGGCCACGTCAGCCTCTTCGGCGCGTTCTCGGCGATCGGCGTCGTGGCGGCCGCACTGGCCGTCTTCTCGCTCATGCTCAGCGACTTCTTCGACACCATGGGCACGGTGTTCGGCCTGGCCAACGAGGGCGAGATCGTCGAGGACGACGGCGAGGTGCCGCACTTCGAGTCGATCCTGGTGGTCGACTCGGTCGGCGCGATCGCCGGTGGTGTCGCGGGCACGTCGAGCAACACGGCGTACATCGAATCGGCGTCCGGCATCGGCGACGGCGCCCGCACCGGCGTCGCCTCCGTCGCGACCGGCGTGCTGTTCCTCATCGCGATGTTCTTCACACCGCTCGTGACGATCGTCCCGCACGAGGCGGCCACCCCGGCGCTCATCATCGTCGGCTTCCTGATGATGACCCAGATCCGGCACATCGACTTCACCGACTACGAGATCGGCATCCCCGCCTTCCTCACGATGGTGCTGATGCCGTTCACGTACTCGATCACCAACGGCATCGGCGCCGGATTCATCACCTACTGCCTGATCAAGGCCGTGACCGGCAAGGCCAGGGAGGTGCCGGTGCTGCTCTGGGTGGTGTCGGCCGCGTTCGTCGTCTACTTCGCCTACGACCCGATCACCCAGCTGTTCGGCATCGGCTGACGGCCGAGCGCACGGGCCCCTCCCCACCTGCGGGAGGGGCCCGGGGGGCGTCCCGGCGCACGGCCTGCGACCTCGGCCGCTCACCCGGACGGACGCCGTTCCGCCGCTGCGTGAGGGGGCCGTCACGGGGCGTTCTACCAAGGCTGACCTCACCAGGAATCGGGCTGAAAACCTGGGCGCGGCCCCCACTGGGAGCCCGTTCACCGGCCGTTCACCCGTTGTTCGCTCCACGCGTTGGACAGCCCCTCGGCCGTGCTCCTGAATGGCCCTGAACGGAGCGGTCCGGCGCCGCTCCCCAGCCGGGGGAGACCCGTGGACCTGACCCTGGTCGCCGTGGTGGCCGTCATCGCGATGGCCCTGCTCTTCGACTTCACCAACGGCTTCCACGACGCCGCGAACTCGGTCTCCACCGTGGTCGCGACCAGGGCCCTGCCGGCCAAGGCCGCCGTGTGGTTCTCCGCCTTCTTCAACTTCGCCGCCGTGTTCATCGTCGGCACCGCGGTGGCCAACACCGTGGCCAAGACGGTGAAGCCCGACATCAGCGGTGTGGCCGTCGTGTTCGCCGCCCTGTTCGCCGCGATCGTCTGGAACTACGCGACGTGGTGGGTGGGCATGCCGTCGTCGTCGAGCCACGCCCTCATCGGCGGTCTGGTGGGTGCGGGCCTCGCGGCCGGCGGCGTCGACGCGATCAGCTGGCCGAGCGTGCAGAAGACGGTGGTGGCGATCGTGGCCAGCCCGCTCATCGCGTTCGGCATCGCGTTCCTGGCGATGTTCCTCGTCGCCGCGCTGCGCAACGTCTTCAAGGCCGACGACAACGCGAAGCCGTTCAAGTGGCTGCAGCTGGTCTCGGCCGGCGCCGTCTCGTTCGGCCACGGCGCCAACGACGCGCAGAAGACGATGGGTGTCATCGCCGCGCTGCTCGTGGGCACCGGCCACCTCGCGGTCGGCTCCGACGGCAACATCCCGGTCCCGGCCTGGGTCGAGTTCTCGGCGTACGGCGCGATCGCGCTGGGAACGGTCTGGGGCGGCTGGAAGATCATCGAGACGATGGGGCTGAAGATCACGACGCTGCACGCGTCGTCGGGCGTCGCCGCCAACATCGGCGCGGTGACCTCGATCTTCGGTGCCACCGGCCTCGGCGTCCCGATCTCCACCACGCACGCCGCCGCGTCATCGGTGGCCGGCGCCGGTGTGGCCTCGGGCATGGGCATCAACCTCAAGGTCGTCGGCGAGATGGTCCTCGCCTGGGTCGTCACCTTGCCGACCACGATCGTGCTCGCCTTCGGCATCTTCAAGGTGACCCAGCTCCCCGGCGCGCTCGGCTGGGTCGGCGTCGGCGTGATGGTCCTCGTCGCCGGCAGCCTCATCGGGTACGCGATGCTCCACAGCATCGGTGCCGAGGACGTCGAGGCCGAGATCCCGGACGAGAAGGTGCTCCAGCTGCCGGTGCCGGCCACGCCGCACCTCGAGGGCCACGGCCCCGCCGCCTGATCGCGCACCTCGACGGCCTGGTCCCCGGGGACCGGGCCGTCGACGTGCGTCCCGGCGGCTGCCGCATGGCGGCGGGTCAGGTGCGGCCGGTCAGGTGCGGTCGGTCGAGATGCCGAGGATGCGGCGCCGCTCGTGCTCGTACTCCGCGGCGGTGATGAGCCCGGCGTCGCGCAGCCGCGCCATCCGGGCGACCACGCTGTCCGGGTCGTCGGCGAGCGCGACCGGCTCGGGGTCGCGGAGGTCGACGACCGGCTCGGGGTCGGCTGCGCGGCGCAGCCCGAACCAGCGACGCTTGGGCTCGGGGGCTGCGTGCTTCACAGGGGAGTTGTATCGCATGCGCACCCGGCTCGCGGCCGGTTCACCCCCGGCTCAGCCCTGCCCGCGACGCCGGAGGTCCCCCGCAGCGGTGCTGCGGGGGACCTCCGGTGCGCGCGGGTCAGTCGTCGGAGCCGTGCGAGCCGCCGTCGTCCGAGCCGTGGGATCCGCCGTCGTCCGAGCCGTGGCCGGACTGGCCGCCGTTGTCGTCGTTCGCGTCGTGGCCGGCACCGTCATCGGAGTCGTCGGAGCCGCGCAGGCCGCCCTTGTCGTCGTTCGCGTCGTGGCCGGCACCGTCGTCGTCGGAGGCCGATGCGGCCGGGGCCGGGGCCTCCGCGGTCAGGGTGGCGGCGGGCACCGGCGTGCTGTCGTCGGTGGTGTCGTCGGTGGCCGACTCCGACCCGCTCGGGTCGGCGGAGCTCGTGGCGGTGATCGAACCGGACGGGAGGGTGAACGGGTCGTCCGACGAACGGGTGGAGCCGACGTTGACCGACGCGAAGGCGGCGGTGGCGCCCACGAACAGGCCGGCAGCGGCGAGCGGGACGACGAGGGTGAGCTTCATGAGGAGTCCTCGGTCTGCGGTGGGCCGCACCTCCGCGGCGCCGTGTACCTAGCAGACGCCCGCACCGCCCCGCACCCGTCCTGCGCTCATCCAAGGAACGGTCAAGAAGATCGAGAGTTCGTCGCGTGGCCCGGCCGATGCTCCGGTCGGGCTACGGCAGCGTCCCGAGCGTCCGTCACCGCGCGGGCGGCAGGAGCGCGGGGATGCGGCGGAGGACGGCGCTGCCGCCGCGTCCGGATCAGATGATCCGGACGCGGGCGGTGGCGCTGACCGAGGTGTAGTAGACCTTGTTGGACGCGATGACCGTCCGCAGGTACCAGTAGCCCTTCGCGCGGATGGTGAAGGCGATGTACGCCGCCCCGGTGCGGCTGGTGGTCTTCACGAGCGTCCGCCACTTCCCGGCGACGAGGTACTGCAGGGCTACCGGCGTCGCCGTCGGCAGACCGCTGAGCCGGCACGTCATCACGTCGCGGACGCCGGCGCGCACGGTCGTGGCCGACAGCGTGCACAGCGGGACGCCGGTCACGTACTGGCGCACGGCCGTGGAGCTGCCGAGCCACCAGCCGGTGGGCTGCGTGGCCGCGACGAAGACCGTGTTCGTGAAGACGGAGAACGGCACGGCGAAGTAGCCGTTGGCGTCGGTCGTACGGGTGCGCGACCCGGGGGTGCCGATGGCCGGCGTGGCCGTGACCTTGACCGGGATCCCCGCCACCGCGGCACCCGTCGCCGTCGTCACGCGGCCCTTCACGATCACGCCGCTGCGGCTGCGGACCGTCGTCAGCGGTGTCACAACCGTCCTGGTGGTGCCGGCGACCGTCACGGCGACGCCGCTCGAGAGGTTGCCGGTGCAGCTCGACGGCACTGCCTGGCAGCCGTCGGTGGCGGTCGCTCGCACCTTCAGGGTGTGGGCGCCGTAGAGACCCGTGGTGCTCCACTGGATGTCGGCGGCGCAGTCGTAGCTGTCGCCGGCGCACGGGGCCGTGGCGACCGGGCTGGCGCCGCCGTCGACGAAGAGCTGGATCGCCGCGGGGAACGAGACCGAGCCCTCGACTGTGCTCGCGGTGGCGTGGACGGTGACGGTGCCGGGGCCGACGAGCGCCGAGGCGGTCGGGTCGGTGATCGTCGCGGTCGGCTTGGTCGGGGGCAGCGGCACGTGGACCGTGATGGCCGGAGCGCTGGTGGCCGTGAGCGCATCGGTCGACGTGATGCGCGCGGTGAGGATGTACGCGCCGCCGAGACCGGCGGTGTTCCAGTTGAACG
>JAKOVT010000183.1 GCA_029781935.1 Actinomycetes bacterium | reverse complement strand
GACCGCGCCGGCGCTCATGGGCAACGTCGTCATCTGGAAGCCCGCGCACTCCCAGCAGCTCGCGGCGCACTACCTCATGGAGCTGCTCACCGAGGCCGGCCTGCCGCCGGGCGTCATCACCATGGTCACCGGCCACGGCGTCGAGACCAGCGACGTCGTGCTCTCCGACCCCGACCTCGCGGGCATCCACTTCACCGGCTCGACCCGCGTGTTCCAGCAGTTGTGGCGCACCGTCGGCGACAACATCGCGTCGTACCGCTCCTACCCGCGCATCGTCGGCGAGACGGGCGGCAAGGACTTCGTCGTCGCGCACCCCAGCGCCGACGTCGACGTCCTGCGCACGGCGCTGGTGCGCGGTTCGTTCGAGTACCAGGGGCAGAAGTGCTCCGCCGCCTCGCGGGCCTACGTGCCGCGGTCGATCTGGAGGACGCTGCGCGACGATCTCGCGTCCACCGTCGACGGCCTGTCGATGGGCGTCACCACCGACTTCTCGAACTTCATGTCCGCCGTCATCGACGACCGCGCGTTCGCGCGCGTCACCGGCGCGATCGACCGCGCGAAGGCCGACCCGGGCGCCACGATCATCGCCGGTGGCACCTACGACGACAGCGAGGGCTGGTTCATCCGCCCGACCGTCGTCGAGCACACGGACCCGGCGTCGGAGTTCTTCACCGACGAGTACTTCGGTCCGCTGCTCGGCGTCCACGTCTACGACGACGACAAGTACGACGAGATGCTCACGCAGATGGAGTCGGTGGCGCCGTACGCCCTCACCGGCTCGATCATCGCGCAGGACCGCGCGGCGGTGGCCCACGCCACCGAGGCGCTGCGCTTCGCGGCGGGGAACTTCTACATCAACGACAAGCCCACCGGAGCCGTCGTGGGCCAGCAGCCCTTCGGCGGCGCCCGCGCCTCGGGCACCAACGACAAGGCCGGCGCGCCGCAGAACCTGCTGCGCTGGACCTCGACCCGCTCGATCAAGGAGACGCTCGTCCCGCCCAAGGACCACACCTACCCGCACATGGGCTGACCGCCCGCGGGGCGTCGCGCGGCACCCTAGGGTGCAGGCGTGACGGTGGACTGCGTGGTCGTCGGAGCCGGTTTCGCGGGCCTGCGCGCGGCGCAGCGGTTGAGCGAGCAGGGTCGCTCGGTCGTCGTGCTCGAGGCACGCGATCGCGTGGGCGGGCGCACCTGCCCGGGTTCCGTGGCCGGGCAGCAGATCGACCTGGGCGGCATGTGGCTCGGGCCGACCCAGTCGCGCCTCGACGCGCTGACCCGGGAGCAGGGGCTCGAGCGCTATCCCACCTGGCTCGAGGGTGAGTGCTCGGTCGGCTTCCGGGGCCGCTTCGGTCGCGCGCCCGGAGAGGAGTTCGACCGCGTCCTGGGCACCGCGAACCGCCTCCGTCTGCTGCGGCTGTCGAAGGCGCTCGAGCGCGACGCCAAGGCGCTCGACACGTCCAGGCCGTGGCAGCACCCGAAGGCGGTCGAGCACGACTCCGAGTCGGTGGCCTCCTGGGTCGCGCGCCGCACGTCGAGCGCCGACATCCGCGAGCTGATGAACTCCGTCTGCCGGGCCGTCTTCTGCACCGAGGCGCGCGAACTCTCGTACCTGTTCTTCCTCTTCTACTGCACGGCATCCGGCGGGCTGCTCGTGCTGCTCGCCGCCGGCCCCGGTGGTGCGCAGAACCTGCTGTTCCGCGGTGGCCTGCACCAGTCGTCGGTGCGTCTGGCAGCGGGGCTCGGCGACGCCGTCCGGCTGGAGACGCCCGTGGTCGCCATCGAGCAGTCCGGCGAGCGGGTCGCCGTGACGACCGCGGAGGGCGAGGCCGTCGCGGGCCGCCGCGCGATCGTCGCCGTGCCGCCACCGCTCGCCAGCGAGATCGCGTGGGAGCCGGGTCTGCCGCAGGACCGGCGCCGTCTGCTCGAACGGCAGGCCATGGGCTCGACGATCAAGGCGTGGATCGCCTACGACGAGCCGTTCTGGCGCGCGGACGGCCACAACGGGTTCCTCACCGACGACGCGTCACCGTTCGACCCCGTCTTCGACGCCACGCCGCCCGGTGCGCCCGTCGGACTGCTGGCCGGGTTCTTCGAGTCGGTGAAGGGGCGCGGCGTCGCGGCCGCCGGTCCCGAGGCGCGCAAGGAGGCCGCGATCGAGGTGCTGGTGCGCCACCTCGGCCCGAAGGCGGCCACGCCGATCGACTACGTCGACCAGGACTGGACGGCCGAGCGGTGGTCGCGCGGATGCTACGGCGCCACGATGCCGCCCGGCGTCCTCACGACGGTGGGCCACCTCGTCCGCGAGCCGCACGGCCTCGTCCACGTCGCCGGCACCGAGACGGCGACGGTGTGGAGCGGTTACGTCGAGGGCGCCCTCGAGTCGGGCGACCGCGCCGCGGCCGAGGTGCACGCCGCGCTGGGCTGACCGGGTCGCGCGACGCCGCCACGAGGGCATGGCACCGTAGGTCGCGACGAAGGGAGACCGCGATGACGGTCGGACGACGGGTCCTGGGCACGGGCGAGGCGGCACTGGAGGTGTCGGCGCAGGGTCTGGGCTGCATGGGGATGTCGCAGTCCTACGGGCCGGGCGACGACGACGAGTCGATCGCCACGATCCATCGGGCGATCGACCTCGGCGTCACCCTCATCGACACCGCCGACGCCTACGGCCCGTTCGTCAACGAGGAGCTCGTCGGCCGAGCGATCGCGGGACGGCGCGACCAGGTGCAGCTCGCGACCAAGTTCGCGAACAAGGTCGGACCCTCGGGGGAGCGCATCATCGACGGCTCGCCGGAGTACGTCCGGCCGGCCATCGACGACTCGCTGCGCCGGCTCGGCGTCGACCATGTCGACCTCTGGTACCAGCACCGCGTCGACCCGCGGACGCCGATCGAGGACACGGTGGGGGCCATGGCCGAGGCCGTGCAGGCGGGGAAGGTGCGCTTCCTCGGGCTGTCGGAGTGCTCGGTCGCCAACCTGCGCAAGGCCGCGGCGGTGCACCCGATCACGGCGCTGCAGACGGAGTACTCGCTGTGGTGGCGCGAGGTCGAGGCCGAGATCCTCCCGACCACGCGCGAGCTCGGCATCGGCTTCGTGGCCTACTCGCCCCTCGGCCGCGGACTGCTGACGGGCACGGTCGGAGGCACCGACGATCTGGCGGCCAACGACTTCCGCCGGATGACGCCGCGGTACGCCGCCGAGAATCTCGCCGCCAACCAGCACGGCGTCGAGACGCTGCGGGCCGCCGCGGCCGAGCGCGGCGTCACCGCGGCGCAGCTCGCGCTCGCGTGGGTGATGGCCCGAGGCGACGACGTCGTGCCGATTCCGGGGACCAAGCGCCGCCGCTGGCTCGAGGAGAACGCCGCGGCGTGCGACCTGGTCCTCACGCCGGAGGAGGCCGACGCGCTCGCGGCCGCCGTGCCGGAGGCGGTCGGCGACCGCTACCCCGACATGTCGCACATCGACCGCTGACGGTCGTCACGCGGCGGCGGGCTCGACGTCGCGGACCCAGCGGCCGCCCTCCTCGCGGAATCCGACCCGTGCGAGGTACTCGCGCTGGCCGGCCAGCCCGTCGTCGGCCACGAGGCGTCTGATGCCCTCCGACGCGAAGGCGCCGCTGCGCCGGTAGACGAACTCGCCGGGCGTGAAGTCGCGGAACCGCGGGGTGACGTAGTCGAGCTCGACCACGGCCGTGCCCTCGCCGGCGTCGCGCACCACGACGGCGCCCACGGTCTCGGCGTCGCGCTGCACGACGTACGCCCGGCGAGACGCCGCCTCGACCGGGAGGGCGTAGCCGGGCTGGAACCGGCGGATGTCGTCGAGGTGGGTGCTGACGACGTGCGCGAGGTAGGCGTCCGTGGGCCCGACCTCGACCACGGAGTAGGCCACCGGGTCGTGCCGCTCGCGCTGCAGCCGGCGCAGCCAGTAGAGGTCGATGACGGCGATGACGGCGTTCATCGCCGCGAACGGCCAGATCCCGAGGACGCCGTTGTAGAGCGTCGCGAGCAGGGCGCCGGCCAGGTTCATCACGCGGAAGCGCAGCACGCGCGCCTGGGCAAGCGACAGGATCACGAGCAGGGAGCCGGCCCAGCCGACCACCTCGAGCAGGGTTCGGGTCACGGCAGCATCCTGGCCCCTGCGATCCCCGGAACAGTCCTGGCCCGCCGCGCCAGGACGGCGTGACGGGCCAGGGACCGGCCGAACGGGCTCAGCAGGTGGTGTCGGCCGTGCTGATGCACGACTCGGTGGTGCTGAAGGTGCTCTTCACCCGGCTGCCGAGGAGGAACACCACGCCGACGATCAGCGCGGCGATCGCGGCGACGAGAAGGCCGTACTCGACGGCGGACGCGCCCTCGTCGCGGCGCAGGGTCTTGCGGATGCGGACGATCATGTCGAACCCCCAGTTGGTCTGGCCCAGTGCGTGGAGACCAGGACTCTCGACGCGGGACCCCCGCCCCGGCGGGGCGGGGGAGCCTCGGCCGGCGGGAAGGACTCGGGAACCCCCTGACCCTCCGCCCCCACCCTCGGCGTGGGCCCACGGTAGTGACGCTGCGTGGTCGCGGACCTCGCCCGAACGGCTGGCAAACCCGCACGGACCGGCCGATGCAGCGCGCACTGCCGTTCGTGCGGTGCGGATCCGACTACCGAGCGCGAGGGATTCGTCCGGCCGGGTGAGACCGACGGTCGGGCGGCGCGGGGGAGGCCCCGCGAGGCGAGGCCGCGCCAGGGGAGGCCGCGCGAGGAGAGGCCGCGCGAGGAGAGGCCGCGCGATCGGAGGCCCCGCGATCGGCGGGCGGGAGAGCAGCGGCCCGAAGGGTCAGCAGCCCGAGCCCTGGGACTGCAGGCAGGAGTTGCTCGTGGAGTACAGCGACTTCGTGCGCGTGCCCAGGATGAAGACGACCGCGACGATGACGGCGGCGACCAGCGACACGATGATCGCGTACTCGACGGCGGAGGCGCCCTCGGTGCGGTCCAGCACGGTGCGCAGGCGGCTGATCATCGGTTCGCTCCCAGGACGACATGAACCCTCGCGCACCCACCGTAGCCGCGGGGCGGTCGACCGACCCCGTCCGAACGGCCAGGTCGGGGGGTCCGATCGACGGGTGGTCGAGCGTCAGCCCACGCGCTCGGCGGCGACGAGCGCCTCGCGGGTGATGGAGGCGCCGATCTGGTCGGCGCACAGCCGCTCGACCTTGCCGCCCACGAGCGGGACGGACGCCTTCACCTGCATCACGACCTCGACGCTGCTCGTGCCCTCGCCCTCGAGGCGCATCGTGCCGGTCACGTGGGCAGGGGCGCCGCCGAAGGTGACCTCGATGGTGCCGTCGCGCGTGCCGTCGTCGGCCGCCGGCCCGAACACCCGGGTCTCGTGGATCGTGATCGTCTCGCCGACCAGCGCCTTGGCGTAGGACGGCAGCTTCGCCGGCAGCACGCGGTGGGAACGGATGGTCGCGCCGCCGTCGTCGGTCGGCTCGACCGTCACCTCGACGTCGTGCCCGCCGGTGCGCTCGGCGACGGCGCGGACGTAGTCGGGGTCGGAGAGGAGGAGGAACGCCGCGTGCGGGTCCGTGGGGATGGGCAGCTGGCAGGTCAGGCTCGTGGCCACGGGGGATCCTCCGGGTCGGACGGTGCGAGGAGCCCAGGATGCCGCATGGGAGCGTCGAGGTCCCTGTCGAGGGGGTCGGGCGGGACTAGTCTGTCGGGGTCGCACAACGGCGTGCGGCGCTGATCTCGCGAGGACTGGTCGTGTCCGACATCGTCGACGTCCCTGCCCCGGCGACCTCGTCGGAGGCGCCCCGGCGCACCCCGGCCACCGCCCCCTCCGCACGGCGGCTCGAGGAGGCCAAGGCCGATCTGCTCGACCGGGCGGTCGAGGCCGGCAAGGCCGACCCCGAGCTCGACATGCTCGTGCGGCGCTACTACCGCCACGTCGCGGCCGAGGACCTCGTGGGCCGCGACCCCGTCGACGTGCTCGGTGCCGTCGTGAGCCACCGCCGCGCCGCCGAGAACCGGCCGCAGGGCACCGCCGTCGTCCACGCGTTCAGCCCCAGCCTCGAGAGCAACGGCTGGTCGTCGCCGCACACCGTCCTCGAGATCGTCACCGACGACATGCCGTTCCTCGTCGACTCCGTCACCGCCGCGCTCGGCCAGATGGGCCGCGCGGTGCACGCCGTGTTCCACCCGTTGTTCGTGGTGTCGCGCGATGTCGCCGGCGCGCACCTCGGGATCGTCGACGTCGACCACGGCGAGACCCCGCCCGACGGCGCGTTCGTCGAGTCGTGGATGCACGTCGAGATCGACCGCGAGACCGATCCGGCGGACCTCCGGCAGGTCGAGCAGGCCGTGCAGAGCGCGATGCGCGACGTCCGCGAGGCGGTCGAGGACTGGCCGCGGATGGTGCAGCGCGTGATCACCGTCGCCGACGAGCTCGAGGCGGCGCCACCGGTCGGCTCCGACCCGGTGGAGGTCGAGGAGTCGGTGGCGCTGCTGCGCTGGCTCGTCGACGAGCACTTCACCTTCCTCGGCTACCGCGAGTACGTGCTGTCCGACGACGGCACTGCGCTCGACGCCGTGCCCGGCACGGGGCTCGGCATCATGCGCTCCGACCGCCAGGTCGGGAAGAACCTGCCGCTCTCGCCCGAGGTCCAGGCCTACGCCCGCGAGCCGCACATCCTGGTGCTCACCAAGGCCAACAGCCGGTCCACGGTGCACCGCTCCGCCTACCTGGACTACGTCGGGGTGAAGACGTTCGACGCCGAGGGGCGCGTGGTCGGCGAGCGCCGCTTCCTCGGCCTGTTCACCTCGTCGGCGTACCTGTCGTCGGTGATGGGCGTTCCGGTGCTGCGCCGCACGGTCTCCGACGTGCTCGACGAGTCGGGCTTCCGTCCCGACGGCCACTCGTACAAGGACCTGCTGCAGGTCCTCGAGACCTATCCGCGCGACGAGTTGTTCCAGATCGACAAGGGCGAGCTCGCCGAGACCGCGCTCGCGGTGATGCACATGCAGGAGCGCCGGCAGACGCGCCTGTTCATGCGACGTGACCGCTACGGCCGCTTCGTCTCGTGCCTGGTCTACCTGCCGCGCGACCGCTACACCACCACGGTCCGCCTCCGGATGGCCGACATCCTCAAGGAGGAGTACGGCACCGACCTCGTCGACTACACGGCGCGCGTCACCGAGTCGATGCTCGCGCGGCTGCACTTCGTCGTGCGCAGCCACCGCGGCGACGTGCTGCCCAACGTCGAGCACGACCCGCTCGAGGCCCGGCTCGCCGACGCGACCCGCTCGTGGGACGACGAGTTCGCGGAGGCGCTCGTCGACCAGTGCGGCGAGGAGGAGGCCAGCCGCCTGC
The DNA here is from genome assembly GCA_029781935.1 of Actinomycetes bacterium. Taxonomy (GTDB): domain Bacteria; phylum Actinomycetota; class Actinomycetes; order S36-B12; family CAIYMF01; genus Longivirga. The sequence goes on along the minus strand of JAKOVT010000183.1, from coordinate 15,714 downwards.
TCAAGGCCTACGACGACGCCTTCCCCGAGGCCTACAAGGAGGACTTCCCGGCGCGTACGGGCGTCGCCGACATCCGTCAGCTCGAGGGGCTGAAGGCCGACGGCGACGTCGCGCTCAACCTCTACGAGCCCTTCGACGGCGGCACGGGGGAGCGGCGCTTCAAGATCTACCGGCGCGGCGGGGCGATCTCCCTCGCCACCGTGCTGCCCGTCCTGCAGCAGATGGGCGTCGAGGTCACCGACGAGCGGCCCTACGACATCGAGTCCCCCGCGGGCGCGATGTGGATCTACGACTTCGGCCTGCGGGTGGAGGCGGGCCAGGCCTTCGAGCTCGACAGCCTCAAGGCCCGCTTCCAGGACGCGTTCCGTGCCGCCTGGAGCGAGCAGGCGGAGGTCGACGGCCTCAACGCCCTCGTGGTCGCGGCCGGCCTCACCTGGCGCCAGGCCGTCGTGCTGCGCGCCTACTCGCGCTACCTGCGCCAGGCGGGCACCGCGTTCAGCCAGCCCTACGTCGAGCACTGCATCCTCGCCAACGTCCCGATCGCGCGGATGCTGGTGGGCCTGTTCGAGACGCGCTTCGACCCCTCGTACGCCGGCGACCGCCACGCCGACGCGCAGGACCAGGCCGAGCAGATCGAGCTGGCTCTGGAGGGGGTCGCCTCGCTCGACCAGGACCGCATCCTGCGATCGTTCCTCGCCCTCATCCTCGCGACCCTGCGCACCAACTTCTTCCAGCCCGCGGCCGACGGCTCGGTCAAGCCCTACGTCAGCTTCAAGCTCGACCCGGCGCGGGTCCCCGACCTGCCGGCACCGCGACCCAGGTTCGAGATCTGGGTCTACAGCCCGCGGGTCGAGGGCGTGCACCTGCGCTTCGGCGCGGTCGCACGCGGCGGCCTGCGCTGGTCGGACCGCCGGGAGGACTTCCGCACGGAGGTTCTCGGCCTGGTCAAGGCGCAGATGGTGAAGAACGCCGTCATCGTGCCCGTCGGCGCGAAGGGCGGCTTCTACGTGAAGACGTCGCCCGACCCGTCGGTCGACCGCGACGCGTGGCTCACCGAGGGCATCGCCTGCTACCGCACGTTCATCTCCGCGCTCCTCGACGTCACCGACAACCTCGTCGCCGGCGAGGTGGTGCCGCCGCCGTCGGTCGTGCGCCACGACGGCGACGACACCTACCTCGTGGTCGCCGCCGACAAGGGCACCGCGACCTTCAGCGACATCGCCAACGAGGTCGCGATCTCCTACGGCTTCTGGCTCGGCGACGCGTTCGCGTCGGGTGGATCGGCCGGATACGACCACAAGGCGATGGGCATCACCGCCCGCGGCGCGTGGGAGTCGGTCAAGCGGCACTTCCGTGAGCTCGGCGTGAACACCCAGGAGCAGGACTTCACGGTGGTCGGCGTCGGCGACATGAGCGGCGACGTGTTCGGCAACGGGATGCTGCTCTCGGAGCACATCCGGCTCGTGGCCGCGTTCGACCACCGCCACATCTTCCTCGACCCCGACCCCGACGCCGCGACCTCGTACGCCGAGCGCAAGCGGCTGTTCGACCTGCCGCGGTCGAGCTGGGCCGACTACACCCACGAGCTCATCAGCGAGGGCGGCGGCGTCTTCCCGCGGTCCGCGAAGTCGGTGCCGATCAGCCCCCAGGTCCGCGCGGTTCTGGGCCTGGTCGACGGCGTGGTTGCGATGACGCCGGCGGAGCTCATGCGCGCGATCCTCTGCGCGCCGGTGGATCTGGTGTGGAACGGCGGCATCGGCACGTACGTGAAGTCGTCGCGCGAGACCAACGTCGAGGTCGGCGACAAGGCCAACGACTCGATCCGGATCGACGGCGGCTCGCTGCGCTGCCGGGTGGTCGGCGAGGGCGGCAACCTCGGTCTGACCCAGCTCGGCCGCATCGAGGCCGCGCGGTCCGGCGTGCGCATCAACACCGACGCGATCGACAACTCCGCCGGTGTGGACACGTCCGACCACGAGGTGAACATCAAGATCCTGCTCGACCGCGTCGTGCGCGACGGCGACCTCACGGCCAAGCAGCGCAACGCACTTCTGGCGCAGATGACCGACGAGGTCGGCCACCTCGTGCTGCGCGACAACTACGAGCAGAACATCCTGCTCGGCAACGCGCGCGTGCAGGCCCACTCGATGCTCACGGTGCACCAGCGCTTCATCGCAGCCCTCGAGGCGCGCGGCGACCTCGACCGGGCGCTGGAGTTCCTGCCGACCGACGCCGAGATCGACGCCCTCTACGCCGCGGGCGACGGCCTCTCGTCGCCCGAGTTCGCGGTGCTGGTCGCCTACGCCAAGATCACGCTCACCGACGACCTGCTCGAGACCACGCTGGCCGACGAGCCCTGGTTCGGGCGCGTGCTGCGCGGCTACTTCCCGGAGCCGGTGGCCGAGCGCTACGAGTCGATCCTCGACTCGCACCCGCTGCGGCGGCAGATCATCACGACCGTCGTGGTCAATGACCTGGTCAACCGCGGCGGCATCACCTTCGCGTTCCGCGCGGGGGAGGAGACCGGCGCCGGCCCGGTCGAGATCGCCCGCGCCTACACGGTCGCGCGCGAGGTGTTCGACCTGCCGTCGTTCTGGCGGCGGGTCGAGGCGCTCGACAACCAGGTGCCCACGGCGGCTCAGTGCGCGTTGTTCCTCGAGTCGCGCCGCCTGCTGGACCGGGCGACCCGGTGGGTCCTCACGGCCCGCGGCGGCACGGTCGACGTCGAGGCCGAGGTCGCGCGGTTCCGCGACACCATCGCCCGGCTCGCGCCGCAGGTGCCCGACCTGCTCGTGGGCGTCGAGAAGGAGCGGCTGGCCGCGCGCACGGCGGAGCTCGTCGCCCTCGGTGCGCCCGAGGACATCGCCCGCGAGAGCGGCGCGCTGCTCGACGCGTTCGGGCTGCTCGACGTCGTCGAGGTGGCGCAGGCGACCGGTGCCGACGCCGAGGACGTCGCGGCGCTGTACTTCATGCTGTCCGAGCGCTACGAGGTCGACCGGATGCTCACCCGCATCACCCGGCTGCCGCGCGACGACCGCTGGAGCGCGCTGGCCCGTGCGGCCCTGCGCTCCGACCTCTACAGCGCACTGACCGGCATGACCCGCCGCGTGCTGGAGACCACGCGCGGCATCTCCGAGCCGCTCGAGCGCATCGAGGCATGGGAGGCCCAGCAGGCCGAGGGCCTCGCCCGCGCCCGCGCGACCCTCGACGAGATCGGCGACCTCGAGGACTTCGACCTCGCCACCCTGTCGGTCGCCCTGCGCACCATCCGCACCCTCGTAGCCCAAGGCGCCTAGCAGGGGGCGCCGCCGACCGACCACCAGGCAGCCGGGTTGGGAAGTCGCCGGGATAGAGCGTGTTGCTGACATCGGCGGCACTGGCCCGCTAGGTTTGCCCGGTCATTCGCACACTCGGGGGATACCTTGCGTCGAAAGTCGCTCCTTTGCGCATCTTTCTGCTCGTTCGCACTCCTTTCGGGACTGCTTGTCTCCGGACAGCAAGCTCAGGCGGCCACCGTTTGGGCGGGGACGGTTTCGCTGACCGCCTCAACGACCAAGCCGAATGCCAACGCGCCGACTGTCACCCTCACCGCCAAACTGTCTGTAGGTCTCGTAGGCGCCGTTAGCCTTTCGCTCTATACGTCCACCGGCTCTCTGCTCTACTGCACCTCTACCTCGGGAACGACTAGCGCAGCGGTGCCGGCGACACCGGCGAATCTGTCTTCGGTTTCCCTATCGGGCGTACGTGGCCAGCACCTGCCCAACGACGGGCTTGCCGGCCTCTCCGAAGGCTCAGAGCGCCCTTGTCACTGTTGTGAACCAGGGTTACACCGGGACCGTGTCGTTGTCGACGAGTTCGGCGACGACGGATGCGAACAGTCCGACGGCGACGTTGACCGCGACGTTGTCCAAGGTGCTGGCGGGTCCCTACGCACTGCAGATCTTCGATGATCAGGGCACTCGCTGGTACTGCAGTGCGCAGTCGGGGATGTCCGGTGCGACGGTGGCGGTGGCGGTGACGCCTGGGACGAACGCCACTCGTACCTACACCGCGTACGTGGCTCAGGGCGGGTGCACAGCTGGTGTTCCAACCATGGATCTTAGGTCGTCGAGTTCGGTCTCCGTCACTAGCATTGGCTACACGGGCGTCGCCAGTATTAGCGCAGATGCTCTGGTTCTCGACGCATCCAACAATGCGACGACGGTCCGTGCGTTCGTCAGCAAAGTGGTACCGGGGCCGTACCGGTGGGGCATCTACGTGAACAACACCCTCTTGGTCTCATGTCCGGCCAATGCGACCTCTTGTGCCGCCACGGCACGTCCCCCGATCGGGTCAGTCCAGGAGGTTGAAGTCTTTGTCGCCCAAGACCTGCCACTTAGCTCGATTCCGACCAACGACGTGCGCACGTCCGACAGTGTTCTGCTGAGGACGCTCGAATGGTCAGGCGCAGTGAGCCTGACGTCATCAGCATCACAGCTGGACGCTCAAACGACCGCCGCGACGGTTACCGCCACTGCGTCGAAGGAAATCGCCCTACCGTACGTGCTTGCCTTCTATGACACGCTCGGGCACGAAGCGGGTAGTTGCAGTTCTGTGCCAAGCGGTGGTTCCTGCGCCCTGTCGGTCAGTCTTCCGCCCGGCACGACGGTGGTGTACCGGGCCTACGTGACGCAGTTCGCTTCACCCGATCAAGGGCCTGGCAATTCCGCAGCCGAGAGTGGTCCAGTTACGATCACCTCAATTCCTGCTGACAACAACGTGAGCGGAGTCGATTTGCTATCGGCTCAGGCATTGCTTCTTCAGAGGTTCTCCACACAGCAAGAGGCGTGCGTTGCGCTGGGTGAGGTGGAGCCGAGTAATGCGGTCTATCACGGGACCGCACCCGACATCACACTCGACTGCAACGCCATGGGTATCGGACAGGCCCTCAAGTCCGCCGTCGCCACGCTGGGCGCTGCTGCTGTGATCGCAATCATCGCTCATGCGATCAACGGCACGGCTCCTAAGACCACGACCTCAACGGTCTGGCCTCCGGCACCAACGACCGGGAGTGGAAGCGGTGGGTCAGACCAGGGCCTGGCCAGCATTGAGCGGCAGCTGATGTCCCGTCGCGACGCCACCAACTATCCGCAAGCCTCGTACCGCCCCACCGATCAGGAAGTGCGGTCCATGGCTTCACAGTGTCAAAGCCAGGCACTTGCGGGCTACTTCTCGCTCGAGGACTGCCTGACCAAGACACTGTTCCTGCCTGGCGCCGCGGCGATGGGCGCCGCCCAGAACGACGCGTCGGCGATTTCCGGGGGCGCGCCCGCCCAACTTCATTTCGTCACATCTAGTAGCAACGCCCTGCAGCGCGGGTGGTACAAGGCGAGTTCTACGCCGAACGACTGCCAGCTGCCTTACGACGGAGCGACCATCAATTGCGATGAGTATCCCTTCTACTCAACGAATGAAGCCGGCCCCCCAAACACATTGAACCCGATCGGCGCGACCCTGAAGCTAGTCCCTGCCCTTGAGAACCGTGAGGAAGGCCGTCAGCTGCAAGCGATGACAACGACGTGCGCGATGCAGTCCGGTTCTACCGTGTCGGCGCCGCTTCTTGGCACGGCCTACCTGGTCGCCCCAATGCCGAACGTTTTGCCTAGGACGGCATTCATCTGTGGTGACCCGAATGCCCGGTAGTCTGAGGTCAGTGATGCATACAGAATATTGTTCGAGCCATGACCGACCCTGACTCTGGCTTCAACCAGGATCGCCTCTCCTTCAGAAGCTCGCTTCAGGAGTTGGAGTCCTTCTGGTCGAACGACCCCGACTTGTCACGGCGTTTGCGCCTGGGGCGGTCGCCTTCTGATGTCCTAGCTGCTCTCGCCGACCTCGGGTTGAGCGAGCCTCCCTGGACGCTCCAAGAGTGGTTCGGTTGGCACGACGGCTGCAGCTCAACGGACATCCACGAATCCCGCGCCGGTGCAGCGTCCTGGAGCCTGCTCTCTCTCGAAGGTGCGACACGTCGGTATGCGTTCTTGCTCGCTGATGCGCGGGCCTGGCTTGCAGCCGAGTCAGACGATCTGGTTGAAGCGGGGTGGGGCCCGGCTTGGTTTCCACTGCTGATCAACGGCAGCGGCGATACCCTCGCCGTTGATTGCGATCCGAAGGCCCGTCCCGGAGCAATCCACATCGCGTTGAACACGTCCGAGGTGATTCTCCATCTGGCGCCCTCGCTGCCCGCATTGGTGGAGCTGTGGCTGAATGAGTATCGAACCGGTCGATGGACGTTTGCCCACGGGTCGTGGTCAGACCGAGCATTGCGGGGACAGTCCGATTCCTTCACTGAGAGGTGGCTGTTGTAGCGTTGCGGCGGCGCCCATTGGCAGCCGACCAGCTCAGACGTTCTGCTGCCGCCATTCCTCAGCCAACGCCGTCTAGGTCGCTGCTCAGGTTCTCGTCGCTTCGGGCAAGGAGCCGGATAGTGCGTCTCGCAGCACGGCTCGACGCACTGATCGACCGCGAGCGGGTGCGCAACTACTCGATCGCGTTCCTGGTCCTCGGCGTCATCGCGAGCATCCTCAACGTCGCGCTCGGCCACGGCCTGCGGGTGCTCACCGGCAACGCGCTGTTCCCCGACTTCCTCGCCCACTGGACGGCGGGCAGGCTGCTGCTCGATGGGAGCCTCGACCACCTCTACGACGCCGACTTCCAGGCCACTTTGCAGCACGTCATCATCGGCCCCGGCGACGACGTCTCCTGGTTCGTCGGCCCGCCGTTCACCGCCGTCATCTACGCCCCCTTCGCGGCGCTGCCCTTCGCCGTCGCCGGCGTCCTCTGGACGCTGCTCTCCGTCGCGGCGATCGCCGCCTCGCTCGTGCTCCTCAAGCCGCTCGTGCCGCGCCTGGCGCAGGACTGGACCGTCGTCGTCCTGGCGGTGCTCGCCTGCCAGCCCGTGCTGGAGGTGCTCGGCGCCGGGCAGGACAGCGCGCTCTCGATGCTGGCCTGGGCCGCGGGCCTGCGGGCGCTGGTCGCCGGGCGCGACGCGCTGGCGGGCGCGTCGTTCGGCCTCGGCCTGATCAAGCCCCAGCTCGTGCTCATCGCCCCGCCGACCTTCCTGATCCAGCGCCGGTGGTCCGCGCTGTGGGTCTGGATCGCCTTCGCCGCGGTGGCGGCCGCGGTGTCGGTCGCGCTCATCGGCGTCGAGGGGATCCAGACCTGGATCCACACGCTCACGTCGCAGCGCTACGACGAGCAGATCAACGTCGGGCAGGCGTGGAAGCAGCTCAGCGCCTCCGCCCTCCTGGTGAGCGTGGTGCCGCCGTCGCTCGCGCACGCCGCGCAGCTCGTCGGCCTGGCCGTGTGCGTCGCGCTCGCGGTCGCGTTCCTCGTGGCGGCGTGGCGGGCGCCGCGCGCCGCCTGGCTCGACGTCTGGACCCTCGCGGCGCTGACGACGGTCGTCGCCTCGCCGCACCTGCTGGTCTACGACCTGCTCATCGCGGTGCCGGCCGCGCTCGTGCTCCTCGACCGCCATCCGTCGCGCCGGGTGCGGCTCGCGCTGCTGGCCGTCTTCGTGCTGACCTACCTCAACCCGATCGCGCACCTGCTCGCGCTCAAGGTGTCGTGGCCGCTCACCCTCGTCGGCGCCCCGTGGGCCGTGGTGCCCCTGCTCGTCCTCTGGTACGACGCGCTGCACGCCTGCCGAGCGGCATCCGACACATCACGACGGAGCGGGCCCGCGGCGCCTCGCCGTGCCCCCACGCTCTGACGACGCGTCCACGTCCGTCGCCCGCGGGGTCAGCCGAGGAACGCCTGCTGATACTCCTTGGCCTGCGACGGCTTGAGGTCGCCCGCGACACGGAGGAGCAGGCCGCCGCGGACGTAGTCGTACTCGGTACCGAGGATCGGCATCGCCTCGAGCGCCTTCTGGATGAAGTCGGCGCGGGCCTGGGCCGCGGCCTGCGAGGGCCAGCGTTCGAGCTTGGCCCCGCAGCTGGTGTCGAGATCCTTGAGCTCGGAGGCCGAGCAGGTGAGCCGGGAGTCCTTCATGAAGGTGGCGGCGTCGTACTTGCCGGGCCGGCCGATGAGGTCGTTCGAGTCGTTGGCCTCGGTCACCTGGACGACCGCGCTGATCTCGGAGATCTGGACCTTCAGGCTGTCGGCCACGACCTGCGGGTCGTCCGAGGTCTGCGAGCCCGATGCGGCCGGTGACGCGGGCGGGCTCGAGGCGGGTACGGCGCTGGAGGCGGTGGTGCTCGCAGCTGCTGGTGCCGACGACGCGGGTGTCGCCGCATCAGGGGTGCTGCTGCACCCGGCGAGGGCGACGAGGACGACGGCGGGGACGATGGCGCTCCGGTACATCAGCTCTCCAGAGGTTGGGACAAGCGCGGGCACTCGACGTCGACCAGGCACGGCGTCCGACGAGTGGATCGGCCCCGTGGCAGGCTGCCTTGAACGGCGAGGCGGGCCTGCGGTGCACGTCACACGCTCTGCGGCCGGCCCCTCGCCCTCCAGGTCCAGAGGTCAGCGGCAGTTCTCGGTGCCGGAGAACGAACCGGTGGTGCCGGCGTTCGTGAACGACTGGCCCGCGACGGGGACGAACGCCCAGTCGTAGCTGCCGTCCTTCAACGTCAGGCGGAGGCCGCCGAAGGTCGTGTTGTCGCGCGCCTGCACGAGGGTGCCGATGGCGCCCGAGAGGGCGTCGAACGCGCCGAGGTTCTTGCCGCCCGCGCCGGCGACGAACTGGCGCATGCCCGGGGTGCTGCCGACGGGATCGCCGGCGCCGGACTCGCCGATCGGGGCGAAGACCTCCGACGCGTGCTTGTGGCCGGAGAGTCCGAGGTCGACGCCGTACCGCGTCATGAGGTCCCACAGCGGAGCCATCTCGGGGTAGGACGAGGGGTTGGTGCTCGCGGTCTGCGTGGACCAGCGCGGCCGGTGGAACGCCGCGACGAGGCACTTCTCGGTGCTGCTCTGCAGCACGCCCTCGAGCCAGGTGTACTCGGGGCTGCCGACCCCGCAACCGCCGGCGAGCATCTGGTTGGCGTTCTCGATGCCCGACGAGCACTCGCTGTTGACCACGATGAGGCGCCACGAGGGGCTCAGCGCGCGCGTGTAGTAGCCGCCCGGGTTCGAGCCGAAGGCGCCCGAGCCGGTGGGGTCGAAGTACCTGAAGTAGCCCACGCCGGGACCTGACGGGTCGGCGTACTCGTGGTTGCCCACGATCGGCAGCGAGCGCGGCAGGAACTCCGAGAACGAGCCGTTGTAGCCCGTGGGCGCCATGAAGTCCGCGTAGATGCCGTTCTCGTACTGGATGTCGCCGAGCGGCAGGAACCAGTCCGGGTCCTGCGCGGCGACCATCGCCGCGACGTCCGCGTGCCGACAGGTCGACGACGACACGACGGAGCCGGGCACGCAGACCAGGTCGCCCACTGCCAGGAGGGTCACGTCCGTCGCGACCTCGGTGACCTCGACCGAGAGCGGGGCGGACGCGGCGCTGCGGTTGCCCGACGGGTCGATGGCGGTGACGCGGTACCAGTAGGTGCCCGGGGCCTTGTTGTGGTCGTCGAACGTGGTGCGCGGGATCCCCGTGACGCGCGTGGTGGAGGAGGCGGGGAACGCCGGGTCGGTGGAGATCTCCACGTCGTAGGACCTGATGCCGTTGAGGTCGGTGCCCGCCGCCCAGGCGAGGTGGACGGTGCTCGGCGCGGCCAGCCCGACAAGGCCGCTCGGGGCGCTCGGCGGCGTGACGTCGGCGACGACCGGCGAGGCGAAGACGAGGTCGAGCCACGGGTGGTAGGTCGTGTTGGCGTGGTTGCGCGACCAGAACCACAGCGGGTCCGTGCCGGCGGGGCTGGTGATGGCCAGGGTCACCTGCTGGCCCAGGCGCGGCAGGAACGCGGTGGCGTCCAGGTTCGCTGTGTAGGCGACGTTGACTCCGGGTGCCGGCGGCAGGGTGCCCGCGACCGGTCCGGTGGGCGACGGCTGGTTCGTCCACGTCAGGGTCGTCTCGCTCCACGAGTCGGAGGCGAAGTACACGGTCTGGGTGTCGGTGGACGGCGCCCCGACCGGGTCGCCGTTGGTGCGGAACCGCAGGTTCACGGCGGCGAGCGGCGCGGTCCCCGGGTTCGTCGGGAGCACGTAGCGCAGCCACGACACGTACAGGCCGCCGCGGGACGCGAGCGACGACGAGGTGCCGAAGTTGGTGGTCGGCGCTCCCTTGTTGCCGTAGGTGTCGGCGATCGCGTCGACCGACAGGGTCGTGGCGGGTCCGCTGACGATGGCGACGGGAAGCGGGTCGGACGCCGTGCTGCGGTTGCCCGCGCCGTCGATCGCCACCACGCGGTACTGCCAGGTGCCGGACGGCACCGCGGGGTCCTCGAGGCCCGTGGCCGCGGTCGTGCCGACGAGCGTGGACGACGACGGGGTGAAGGCTGCCGTGGTCGAGCGGTGCAGCTCGTAGGCCACCACGCCGCTGTCGTCGCTCGACGCCAGCCACGAGATGCGCGGGGTGGTGCCGGGCGCCGAGGAGACCAGGCCCGTCGGCGCGGTGGGCGCGGTCGTGTCGCCGGGTGCGGCGAGGACCGTCGCCTGGACCTCCGCCGAGGGGGCGCTGCGGTTGGGCACGGCGTCGTAGGCGATCACCACGTAGAAGTAGGTGCCCGGCGCGAGGCCGGTGTCGGTCCAGCCGGTCGTCGCGGTGGTGCCCAGCCGCGTGCCGGGCGACGGCGTGAAGCCGCTGGTGGTGCTGCGGTGCACCTCGTAGCCCACCACGCCGGTGTCGTCGGTGGATGCCGCCCACGTCACGCTGATCGACGACCCGTCGGCCGTCGCCGAGACGCTGGTGGGCGTGGTCGGCGAGGTGGTGTCGGGCGGCGGTTGAACCGTGGCGGTCCACGGTGCGGTGGGTGTGCTGGAGTTGCCGGCTGCGTCGCGCGCCACGACGCGGTAGTAGCGCGTGCCGACCGCGACGTCCTGCGCCGTCCAGCCCAGTGCGGTCGTGGTGCCGATCAGGGTCGCTGCCGAGGGCGCGAACGCCGGGTCGGTGGAGGTGTGCACGTCGTATCCGGTGACGCTGGTGTCGTCGGTCGAGGCGGTCCACGACAACGTCACCGTCGACCCCGAGACGCTGCCGGTGAACGAGCCCGGTGTGGTCGGCGGCGTGCTGTCGGTGGGCGGCACGACGTCGGCGCGCACCGCCGTCGACGGTGCACCCGCGTTGCCGGCGAGGTCGCGCGCCACGACGCGGTAGTACCAGGTGCCCGTCGCGACGCCGGTGTCGGACCACGACAGCTGCGACGTGCTGGTGCGCAGCGTGGACGCCGACGGCGTGAACGTCGCGCTGGTCGAGCGGTGCACGTCGTACGCCGTCACGCCGACGTCGTCGCCCGCGGCCGCCCACGCGAGCGCGACGCTCGAGCCGGTGACCGCCGCGGTGACTCCGCTGACCTGGGAGGGCGGCGTCGTGTCCGGCGGCGGGCTCACGACCGCGACCACGAGCGCCGACGGCGTGCTGCTGTTGCCGGCGGCGTCGCGCGCGACGATCCGGTAGTACCAGGTGCCCGCGGGGCGGTTGGTGTCGTTGTAGGCCAGGGATGCCGTGCTGCCGACGAGGGTCGAGGCCGACGGCGTGAAGCCCTGCGAGGTGGACCGGTGCACGTCGTACGCCGTCACCCCGACGTCGTCGGTCGAGCTGCCCCAGCCGAGAGTCACGGTCGAGCCGCTCACGGTCGCCGTCGGGCTGCCGGGAGCGGTCGGTGCCGTGGTGTCGGCGGCGCTGGTGAAGGTGAGCGTCAGCAGCGGCCGTGCGGAGGTGGTGCTCGCCTGGCGCGAGCCGACGATCAGCGTGTCGGTTCCGCTGCTCTGCATCGCGATCGAGAGCGTCCGGCCCGACAGCGTCGCGAGCGGCGCCGTCGCGAACGTGGTCGTGTACGTGGTGCTGCGGGTCGGCATCGGCGGCGAGGTGCCCAGCACCGTGCCGGTGAGCGGCGGCATCGTCGCCCAGGTCAGGCCGCCCTCGGTCCAGGTATCGGTCGTGATCCGGAAGCTCTGCGTGGCGGAGGAGCCGGCCCCGGAGTTCGAGGTGGTGCGCAGGCGGAGCGTGGCGCCGGTGAGGGTCGTGCCGGCGGGGAAGGCGGGGAGCGCGAAGCGCAGGAAGGCGACCGCACCGGGCGAGGTGCGCGTGGTGAGCGACGACGACGAGCCGTAGTTCCTGGTCGTGGAGGAGGCGTTCGTGTACGTGTCGGCGCTCGCGTTCACCGTGAGCACGGTGGTCGCGGCCCCGGCCTCCGGGGCGAGGGCCAGCCCGCCGGCCACCAGGGCGGCGGCGATGAGCATCGTGACCGTCGTACGCCCTGCCCGCACGCGTCCCCCGGACCCCCGGGCCCGCGGCGCACTCCGCGCCGGTCGTTCCGGAGTCGCGTTCGACCGTGTCACCCGTTCGGAGCAGCGTCAAGCGCTTCGCGTCAGGCCGCGGACCGTGTGTCGCCGATCCGGCACGACTGACCGCGCGTAGTCGGACGGGGGCGTCCGGCATCCGTCGTCACCCACACGGGCGCGGCGGTCTCTGCGCAGGCTCAGGCCCCGATCCACAGACAGCGCTCGGGGCTCCCGTGGACGGATCCGTCGTGCTTACCCTCGAGGCCTCACCCGTGCTGCAGGGACGCCGCGGGACCCGCTCGCCCCACCCGGGCCGCCGCGCCCCCGTCCCTGCGAGGCATGCCATGACCCTGCCCGCCGACGACGCTGTCGTCTCGCGTGTGCGCGCCCTCGTGCGCGACCGCGGCACCGATCCGCTGGCCGATCCGCGCGGGGTGCGGACCGCGATCCTCGACGTCCTCGACGAGCTCGACCTCGCCGAGCAGCCTGCCGGTTCGGCGTACGCCGACGTCGGCGCCTGGGCCGACGAGCTGCAGGCCGCCGTCGGCGGGTACGGCCCGCTGCAGCGCCTCTTCGACGATCCCGAGGTCGAGGAGGTCTGGTGGAACGAGCCCTCCCGCGTGTTCTGCGCCCGCCGCGGGCGGTCAGAGCTCACCACCGTGGTCCTCGTCGAGTCCGAGGTCCGGCAGGTCGTCGAGCGGATGCTGCGCAGCAGCGGACGGCGCGTCGACGTCAGCCAGCCCTTCGTCGACGCCCTGCTCCCCGACGGCTCGCGGCTGCACGTGGTCATCCCCGACGTCACGCGGCGGCACTGGGCTGTGAACGTGCGTCGGCACGTGCTTCCGGCATCGCGCCTCGACGACCTCGTGGCGATCGGGACGCTCACCTCCGGCGCCGCGCGCTTCCTCGAGGCCAGTGTCGTCGCGGGTCTCAACATCGTCGTCGCCGGAGGCACCCAGGCCGGCAAGACGACGTTGCTGTCGTGCCTGCTCAACGCCGTCCCGGCGCACGAGCGCGTCGTCACCTGCGAGGAGGTCTTCGAGGTACGTCTCGACCGGCCCGACTGGGTCGCCATGCAGACGCGGCAGGTGGGTCTCGAGGGCACCGGCGAGATCACGCTGCGCCGGCTGGTCGTGGAGGCGCTGCGGATGCGGCCGCACCGGCTCGTGGTGGGCGAGGTCCGGCAGGCGGAGGCCCTCGACCTGCTGGTCGCGCTCAACAGCGGGATGCCCGGCATGACATCGGTGCACGCCAACTCCGCGCGCGACGCGATCACCAAGCTCTGCGTGCTGCCGATGCTGGCCGGGGAGAACGTCACGGCCGCGTACATCGTCCCGACCGTGGCGAGCTCGGTCGACCTCGTGGTGCACGCCGCCACCGGGCCGGACGGCCGACGCACGGTGCGCGAGATCGTCGCGCTGTCGGGCCGTATCGAGGCCGGTGTCGTCGAGACGACCGACGTGTTCATCACCCGTCGTGGCGAGCTGGTGCGCGCACAGGGCTTCCCGCCCCACGGCGACCGCTACGAGGCGCACGGCATCGACCTGCGCGCCGTCCTCGAGGGTGCCTGATGGGCGCCCTCGTGGGCCTGCTGGCAGGGGCGGGCCTCCTGCTCGTGCTGCAGGCGACGACGGCGCCCGCGCCCGCTCCGGCGGTGCGAGGGCCCGGTGCCCTGCGGCGGCGCCTCGACGCGGCCGGTCTTCGCGACCTGTCGGTGCCGCGGGTCCTGCTCACCTGCCTCGGTGCCGGCGCCGTCGGCGGGCTGGTGATGCTGGTCGTCTCCGGGTCGGCGGCGGTCGGGCTCGCGTTCGGCGTCGTGTCGGCCTGGCTGCCGCTCGGTGCGGTCGGGCGTCGCGCCGGTCGTCGCCGGTCCGAGCTCACCAGCGCGTGGCCCGACGCCGTCGACGACCTCGCGTCCGCCGTGCGCGCCGGGATGTCGCTGCCCGACGCCGTGGCCGCGCTGGCCGAGCGCGGCCCGGAGGTGCTGCGCGAGGCGTTCGCGTCGTTCGCCGCCGACCATCGGGTGACCGGGTCGTTCGACCTCTGCCTCGACCGGCTCAAGGCCGACCTCGCCGATCCCGTGGGCGACCGCGTGGTCGAAGCGCTGCGACTGTCGCGCGATGTCGGCGGGACCGAGCTCGGCCGCCTCCTGCGCACGCTGTCGGCGGTGCTCCGCGAGGACGCGCGCACCCGGGCCGAGCTGCTCGCGCGGCAGGCGTGGGCGGTCAACGCCGCCCGGCTCGCCGTGGCAGCGCCGTGGGCGACCTTGGCCTTCCTGTCGCTGCGTCCCGGTGCGCTGGCGGCGTACGACTCCGCCGGCGGCGTGGCGGTGCTGCTCGTCGCGGCGGCGATGTCGGCGGCGGCGTACGTCGTGATGCGGGCGATCGGTCGGCTGCCCCGCGACGAGCGGGTGCTGGCATGAGCGCGGTCGGTGCCCTCGTGGGCGCGGCTGCGGGCGCTGGTGCGCTCCTCGTCGCGGCCGGCCTCGCAGCCCGGCGCCGGCCCACCCCGGCCGACCGCATCGCGCCGTACCTCGACGGACCGTCGGCCGTCCGATCCGCACCGACGCCGACTTTCCTCCGCCTCGTCGGCCCGTTGCTCGGCGAGGCCGCCGCGTGGCTCGACGGCGCGTTCGGTGACGGCGCGGCGCTGCGGCGCCGCCTCGACGCCGCCGGCCGCACTGACGAGCCGACCGCCTCCTTCCGGCTCTCGCAGCTTCTCTGGGGCCTCGTGGGGGTCCTCCTGTCGACCGGCGTGCTCCTCCTGCTCGCGATGCAGGGTCGGCTGTCGTCGACGGCCCCGGCGGTCGTTCTGGTCGCCCTCTCCGGTGCGTCCGGCGCGATCCTGCGCGACCGCGGTCTGTCGCGCGCCGTGGCACGACGTCGCGACGCGGTCCGGATGGGGCTGCCGGCCGTGGCCGATCTCCTCGCCCTGGCCGTGGCGGCCGGGGAGTCGCCGGTGGCGGCGCTCGACCGCGTGGCGCGGATAGCCCACGGGCCGCTGGCGGTCGAGTGCCGGCGCGCGTGCGACGACACGCAGTCGGGCGTCCCGTTCGGTGAGGCGCTCGACGCGATGGCGGGGCGGGTCGACGTACCCGCGGTGCGGCGCTTCGTCGACGGCGTGGCCATCGCGGTCCAGCGCGGCACCCCGCTCGCCGACGTGCTGCGAGCCCAGGCCGGCGACGCACGAGCGGACCTGCATCGCGGTCTGCTCGAGACCGCGGGCCGCAAGGAGGTCCTGATGCTCGTCCCGGTCGTGTTCCTCGTGCTGCCGACCGTGGTTCTCGTCGCCCTGTACCCCGCCGTCTCGTCGATGGCGTCGCTCAACCCATGACCCCGGAAAACCCTCTCACCC
>JAKOVT010000125.1 GCA_029781935.1 Actinomycetes bacterium | reverse complement strand
GAGCACGGGGTAGTTCACGTGGCTCTCGGCGACGTCGGCCGCCCAGTGCTCCCAGTCGCGCCAGAGGGTGAGGAGCTCGTCGGACGAGTTCACGATCGCGTGCCGCAGCAGGATCTCCGGTCCCCAGTTGGGCTCCCCGCTGCGCGAGTGCAGGAGCGCGACCTCGACCTCGCGCCTGTTGTACGACGCGTAGAGGCTGGGCAGGTAGCCGATGAGGAGGCCGACGACGATAGGACCGGTCGCCGCGGCGAGGAAGTCGACGAGCGTCAGCTGCGCCCGGTCGGTGCTCGCGAACCCGAGCGTGAACAGGCTCGAGCCGGCCTCGCGGAACGACGCCGCCATGTCCAGCGGCGAGAACGAGAACAGCAGCAGCGCGAACCCTACGAACAGCAGGGCGAGCCAGGTGAGCAGCGTGGCGATGAGCGCGACAGGCGCGGCGTAGGCCAGCACCGCGTCGCGGGCCTCGTACGTCGACGTCCGGCGCGCGACCGTCCGGAACACCGCGAGGGTGGCCGCGAGGACGGCGGAGGAGAGCTTGCTGCGCACCCCGCGCGGCACCACCAGCGTGCGCAGGATCGACGACGCCACGGCGAGGACGATGACGAGCCCGGCCACGAAGCTGAGGACCGCACCGACCGTCTGCACCGCCCGCACCTCCTCGACCGCGCTGTTCCGCACCGACCCTAGGGCCTGCCGGACGGCACCGAACCGGCACCGGGCTCCCCGTCGGCCCCGACTACCCTTGCGGCGTGTCCCTCGATCCCGCCACCCGCGACGTGCTCCTCGCCGTGGCCGTGGCCGTCGCCGTCCTCGCCGTGGTCGTCGCGGTGGTCGCGCTCGTGTCCCAGCGCAGGATGCGCCGCGACCTGACCCTGCTGCAGGCCGACGGCGACGCCCCCACGTTCGTGGCCGCGGTGGGCCGCCAGACCGAGCAGGTGCGGGCGCTGCGCGGCGAGGTCGACGACCTGTCGGCGCTGCTGGCCCGCACCCGCACCGAGCTCGCCGACGCCCTGCGGCACGTCAGCGTCGTGCGCTACGACGCCTTCGGCGACATGGGCGGCCGGCTGTCGTTCTCGGCGGCCATGCTCGATGACGGCGGCGACGGCCTGGTGCTGACCGCGATCCACGGACGCAGCGAGACGCGGTCCTACATCAAGGGCGTGAAGGCCGGCCAGAGCGACGCCTCCCTCTCCCCCGAGGAGCAGCAGGCGATCACGTTCGCGCTTCGGGGAGCCTCCACGTGACGTCGATCGCCTACCTCGGCCCGCGCGGCACGTTCACCGAGGAGGCCCTGCTCTCCATGCCGGTGAGCCAGGGCGCCGACCTGCGGGCGCTCCCGTCGGCGAACACCGCCGTCGACGCGGTGCGCACGGGCGAGGTCGACTACGCGCTCGTCGCCATCGAGAACTCGATCGAGGGCACGGTCACCGGCACCCTCGACCAGCTCGCCGTCGGAGAGCCGCTCGTCATCACCGACGAGGTCGTGATCCGGGTACGGTTCGCGCTCCTCGTGCGGCCGGGCACACCGCTGTCCGGCGTACGCCGGGTCGCGACGCACAGCGTGGCGGCGGCCCAGTGCCGCGGCTGGATCGCGGCGAACCTGCCCGACGCCGACGTCGTGCCGGAGGCGTCGAACACCGCCGGCGCGGAGGCGGTGGCCGCGGGCACCTACGACGCCGTGATCGCGCCGTCGGTCGCGGCCGAGGTGTACGGCCTGGAGATCCTCGCCGACGACGTCGGCGACAACGACGAGGCCTGGACCCGGTTCGTCCTGCTGTCGCGACCGAGCGCCGTCCCGGCCCCCACGGGCGCCGACAAGACGACGCTGTTCCTCTACATGCGCGAGGACCATCCCGGTGCGCTGCTCGAGATCCTCACCGAGTTCTCGGTGCGCGGCGTGAACCTGACCCGCATCGAGAGCCGGCCCACCCGCAAGGCCCTCGGCGACTACTTCTTCTCCGTCGACTGCGAGGGGCACGTGGCCGACGCGCGGGTCGGCGAAGCGCTCATGGGCCTGCACCGGATCTGCGCGTCGGTGCGGTTCCTCGGCAGCTATCCGCGTCACGACGGCAAGGAGCCGCTGCTGCGGTCCGGCGTCACCGACGTCGACTTCGCCGCGGCCCGCGCCTGGCTCGATGCCGTGCGCGGCAGCGGCCCGACGGCCTGAGCCGGCGGGGCGGCCCGCGAGGAGGGCCGGGCTTGACCGCGGTGCGTCACGCCGGGGCTCGATCCCTGCGGGAGGGGCGGCAGGCCGCTGACCTGCACCGATGCTGTGGGAGCGCTTCCTGACGCTGGGCCGAACGGGTGATGGCGCGATTCCGCCCGTCACCGTGTGTCGCGCTCTGTGATCGCTGTGCGCGCTCTACCGTGGGCGCCATGACGTGGGCCGTGGTGCTCCTCGCGCTCGTCTGGCTCGGCATCGCCGCCGGGGTGACGACCTGGGCCCTGCGCGCCCGCCGCGAGCAGCAGGTGGTCGATCTGAGGACTCGGCCCGAGGGCCTGCTCCTCGTCGACCGCATCGGCGCCGCCGACGTCGGGGCGAGCGACGACCACGGCCGTCCGACGGGCGCCTGAGGCTCAGCGGAACCGGCGCAGCCGAAGGCTGTTGCCGACCACGCACACGCTCGACATCGCCATCGCGATGCCGGCCACCATCGGGGTCAGCAGCCCGGCCATCGCGAGCGGGATCGCCGCGACGTTGTAGCCGAACGCCCAGCCCAGGTTCTGCTTGATCGTGCGCAGCGTGGCGCGCGAGAGGCGCACGGCGTCGGCCGCGGTGCCGAGGTCGTCGCGCAGCAGCGTGATGTCGGCCGCCTCGATCGCCACGTCGGTGCCGCCGCCCATGGCGATCCCGAGATCGGCGCCGGCCAGGGCCGCGGCGTCGTTGATGCCGTCGCCGACCACAGCGACCACGCGTCCCTGATCGCGCAGCGCCGCCACCTCGGCGACCTTGTGCTCGGGGCGCGCGTCGGCGACGTAGCGGGTGATGCCGACCTCCGCCGCCACGGCCCGGGCGACGGCCTCGTTGTCGCCGGTGACCATGACGGGTTCGAGCCCGAGCCGGCGCAGCTCGGCCACGGCGGCCCGGGTGGTGGGCCGGACCTCGTCGCCGATGCCCAGCAGCCCGCGCACGATGCCGTCGACCTCGACCGCCACGACCGTGAGCGCCTCGGCACCCCACCTGTCGGCGTCGGCGCGCCACGACGGGTCGAGCACGATCCAGCCCGGACGGCCGACGCGCACGTCGCGCCCGTCGATCTCGCCGACCACGCCGGACCCGCGGACCGCGTCGTGGCGTCCGAGAGCCGGGGACTCGCCGAGGCGCGCGGCGTACGCCGACACGGCGGCCGCCACGGGGTGGGTGGAGCCCTGCTCGAGCGCGCCGGCGAGGACGATCGCCTCGTCGTCGCCGCGGCGGTGCACCACGGTCATCACGCCGGTGGTCAGCGTGCCGGTCTTGTCGAGCACGACGGTGTCGACGCGACGGGTCGACTCGAGCACCTCGGGCCCGCGGACCAGGACGCCGAGCTGGGCGCCCCGCCCGGTGCCCACGAGGAGGGCTGTCGGGGTGGCCAGACCGAGGGCGCACGGGCAGGCGATCACGAGGACGGCGACGGCCGCCGTGAAGCCCTGCTGCCAGCCCGTCGTGAGACCCCAGCCGAGCAGCGTGAGGAGGGCGAGCACGAGGACCACGGGGACGAACACCGCGGCGACGCGGTCGGCGAGCCGCTGCACCGGCGCCTTGCCGCTCTGCGCGGCCTGGACGAGCGCGGTGATCCGGGCCAGCGCGGTGTCGCCGCCGACGCGCGTCGCGCGGACGACGAGCAGGCCGTCCTGCACGACGGTGCCGCCGGCCACCTCGCTGCCCGGCGTCGCCTCGACCGGGACCGACTCGCCGGTGAGCATGCTCATGTCGACGGCCGAGGAACCCTCGACCACGACGCCGTCGGTGGCGATCCGCTCGCCGGGACGGACCACGACGAGGTCGCCGACCGCGACGTGCGAGGCCGGGATCTCGTTGTCGCCCTGAGCGTTGCGGACGCGGGCGGTCGCCGGGGCGAGGTCGAGCAGCGACCGCAGCGCCTCGCCGGAGCGCCGCTTGGCACGCATCTCGAGCCACCGGCCGAGCAGGAGGAAGGTCGTGACGACGGCGGCGGACTCGAAGTAGAGGTCGGGGGTGCCGTGAGCGTCGTCGGCCATCGGCAGCCACGTCACCGTCATGGTCATGCCGAGCTCTCCGGCGGAGGTGAACAGCACCGCGAACGCCGACCACAGGTACGCCGCGAGCGTGCCCATCGACACGAGCGTGTCCATGGTGGTCGTGCGGTGCCGGGCGTTGGTCCAAGCGGCCACGTGGAAGGGCCGGCCGCCCCAGAGCACGACGATGGAGGCGAGCAGCAGCGCCGCCCACTGCCAGCCCACGAACTGCAGGGCGGGCACCATCGAGACGGCGACGAGCGGCACGGTGAGGACCGCGCCCACCCGCCACCGGCGGCCGAGCTCGTCGGGGTCGTCGTCCTCGACGGCCTCGGGCTCCAGGACGCCGTAGCCGGTGGCCTCGACCACGGCCACCAGCTCGTCGACGCTCACGCCCTGCGGCGCCTCGACGTGGGCGGTCTCGGTGGCGTAGTTCACCGTCGCCACCACGCCGGGCAGCTTGTTCAGCTTCTTCTCGATGCGCGCCGCGCACGACGCGCACGTCATGCCGGTGACCTTGAGGTCGATCGGTGCGACGGTCTGCGTGAACGTGGACGATGGCGTGCTCATCGGGCTGCTTCCTCCTGCTGCGGCGTACGGCGGGGAGCTCAGGGCTGCGTGGGCCTCCTGCAGGCTCAGGCGGTGACGAGGGTGTAGCCGGCCTCGTCGACGGCCGCGGCGACGGCGGCGGCGTCGGGGTCGGTGTCGGCGGTGACGGTGACGCGACCGGACTCGAGGTCGACGTCGACTCCGGTGACGCCGGGCAGCGCCGAGACCTCCTCGGTGACGGCCTTCACGCAGTGGCCGCACGTCATGCCGGTCACGGTCCAGACGGTGGTGCTCATCGGGTCATCTCTCCTGGGGTGGTGCGGATGGGTCTGAGGCGCGGAGCGGTCTAGGAACGGACGAGGCGGGCGATCGCCGCACTGGCCTCGGCGATCTTCTGGTCGGCCTCGGGACCGCCGGCGACGGCGGCATCGCGCACGCAGTGGGCGAGGTGGTCCTCGAGCAGCAGCAGCGCGACGTTCTCGAGCGCGCGGGTCGCGGCCGACACCTGGGTCAGGATGTCGATGCAGTAGGTGTCCTCGTCGACCATGCGCGCGATGCCGCGCACCTGGCCCTCGACGCGACGCAGCCGGGCGAGCAGCGCGGCCTTGTCGGCGTGGTAGCCGTGGTGGTGCGCCTCGTGCGCTTCGTGGGCCTCGTGGGCGGAGTGCCCGTCGTGGGCCCCATGCCCGTCGTGGGCGGGGTGCGCCGCTGCGGCGTCGCGCTGCTCGGTCGTGGTCATGGCTCCTCCTGCCGACACCAAGGACGGTACCCCCCTGGGGTATTCCGAGGAAGGCCGAGGACGGGTGACCTGCACCACCCGCGCCGGTGTCGCCGTCGATGCGTGATGACGTGTGCCGAGCAGGGTCTGCGATCGACGCGTCGACGGTGGGGGACGCAGCGAGGCCCGGCCCCCCGTGGGGGACCGGGCCTCGCGGCGAGGGGTCGGGTGTCAGACCAGGCGGCCGGCACCGGAGTAGCGCGAGCCGTACCAGCCGCTGAACACGGCGTCGACCGTGACGCCGGTG
This sequence comes from Actinomycetes bacterium, assembly GCA_029781935.1. Taxonomy (GTDB): domain Bacteria; phylum Actinomycetota; class Actinomycetes; order S36-B12; family CAIYMF01; genus Longivirga. Next base: position 681 of record JAKOVT010000125.1, on the reverse strand, counting down.
CGCGGGTTGGTGGCGCTGACCATCAGGCCGCGGCCGATGTAGACGCCGACGTGGTGGGCGCCGCGCTTGAAGAAGAAGACCAGGTCGCCGGGGCGGAGCTGGCGCTTGGAGACGCGCTTGGTCACCGCGAACTGCGCGCGCGAGTAGTGCGGCAGCGAGCGGCCGTAGGCGTGCTTGGCGACGTACATCGCCAGGCCCGAGCAGTCGAAGCGCGAGGGGCCCGACATGCCGGCGCGGTAGCGGGCGCCGATCTTGGACTTGGCGACCTTGACCGCGAGCACACGCTTGTGGGCGATCCGGGCAGCGGCCAGGCGCTTCGCGACCACGGCGCGGCGGGCGGCGGCCTGGGCGGGCGTGATCGCGGTGGCGACGTTGACCGAGCGGGTCGTGACGACGGTGGGGGCGGCCACGGACGTCGCGACGACCGTGGAGGTGGCAGTTACGGGCGCGGCCTGGGCCGGGATCGTCGCGCCCAGCAGACCGGCGGTGAGGCCGGCGGTGACCAGGAACGACGCGGGGATCACCCGGCGACGGGTTGCGGACAGCACGAAGGAGACTCCTCTCGACGCCGACCGGGTTAGCTGACGGGCTCGGGCGTGAGAGGTGCCCTACGCCTTGCGGCGATTCGCCCCGGGTTGCTGTGGGTCCCCGGCTCGCTCGAGGCCGGTGCTGAGGCCTGTC
>JAKOVT010000154.1 GCA_029781935.1 Actinomycetes bacterium | reverse complement strand
GAACAACTTCCCGGAGTTCACCGGTCGGCTGTGCCCGGCACCGTGCGAGACCGCCTGCGTGCTCGGCATCAACCAGGACCCGGTCACGATCAAGCAGGTCGAGGTCGAGATCGTCGACCGCGCCTGGGACGAGGGCTGGGTGACGCCGCAGCCCGCGCCGCGCCAGTCCGGTCGCACGGTCGCCGTCATCGGCTCGGGGCCCGCGGGTCTCGCCGCTGCCCAGCAGCTCGCGCGCGCCGGTCACACAGTCGCGGTGTTCGAGCGCGCCGACCGCATCGGCGGCCTGCTGCGCTACGGCATCCCCGAGTTCAAGATGGAGAAGCGCCACCTCGACCGGCGGCTCGCCCAGATGACCGCCGAGGGCGTGAAGTTCCGCGCCGGCGTCGATGTCGGCACCGACGTCACCGGCTCCGACCTCCGTCGCCGCTACGACGCCGTGGTGCTCGCCGTCGGCGCGACCCAGTGGCGCGACCTGCCCGTGCCCGGCCGCGAGCTCGCCGGGGTGCACCAGGCGATGGAGTACCTGCCCGGTGCGAACCGTGTGCAGGAGGGCGACCTCGAGCTCGCACCGATCGACGCGCAGGGCAAGCACGTCGTCGTCATCGGCGGCGGCGACACCGGCGCGGACTGCGTCGGCACCGCGCACCGTCAGCGCGCCGCCTCGGTGACGCAGCTCGAGATCATGCCGATGCCGCCGGAGTCCCGGCCGGCCGGTCAGCCGTGGCCGACGTACCCCATGACCTTCAAGGTCACCAGCGCGCACGAGGAGGGCGGCGAGCGGATCTACTCGGTCTCCACGAACCGCTTCGTCGACGACGGCTCCGGTCGTGTGCGCGCCCTCGAGCTCGTCGAGGTGCGCTTCGACGCCGGACGGTTCACGCCGGTCGAGGGCACCGAGCGGGAGATCCCCGCAGACCTCGTCTTCCTCGCGATGGGGTTCACCGGGCCCGAGCGCGGCGCGCTGGTCGACCAGCTCGGCGTCGAGCTCGACGAGCGCGGCAACGTGACCCGCGACCGCGACTACATGACGACCGTCCCGGGCGTCTTCGCCGCCGGAGACGCCGGTCGCGGTCAGTCGCTCATCGTGTGGGCGATCGCCGAGGGCCGCTCCGCGGCGTCGGCCGTCGACCGCTGGCTGGTCGGCTCCACCAACCTGCCGGCGCCCATCCCGCCCACGGCACGCCAGCTGCTCGCCTGATCGTCGACCCCGCGGGCTCCGGGAGGGACCCGCGGGGTCGCCTTTACCGTCCGCTGAAACCGCTTGCAGTAAGGTCATCCTGTGCGCCGCGCCAAGATCGTCTGCACCCTCGGGCCCGCCGTCGCGAGCCAGGAGGGCATCCGCTCCCTCATCGATGCCGGCATGGACGTCGCCCGGATGAACCTCTCGCACGGGTCGTACGCCGACCACGAGCGGGTCTACCAGTGGGTGCGGGCAGCGGCCGACGAGGCCGGTCGCGGCGTCGGCATCCTCGTCGATCTGCAGGGCCCCAAGATCCGTCTCGGCACCTTCGCCGACGGCCCGGTCGTGCTCGAACCGGGTGCGCGCTTCACCATCACGACCGACGACGTCCCGGGCGACGTCGAGATGTGCTCCACGACGTACTCCGGGCTGCCCGGCGACGTCTCGCCCGGCGACTTCATCCTGGTCGACGACGGCAAGGTCTCCCTCGAGGCGCTCGAGGTCACCGACAGCTCGGTCATCACCCGCGTGGTCGAGGGCGGCCGCGTCAGCGACCACAAGGGCCTCAACCTGCCGGGTGTGGCGGTGAGCGTCCCGGCCATGTCGGAGAAGGACATCGCCGACCTGCGCTGGGGGCTGCGTCTCGGCGTCGACATGATCGCACTGTCGTTCGTGCGCCGCGCCGACGACCTGATGGACGTCGTACGCATCATGGACGACGAGGGTGTGCGCCTCCCGGTGCTCGCGAAGATCGAGAAGCCGCAGGCGGTCGAGAACCTCGAGAGCATCATCGACGCCTTCGACGGGATCATGGTCGCCCGCGGCGATCTCGGCGTCGAGCTCCCGCTCGAGCAGGTGCCGCTGGTGCAGAAGCGCGCGATCACCATCGCCCGCCGCCGCGCCAAGCCGGTCATCGTGGCGACGCAGATGCTCGACTCGATGGTGTCGATGACCCGGCCGACCCGAGCCGAGGCGAGCGACGTCGCCAACGCCGTGCTCGACGGCGCCGACGCCCTCATGCTCTCGGGCGAGACCTCCGTCGGAGCCCATCCGGCCCACGTCGTGCGCACGATGGCGAAGATCATCGAGCACGTCGAGGTCGAGGCGCTGCACACGCTGCCCGAGATCGCCGAGCGCAACGACTCCACGTCGCACTCGATCACGCGGGCCGCGGTCCACGTCGGCAACGACGTCGGCGCGTCGGCGGTCATCGCGTTCACCGAGACCGGCCGCTCCGCGCGCCTGGTCGCGCGCCACCGCCCGACCATCCCGCTGCTCGCGTTCACGCCCAACCCGCGGGTGCGCAGCCAGCTGGCGCTCGTGTGGGGCTGCGAGACGTTCCTCGTCCCGAAGGCGACCAGCACCGACGAGATGGTCCGTCTCGTCGACGCATCGCTGCAGGAGATCGGCCGGGTCACGGTGGGCCAGCTCATCGTCATCATCGCGGGCGTCCCGCCGGGCGTGCCCGGGACGACGAACGGCATGCGCGTCCACCGCATCGGAACGAGCGTCCCCAGCGGCATCTGACCCCGTCGATGTGTGCCCACGCCCCTCTCCGGGCCCGCGTGGACACACATCAACGGGGCAGCGCGCGGCGCGGCGGGCTCCTAGGCTCGTCGGATGCTGCGCTGCCTCGACGTCTACGTCGACACGGCCTGGGAGCCGCTCGACGTCCTCGAGGGGCCGCCCCGGCCTTCGCTCGAGGTCGCGGTCCACGGCGTCCTGGTCCAGGTGGCGGCATGAGCGGGCGCACCGGGCTCTCGTCGGTCGAGGTGGCCCTGCTCGACGCCGTCGACCTCGTCGCCGGCAGCGAGCCCGCCAGATGCTCCGACGTCCTGCGCGCCGCAGCCGCCCGCGACGGGCTCGGTCCGCGCTACGGCTGGCCGATGCTCGTCGACCTCGGGGTGCCCTGGCGACGTCACCTCCCGCTCGTGGAGCTGCATGGCAACTGCGGCACGCAGTTCGGCGACCCACCAGCGGATCCGCAGTACGTCGAGGCGCGGCTCTCGCCGGTCGGCGAGCTCGCCCTCGCGGCGGAGCGCGGGGACACCGGGCCGCTGCCGCTGGGGCTCGTCGAGGGCACCTGGTACGCCGACGGGCCGGTGCCGCCGTTCGATCCCGAGCGCGTGGTCGGCGCTCTGCTCGCCGGCGCGACCGACGTCGGCGGTCCCTCGATGCCGGCGGGCGGTCGGGTCGTCGGCGACCTCGAGTCGCTGCTCGCCGGTGATCCGGTCCGGGTCCGGGTCGAGTGCACGATCGTGGCCGTGGGCGGGAACCTCGTGATCACCGCGATCCCGATGGGAGTCCGGGGCGACGAGGTCCTCCAGCGCATCGTCGACCGCGCCCACGACTACGAGCGCGACGCAGCCGGCCGGCCGGTCCGCCCGCACCGGGCGATCCGTCGCAAGGGCAGCCCCGTCGTCGACCTGCAGGACATGTCCACCGAGCGCGACGGCGTCCGCATCCTCGTGCGGCTCGAGGAGGGCAGCGACCTGCTCGCGGCCAAGGAGTGGCTGCTCGACGTCTGGCCCGTCACCACCGAGCGCGACGCGCGGCTGCCCGCCCCGATGCCCGAGCTGCTCGACACCTGGGACCGCGGCGACGGCACCGGCCTGCGCGCCCTCGCCGACCTCCTCACCCCCGACGTCCCGCCCCCGTTGCCCGACGTCTCACTCGGCTAAGTGCCCGAATGCGGGCCCGTCTCGGGCACTTCGCCGAATGAGACGCGGGGTGGGTGGACGACGAGAGCCCCGGCGGGTCGGCCGGGGCTCTCGAGGCGTGCGGTCGTCCTGCCTGCTGCTGTGCTGGCGTGCCGGTGCGGTCAGTCCAGGGCGCGGCGGGCCTCGGGGTTGAGGACGCCCCAGGCGATGAGCTGCTCGGCGAGCTGGCTGGGGGCCTCGTCGTAGATGACCGCGAGGGTGCGCAGGTCGTCCTGGCGGATGGAGAGCACGCGGCCGTTGTAGTCGCCGCGCTGGGCCTGGATGGCCGCGGCGTAGCGGGCCAGCGGGCCGGCCTTCTCGGCGGGCACCAGGCCGAGGCGCTCGAGGTCGAGGACGAGGCGCTGCGGCGGCTCGGCGGCGGCGGCCGGGGAGGCGTCGGGGAGCAGCTCGGAGACGGGGACGGCGTAGAAGTCGGCGAGCTCCGCGAGCTTCTGCACGGTGACCGCGCGGTCGCCGCGTTCGTAGGAACCGACGACGACGGCCTTCCAGCGCCCGTGGCTCTTCTCCTCCACGCCGTGCAGCGACAGCCCCTGCTGCTGGCGGATGGACCGCAGGCGGGCGCCGAGTGCTCGCGCGTAGTCGCTGGCCATGGTGTCGGTCCCCTCGGTCGGGTAGTGGTTCGCACGCTCAGTGTCACAGAGGATGTTACGGAAAGTGACCGTCCGTTCGCGCCGGGGTGGGGTGGGCCATTCGGTGGATATTGCGTCCCACCTGCTCGGACGCCGCGGTCGCGGTCCGTGCTCGCCCGGCAGCTCGACTGCGCTGCGTGAGCGACGCGCGCCACGCTGCCCGCGACCGGAGGGGCGGTGCGCGATCGGGCGGCGCGAGGGATAGGGTCGCAGGGACCGACGTCCTTTAAATCCGTCCTGTGAGGCGGGGAAGGGGGTCGCAGTGATGTCCGCTGCTCGGACTCCTGACGACGCACGCACCGTCCTCGACGGTGCAGAGATCGCCCGCGCCCTGACGCGCGTGGCTCACGAGATCGTGGAACGCGCCAAGGGCGCCGACGACCTCGTCCTGCTCGGCAT
>JAKOVT010000151.1 GCA_029781935.1 Actinomycetes bacterium | reverse complement strand
GCGCGCAGCCTGCCTCGCCGGCGCTCTCGAGCGGCGCGAGCCCTGGGGCGTCTGGGGTGGAGAGCTCTTCGAGCGCGGATCGGTGGTGGCGCGCAAGCGCCGTCCCGGCCGCCCTCGCAAGGACGACCACCTCGACCGGCGCGCCGCCGAGGCTGCCCTCGAGGCCCGTCTCGCCGAGCTCGCGGGCATCGGCGAGAGCGGTCTCGACGAGCTCGAGACGTCGGCGCCGACGGTTCCCGCGCAGCGCGAAGGAGCTGCCGCATGACGCGTCGTACCGAGGACGGTTCGCCGTTCTCCCTCCGGTCCGCTCTGGCGGACCCGTGATCCGGGTGCCCATGGCACCCACCTCGACCTTGGAGACAGACATGTACGCCATCCCCGAGCAGATCGCTCGCAACCACATCCACGAACGCCATCGCGAGGCCGAGGCCTGGCGGATCCGCAGCATCGCCAAGCGGGCGCACCGCGCCGCGCAGGCGGAGCGCAAGGCGGAGGAGGCCCGCGCGGAGGCGCAGCACGCCGCGCGCGAGTACTCCATCGCCATCGCGCGGTAGGCGTGCAGGGAGACGACGGGCAGGCAGCCCACCTCGAGGCTGCCTGCCCGTCACCATGTCCGGACCGAACTCGTGTCCCCGACCCGCCGCCGACGCAGGATGACGGGTCACGAGGAGGTGCCCTGATCACCCAGCGCCGGCGCGGGCTCCCGGAATGCCATCGCGATGACAACCACGACCTTCGGCTCGGGCATGATCGGGCCGTGCCGAACCGCGAGGCGCTCGACGCCGCCGTCTCCGCCCTCACCTCGCCCCACCTGGCCCGCGTGGTCGACCTGATCGCGCACGTGGACCCCGAGGCGGGGCGCGACGCCTCCGGCCGTCCGCGCGCGGTGATCGTGGCCGACCACGGCGGCAGTGCCCGCCTCGACGGCGAGCACCCCGACGGCGTCCTCCTGCAGGGCCGCCACCCGTTGCCGAGCACCGACCCGATGGCGTTCCTGCCGTACGCCGACGAGGTGGCCGACCCCTCGCCGCCGCACGACCGCAACGCCTACCCCCTGCCGTGGCCCCGGCTCGCGTCGTTCTTCAGCGACGGTCGCAGCCCCGACATCGCCATCGTGCACACGGCCGCGCACTGGTTCCCCGACGAGGGCGGGCACCACGGCGAGCACGGCTCCCTCGACGTCGTCCAGTCGCGGGCGCCCTTCCTGGTCTCGGGCTCCGGCGTCACGGCCCGCGGGATCGTGCCCGACCACGCGCGGCTGGTCGACGTCATGCCCACCCTCGCCTGGGTCGCCGGCGTGGAGCGCGCCGACCTCGAGCATCTCGACGGCCGGGTGCGCGACGACGTCGTCGACCGCGGGGCGGAGTACGTGGTCGGGCTGCTGTGGGACGGCGGGCACCCGGGCTCGCTGCTCGACCTGGCGGCGCGCGGCGAGCTGCCGGCGGTCGCGCGGCTCCTCGACCGCGGCTGCGCCTTCGCCGGCGGTGCTGTCGCCGAGTTCCCGAGCCTCACGCTCGTCAACCACACCAGCATCCTCACCGGGGTGGGTCCAGGGCGGCACGGCGTCGTCGGGAACGTCTACTGGGACCGCGAGGAGGGCCGCCGCGTCGTGCCCAACGACCCGGCGACGTGGCACCGCACCGGCGAGCTCTACCGCGACGGCGTGACGACGCTGTTCGAGGCGGTCGCGTCGGCGCGTCCAGGCGTACGCACGGCCAGCGTGAACGAGATGACCGAGCGCGGCTCGTGGGCGTCGACGTTCGCGCTCGTGCGCGCGGCCCTCGCCAGCGGCGAGGCGGTCGACCCGGGCGAGGCGGGCAGCGGCGAGTCGCGCGACTTCGCGACCGCGATCCGCGCCCTGCTGCCCGACCCGAAGGCGTCCGATCTCGTCACGCACGCGCGCTGCGACGAGGACGACGACTACGCCTTCTACTCCGCGATCGACCTGCTCGGGCTCTCGACGATGCTCGGGCTCTTCTCGGCGCCGGAGGAGGAGCGACCGCGCGTGGCGTGGTGGTCGCAGTACACGACCGATGCCGCGCACCACGCCGCCGGCCCGCGGTCGGGCATCGCCGCCGACGGGCTGCGCGACTGCGACCGGCGTCTCGGGGTGCTGCTCGACCACCTCGAGTCGGTCGGGATCCTCGACCGCACGCTGATCCTGCTCACCGCCGACCACGGCTTCGAGACCGCCGACGAGTCCGTGACGGGGTCGTGGACGCCCGCGCTGCGCGCAGCGCTCGACCCGCTCGGGGTGGCCTGGCGCGACGAGGGTCCCGGCTTCCTCTACCTCGACGCCCCCTGACCCCCCGCTGTCGGGCCTGACCACCGCGACGAGCACCGCAGGACCCGCGCCGCTGGCGGTCTTGACCGAGTCGTTACGGCGCGGCGCGCCCCTCCTGCGTGCCGATCAGCGGACGCAGGCGCACCATGTCCGGGTGACCGTTGTGGTGTGCGCCCTGTGCGGGACGACGCTGGACGACGCTGCCGACGAGCAGAGCAAGCTCGCGGCGCTCTCGTGGGTGACCTCGCAGGAGCGCGGTGCCGAGGTGCACTACTGC
>JAKOVT010000137.1 GCA_029781935.1 Actinomycetes bacterium | reverse complement strand
CGCTGTTCCTCGGCGACTCCTACACCGCCGGCACCGGCGCCACCTCGACGTCGCGACGGTTCTCCTCCCTCGTGTCGGCGGGCCAGGGCTGGCTCGAGGCCAACCTGGCCCGCGGCGGACCCGGATCCCTGAAGACCGCCACCTCGAACGGTTGCGGGCTCGCGTACTGCCCCTCCTTCCAGGAGATGGCGGCCGCGGCCGTCGCCGCCCAGCCCGACGTCGTGGTCGTCGCCGGCGGCCGCAACGACCTGACCCTGGTCGGCACCGACCCGGCGGCCGTGCACCAAGCGGTCCTCGACACCTATGCGCTGCTCCGCCACGGGCTCCCGAACGCCCGCATCTACGCCGTGACCCCGATGTGGGACGCGACGACGCCCCCGGCCGTTCTGCAGACCCTGCGCGGCTGGGTGATCGAGGCGGCGACCGCGAGCGGTGCGACCGTGGTCGACAACGCCGACAGCTGGCTGCTGGGGCACCCCGAGTGGATCACCTCCGACAAGGTCCACCCCAACGACGCCGGCCACGCCCAGCTCGCCCAGCAGATGCTCGCCGTGCTCGGCTGAACCTGCTCAGTGAGCGTCCCCGCCCGCGTCGACCCATCGCCGTCCCGCCGTGCGGATTTCTCGGGCGTGCACCGCGTGGCGACGCGCGAACCGCCGCCCCCGGGCCCTACGTTTCGGCCGTCGAGTTCGAGCGCGGGGGGCGTGCGATGTCGGGGTCGTGGCAGCGGGGGGCGTGGGCCGCCTCCGTCACCGGTGTCGGCGCGATCCTCGCGGCGATGCTCCCCGGCGCCATGGCGCCGGCCGCCGCCGTGGCGCCGAACCTCCTGACGGCGAACCAGGCCAGCATCGAGACCGACCTCGCGGGCATCGAGCACGGCTACTACGCCGAGACGTTGACCCGCACCACCGCGCTGGCCGCCGACGGCAAGGCCTCGGTCTCCCTGGTCGCGACGAAGGCCAGCGGGATGGCCCTGCGCACCACGCCTCGCGCGGCTGTCGCGGGCCAGGCGTACTCGGCCTCAGCCGTCGTCCGCACGGCGTCCGGGTCGTTGCCGGTGATCGCCCAGTTGCGCTTCTGGTCGTCGAGCGGCACCGCGCTCTCCGCGCTGAACGGCACCACGGTCACCGCCGTCTCGACCGGCTGGACGCGGGCGAGCCGCGTCGCCGCCGTCGCGCCGGCCGGCACGGCCAAGGTCTCCCTGCACGTCGTGGTCCTGAGCACAGCGGTCGGGGCGAAGGCGTACGCCGACGAGCTCGGGCTCTGGGCGAGCAGCACGCTGCCGGCCTGGACGCTGCCCGGGGCGACCGCCACGCCCACCTCCACGTCGACGTCGCCCGCGCCGGCGCCGTCCACGTCCACGCCCGTCCCGCTGTCGAGCGCCGTCAACCGGCTCACGCCGAACCAGGCCTCGGTGGAGACCAGCACGTCCGGGCTCGAACCCAGCTACGGCGCGCTCTCGCTCGCTCGCAGCACGGCCGCGGCGAGACACGGTGCGGCGTCGCTGCGCATCACGGCGAACGGGTCCGGCAGCCTCGCCGTCCGCACGCTGCGCGGCTGGACCACGATCACCCCCGGCAGCGGAGTCTCGGCCAGCGTCGCGGTCCTGCCCGGGTCGGGCACGTCCGGCAAGCGCGTCCTGGTGCAGGTGCGCTTCTGGTCGGCGTCGGGCGGTCAGGTCGGCGCGACCGTGAACGGGTCGTGGACCACCCTGTCGTCGGGGAGCTGGGCGCGCGTCTCGGCCGCAGGCATGACCGCGCCGTCGGGTGCCGCCACGGTGTCGGTGCTGCTGGTCACCGAGTCGTCGGCGACCGGCGACGTCTACTACGCCGACGAGTGGGGTGTGTACGCGTCGTCGGCACTGCCGGTCTGGACGCTGCCGACCACGCAGCCCGGGCCGGTCGTGGTCTACCTCGGCGACTCGATGGTCGCGGGCGGCATGGCCACGTCGACCCTCAAGCGCTGGAGCTCGCTGGTCGCCGCGCACGAGGGCTGGCTCGAGAACAACATGTCGCGGGGCGGCACGGGCTACGTCAAGACCTCGAACGCGTCCGGGTGCGGGCTGGCCTACTGCCCCTCGATCCCGGAGATGGCTGCCGAGGCCGTGGCGGCGCGCCCGGAGGTCGTCGTCGTGAGCGCCGGCCGCAACGACCAGGCGATCATGGGCAGCAACCCGGCCTCGGTGCACACCGCCATCGACGCCGCCTTCGCGACCCTGCGGGCCGGCCTCCCGGGTGCCCGCATCATCGCGCTGGGCCCGATGTACGACGACGCGTCCCCCGGAGCGGCCCTGCTGCAGATCGACACCTGGGTGAAGGAGGCTGCCGCCGCGCACGGGGCGACCTACGTGTCCGGCGTCCCGACCTGGCTCGTCGGCCATCCCGAGTGGATCGCCAGCGATGGCGTCCACCAGAACGACGCCGGTCACGCCGAGGACGCCCGGCGCCTGATCGCCGCGATCGGCTGACGAGACCGTCCGGGCGTCGGTCCGGAACTCCACCGGCGGATCGCCTGCGACGACGGGGTAACGTGGCGCAGCCGCGGGATCGCGCGGCAGGAGCACGGGGGGCGAGGGTGGCGGCGACCACGACCGAGGCGGCCGAGGACGTCCACGACGAGGACCAGGCGGCCACGGGCGGGACCGGTCGGCCCGACCCCTCGCCGCCGGCCGGCATCGGGCTCACCGTGGCACTGCTGGCGGTGGGGGTGCTGGCGGTCGCGTGGCGGATCGACTCGTTCCTGCAGTGGAGCTGGTTCCAGGACGACTGGTCCTATCTCGAGCGCGCCCATGAGCTCGCGTTCTGGGACTTCGTGACGCTGAACTACAACGGGCACCTCATGCCGCTCCAGTTCGCTGCCGTCTGGCTGCTCGAGCGGCTGGCGCCGTTGGACTTCACCGTGGCGATCATGGTGCCGGTGGCTCTCTTCGCCCTCGGCCTGCTGGGCTGGTCGCGCCTCCTGCTGGACCTCTTCGGCCGTCGCTGGCGCGTCCTCCCGCTGGTCGCGATCCTGGCACTCTCGCCCGTCTGGGTGCCGATGAACCTCTGGTGGGCGGCGTCGCTGCAGTCCTACGGCCTGTTCTGCGCCCTGGGGTGGACCCTCGCCCTCGCGGTGCGGTGGATGGGGGAGGGGCGTCGACGCTACCTCGCCCTGAGCTGGCTCGCGTTCGCGCTCGGTGTGCTGTGGTGGGAGAAGTCGCTCCTCATCGCCGTGCCGCTGGCCGTCCTGTGCACCGTCGCACCGAACGCGGTGGTGGGGCCGGATCGTGCGCTGCTGCCGGTCCTGCGTCGGGCCGCGCCGCTCCTCGGCGGGGTGGCGGTGATCGGCGCGCTGGGGTCGTGGGCCTATCTGCAGGCGACCAGGATCCCGGTACCGGGTCAGCCCGCGTTCAGCGATGACCGCACCGCGGCCGGCGCTCTCGAGTTCGTCCGGACGAGCCTGTCGTCCACGATCGTCCCCTCCACCCTCGGCGGCCCCTGGGTCGGCATCGAGTCGGGCCAGTCCGGTCTCCCGGTGCCCTCGTCGACGCTCAGCTGGGTCTACCTGCAGCTCGTCGTCGTCGCGGTGGTGTGGCTGCTCGTCGTCCGGCGGCGGGGCTGGGGCGCCGTGCTCCTCGTCGCCTCGACGGCGGTCCTCGCCTGGGGGCTGGTGTTCTTCTCCAACCGCTACGAGGTCGTCGGGCTGCTCAGCGCCACGGACGCCCGCTACTCCGCCGAGATCGTGCCGCTGGTGGTGCTGGCCCTCGGGTTCGCCGCCTCATCGACGGTCGCGGAACGGCGCCGCCGGCTGGCCGCCTTCCGACTACCGGCTCCGCGCCGCGTCCCGGCCGCGACCGCGGGCATCCTGGCGACGCTGCTGGTCGTCAACTCGGCTCTGATCACGTCGAACCGGATGGTCGACGCCGCATCCGCCAACTCGCCCAAGGGCTGGTCGGACGCCTTCACCACGACGATGCGCGACGCCGACGGGGCGGCCGTGGCGGACGGCGCCGCCCCACCGCAGGTGATCTTCTCCGCGTTGTTCGGCCGCGACGGCGACCTGTCGCGGATGTCGTCGCCCCTCGGTGTCCACGCACGTTGGAACGCCTTCTCCACGGATCTGCGGATGGTCGACGACGGCGGGCACCTCGTACCGGCAGCGGTGCAGCGCGGAACCGGTTCGGCGACCGGACCGATACCCGGGTGCGGCTACCTCGTGAAGCGCGACGAATGGACGTTCGTGCCCATGCAGACTCCGGTGTTCGCCTGGTACTGGGGCGTCTCCATCCCGTACTTCAGCCAGACGGGCGGGACGATGATCCTCGAGACCAAGAAGGGCACCCGGACCATCGACGTGCCACCGGGCGTCGGCACTCTGGACGGCGTCGTCATCGACGAGCTGAACTACCTCAGGCTCTCCATGCGCGACGGCGGTCCCACGTGCGTCGACAACATCAGCATCGGTGCGGTCGTGCCTCGAGACGGCGCGCCGTGAGCCATGTCGGCCCCGGGCGATCGCGCACGGCAGGATGACGGCGTGCGGATCGCGGTGACCGGCGGGATCGGGTCGGGCAAGAGCGCGGTCACCGCGCGCCTGGCTCGACGGGGTGCCGTGGTCGTCGACGCCGACGCGATCGCACGCGAGGTGGTCGAGCCCGGCACCCCGGGTCTGGCTGCGGTCGTCGCCGAGTTCGGCGGCGACGTCCTGCGCGACGACGGCTCGCTCGACCGGCCGGCGCTGGCGGCGATCGTCTTCGCCGACGCCGACCGGCGCCGCGCCCTGGAGGCGATCGTCCACCCGCTCGTCGGGCGCCGGTCGCAGGAGCTGCTCGAGGCCGCGCCGCCCGAGGCGGTGGTCGTCTACGACGTGCCGCTCCTGGCCGAGTCCGCGCACCTCGGACGCGTCGAGGGCTTCGATCGCGTCGTCGTGGTCACCGCCCCCGTGGAGACCCGGGTGCAGCGGCTGGTGTCGCGGGGGCTGGCCGAGGACGACGCGCGAGCCCGCATCGCGGCGCAGGCCGACGACACCGCCCGCCTGGCCATCGCCGACCTCGTGGTCGACAACTCCGGCGGCCTCGACGACCTCGACGCCGAGGTGGACCGGCTCTGGAGCGCCCTGACCAGCGGCTGAACGGCTCGCCGGTGCGGGCTGTCGGAGGCGGGACGTACGGTGGGGGGATGGCCCGCCCCGTCACCGACCTGCAGCGCAAGGTCGCCCCGTTCGAGGTCGTCAGCGACTACGTCCCCTCCGGCGACCAGCCGGCCGCGATCGAGGAGCTGGCCCGCCGGATCGAGCGCGGCGACAAGGACTCCGTGCTGCTCGGCGCCACCGGCACGGGCAAGTCGGCCACCACGGCCTG
>JAKOVT010000134.1 GCA_029781935.1 Actinomycetes bacterium | reverse complement strand
GACCCCTACCCTGGCTGCGTCCGACGCGAGTCGGCGACCTCGAACCGGGAGCCCGCATGAGCATCACCCCCGACCCCGCCCTGGGTCAGCACGTCCACGACCTCGACCGCGCGCACGTCTTCCACTCGTGGTCGGCGCAGGCGGCGCTGAACCCCATGCTCATCGCCGGCGGCGAGGGCTCGTACGTGTGGGACTACGACGGCAACCGCTACCTCGACTTCTCCAGCCAGCTGGTCAACACCAACATCGGCCACCAGCACCCGAAGGTCGTCGCCGCGATCCAGGAGCAGGCGGGCAAGCTCGCGACCATCGCGCCGCAGCACGCCAACGAGGCGCGCGGCGAGGCCGCGAAGCGCATCACCGAGCTCGCGCCCGAGGGCTTCCACAAGGTCTTCTTCACCAACGGCGGCGCCGACGCGAACGAGAACGCGGTGCGCATGGCGCGCCTGCACACCGGCCGCCGCAAGGTGATGTCGTTCTACCGCTCCTACCACGGCAACACCGGCGCCGCGATCGTCGCGACCGGTGACCCGCGCCGCGTGCCGAACGAGTTCGCCGAGGGCCACGTGCACTTCTTCGGCCCGTACGCGTACCGGTCCTCGTTCTGGGCCGCCGACGAGGCGCAGGAGTGCGAGCGCGCGCTGCAGCACCTCGAGCAGACGATCGTGTTCGAGGGCCCCACGTCGATCGCGTGCATCCTCATCGAGACGGTCGTCGGCACCGCGGGCGTCCTCGTCCCGCCGCCCGGCTACCTCGAGGGCGTCCGCGCCCTGTGCGACAAGTTCGGGATCATCCTCATCCTCGACGAGGTCATGGCCGGCTTCGGTCGCTGCGGCACCTGGTTCGCGTTCGACAACTTCGACGTGCGCCCCGACCTCATCACCTTCGCCAAGGGCTCGAACTCCGGCTACGTCCCGGTCGGCGGCGTGATCATCAGCGACGAGATCGCGGCGACGTTCGACGACCGCGTGTTCCCCGGGGGTCTGACCTACTCCGGCCACCCGCTGGCGTGCGCCTCGATCGTCGCGTCGATCGACGCGATGAAGGAGGAGGGCATCGTCGAGAACGCTCGTCGGATCGGCGACGACGTCCTCGGCCCCGGCCTGCGCGAGCTCGCAGAGCGCCACCCCGTGATCGGCGAGGTCCGCGGCCTCGGCGTCTTCTGGGCGCTCGACCTCGTCACCGACCGCGCGACCCGCGAGCCGCTGGCACCGTACGGCGGCACCTCGCCGGCGATGAACGAGCTGGTGGCCGAGGCCAAGAAGCGCGGCATGCTGCCGTTCACCAACTTCAACCGCCTCCACGTCGTGCCGCCGTGCAACGTCAGCGACGCCGAGGCCAAGGAGGGCCTCGCGATCATCGACGAGGTCCTCACCCTCACCGACGCCCACTACACCGGCGCCTGACGCCCGTTCCCCGGTCAATGTGCCCCCGGGTGCGCTAGAAGCACCTGAATCGCCCCATGCGATCCACAACCACCTGAGACCGTGGATCGCGTGGGGCGTTCTCGGTGCTTCTAGCGCACCGTGGGGCACATTCATCGGGAAGGAGGCGTCGGGGTGGGGGACGATGGGGGCATGAGCGACGAGCCGATCCTCGATCCGGCGACGCAGCGACGCGTCGCCGCCCATCTCTACAACCGCACGTGGGACCTGCTCGACCTCGGTGACCAGCGCACCGAGGCGCAGACCCACGAGATGGTCGACGCCGCGCACGCGAGCGCCTGGCACTGGGCGCAGATCGGCGGGCTCGAGCAGGCCATCGTCGGCGAGTGGATGATCAGCCGCGTGCACGCCTCCGCCGGGCACGGCGAGGCCGCCGTGCTCCACGCGCAACGGGCGTTCACGCTCCTGCACTCGACCGGCGACGAGAGCCTCCCCGACTGGCTCGAGGCCTCGGTTCAGGAGGGGCTCGCGCGGGCCCACCTCGCCGCCGGCGACCGCGACGCCGCCGAGTTCGCCGCCCACGCCGCGACCGACGCGCTGGAGAAGATCGCCGACGACGACGACCGCGCGCTCGTCCGCGGCCAGCTCGCTGAGCTCTCCCTCTGACCGCTCCTCCGCGGCCAGCTCGCCGAGCTCTCCCTCTGACCGCTCCTCCGCGTGAAGGTGCCCCGGAGCGCGAGAGACGCACGGCACCTTTCCCAGCGCCCGCAGCGGCAGTGCCTCGCCCCGGGCCCCGTCGCGTCGGCGCGAGCCGAGAACGGCCCGTGCTCGGTCGGCGTCGCCGCGGTGCGTGAGGCGTCGGTGGGGCGCCGTAGTCGCCTCTATCGCGCTCTGGGGACCCTCACCTCGGATCGTGGGTCGGCTGAAGCAGGGTCCGGGGGTCGCCTAGGCTCGGGGCGTGAAGGTCCTCGTCCTCGGTGGCGGTGCTCGTGAGCACGCCCTGGTCCGCTCCCTCGCCGCCGACCCCGACGTCACCGAGCTGTACGCCGCACCCGGCAACGCCGGCATCGCGGAGCAGGCGACGGTGAAGCCGCTCGACCTCACCGACCCCGACGCCCCCGCGTCGCTCGCGACCGAGCTCGGTGTCGACCTCGTCGTCGTCGGGCCCGAGGGCCCGCTCGTGATCGGCGCGGCAGACCGCCTGCGCGACGCGGGTCTCGCGACCTTCGGCCCCGGCGCGGAAGCAGCGGCTCTCGAGGGCAGCAAGGCCTTCGCCAAGCAGGTGATGGCCGAGGCCGGCGTGCCCACCGCGATGGCGCACATCTGCGAGTCGCTCGACGAGGTCGAGGCGGCGTTCGACCAGTTCGGCGCGCCGTACGTCGTGAAGGACGACGGGCTCGCGGCCGGGAAGGGTGTCGTGGTCACCGACGACCGCACCGCGGCCCTCGACCACGCGCGCGCGTGCCTCGGCAAGGACGGCGGCCGCGTGGTCGTGGAGGAGTATCTCGACGGCCCCGAGGTCTCGCTGTTCTGCATCACCGACGGCGAGCACGTGGTGCCGCTGCAGCCGGCGCAGGACTTCAAGCGCGTCTTCGACGGCGACCTCGGCCCCAACACCGGCGGCATGGGCGCCTACTCGCCGTTGCCTTGGGCGCCGGGCGATCTCGTCGACGAGGTCGTCGCGCGCGTCGTGCAGCCCACGGTCGACGTCCTGCGCCACCGGGGTACGCCGTTCGTCGGTCTGGTGTACGCCGGTCTCGCACTGACCTCGCGCGGCCTGCGCGTGATCGAGTTCAACGCCCGGTTCGGCGACCCCGAGACGCAGGTGGTCCTCGCCAGGTTGCAGACGCCCCTCGGTCACGTGCTGCACGCCGCCGCGACCGGCACGCTCGGCGATCTCGAACCGCTGCGCTGGAGCGACGGCGCGGCCGTCACCGTGGTGGTGGCGGCGCAGAACTATCCCGACACCCCGGTCGTCAACACGGT
>JAKOVT010000124.1 GCA_029781935.1 Actinomycetes bacterium | reverse complement strand
CATGCGCTTCGACAAGGGCTACATCTCCGGCTACTTCGTGACCGACGCGGAGCGCATGGAGGCCGTGCACGAGGACGCCTACGTCCTCATCGCCAACCAGAAGATCTCGGGCGTCAAGGACCTGCTGCCGATCCTCGAGAAGGTCATGCAGTCGGGCAAGCCGCTCGTCATCATCGCCGAGGACGTCGAGGGCGAGGCCCTGTCGACGCTCGTCGTCAACAAGATCCGCGGCACCTTCCGCTCCGTCGCCGTCAAGGCGCCGGGCTTCGGCGACCGCCGCAAGGCCATGCTGCAGGACATCGCGATCCTGACCGGTGGCCAGGTCATCTCCGAGGAGGTCGGCCTCAAGCTCGACACCGTCGGTCTCGAGCTCCTCGGCCGCGCCCGCAAGGTCGTCGTCACCAAGGACGAGACCACGATCGTCGAGGGCGCGGGCGACCCGGAGCAGATCGCGGGCCGCGTGAACCAGATCCGTGCCGAGATCGAGAAGTCGGACTCCGACTACGACCGCGAGAAGCTCCAGGAGCGCCTCGCCAAGCTCGCCGGCGGCGTCGCCGTCATCAAGGCGGGCGCGGCCACCGAGGTCGAGCTCAAGGAGCGCAAGCACCGCATCGAGGACGCCGTCCGCAACGCGAAGGCGGCCGTCGAGGAGGGCATCGTCGCCGGCGGCGGCGTCGCCCTCATCCCGGCGAGCGAGGCGGTCTTCGCCAAGCTCGAGCTCGAGGGCGACGAGGCGACCGGCGCGAACATCGTGCGCGTCGCGCTCGAGGCGCCGCTCAAGCAGAGCGCGATCAACGCCGGCCTCGAGGGCGGCGTCGTGGGGGAGAAGGTGCGCAACCTCGAGACCGGCTGGGGCCTCAACGCCGCCACCGGCGAGTACGTCGACCTCATCGCCGCGGGCATCATCGACCCGGCGAAGGTGACGCGCTCGGCGCTGCAGAACGCGGCGTCCATCGCGGCGCTGTTCCTCACCACCGAGGCGGTCGTGGCCGACAAGCCCGAGAAGGCGGCGGCCCCGGCTGCCCCCGACATGGGCGGCATGGACTTCTGACGAGCGACTGAGCCGACGGCGGGCGAGCGCAGCGAGCCCGCCACGAGGCGAACGAGCGAGGAAGAAGTCCCGAAGGCACAGCCTTCCGCTTCCACCGCACGAACGAGCATGACGGCGAGGGCCGGGATCCGACAGGATCCCGGCCCTCGCCGCATGGTCGGACCCGCCACCGGTGGGTCCCGCTGTCCGCGCCGGGGTCCGTCGTCGCCGGCCCGCGGCTCGCGGGGCCAGGATGGTCGGGTGATCCTGCCGCCGGTGCCCGAACTGCGTCTGGTCACGGTTCGCCGCGGCGGCTTGCTGACCGACGAGGATCACCGGCTGCTCGCGCTCTGGGCCTCGAGCTGCGCGGAGCACGTGCTGCCGCTCTTCGAGGCGGTCGCACCCGACGATCCGCGGCCGCGGGAGGCAGTCGAGGCGGCCCGGGCCTGGGTGCGCGGCGAGCTGCCCATGATGCGCACGCGCGCAGCCGGCGGCCACGCGATGGGTGCCGCTCGCGAACTGCGCGGCGCAGCTCGATACGCGGCGTACGCCGCCGGTCAGGCCGCCTGCGTCGCGCACGTCGCCGCGCACGATCTCGGCGCGGCGGCGTACGCCCTCAAGGCGGTCATGGCTGACGCCGGTGGCCCCGACGACGCCGCGCGGTCACGCGTGAGCGAGCGAGACTGGCAGCGCTCGCAGCTGCCCGTCGAGATCCGCGCGCTCGTCCTCGACGACCAGCGCCTTCGCGACGACCTGTGCTGGAACCTGTTCCGCTGAACTCCGCGCGGACGCGAGGCGGCGGGGTCAGCCGGTGGGGGAGTCGCTGCCGAGGGCCGGGAGGCCGCCGAGGAGCTTGTCGAGCAGCGCGTCGCTGACCTCGGTGACCTGCTCGGTCGGCTGCTGGACGCCGGTGGTGCCGACCGCGATGACCACGGTGCCCTTCGCGCCGTCGCCGAACTGGTCGAACGGGATGGCGATGCGCGAGATCCGGCCGTCGGAGACCCACACGTCGGCGTGCACGGTCCTCCCCTCGAGGTCGGCGAGGTCGGCGGTCGCGGCCGACTGGCCGAGGGCCGGCACCGCCTTCTTCAGCGACTCGAGCGCCGAGGTCACGACCGGCTTCAGCGGGAGCGACAGGGTGCTGCGCTCGCCGTACTGGTCGCTGCCCGCAGCGGTCACCGTGACGTTGTCCTTGATGCTCGACGCGACGGTGTCGGCCAGCGACGAGATCTGCTGGGCCACCGCGGCGGAGCCGGGGTCGGCCGACGCGGAGGCGCCCGCCTCGTCGAGCAGCTTCTGCAACCGCGAACCCGGACCGATGGCCATCCCCACCGGCTTGCCGTCGGCGAGGGCGGTGAGCGCGGCTCCGTCGGGTCCGAGGGTGTCGGCGATCGTGCGCAGCTGCTGCAGGCTGCTCTCGCTGCCCGGCACGGCGGAGGCGTCCACCCGCACCACCAGGCGGTTGCCGGAGCTGATCACGTCGAGCGCGACGCCGCTGCCGGGCGGCGACACCTGCAGCTGCACCGTGCCGTCGGTCGTCCACGCGTAGCGGACCTCGGGCGACGCCTCGCCGGTCCCGTCGACGGTCACGGTGAGGTCGCCCGGGCTGGACTTCGTGGCGTCGAACGCGCGGGCCAGCTTCACGTCGGCCCGGTTGAGGAACGACCATCCGTACGCCGCGCCGCCCGCGAGGAGCACGAGCAGCACGCCGAGGGCGGCAGCCACGACCGTGCGACCGCGGACCTTGCGACGCGGCGGCTCGACGGTCGGGAGCACGGTTCCGGACGCGAGCAGCTCGGGCTCGCCGAGCGCAGGCGTGTCGGCGGAGCCGTCGAACGGCGCGCCGGCGGGCGGGGGGAGCTGGTCGGACACGGTCGGGCCTTCCCTCACGGATGACGGTCTCGAGGAGGTCATCGGCACGATTCCGTCCCGGCTGGACGCCGGACGAGGACGAACCGAGAGCGCTTCTCAGCGCCTGCGCACGAAACCTGGTCGATGGGCCGATCACCCGGCTGGCAGGCTCGACCCGTGCAGCCCGACCCGATGCAGCTCGTCGCCCCCTCCCTCGAGCACCTCGACTCCTTCGCGGCGGCGCTGCGCCGGGGCTGGTCGCCGAGCACGGAGCACGACATCTCCGGCGAGGTGCTCGCCGAGCTCGAGGCCGACCCCGACGCCTTCCTGCGCGGCACCGACGACCGCGATCCGCAGGGGCGCACCGTCACCCTGCCCGACGGCACCGTGGTTCCGCGCATCCCCGGGTTCGCCCGGTGGATGTGGGACGGCGAGTTCTGCGGATCGATCAACGCCCGCTGGCAGCACGGCACCACGGCGCTGCCGCCGACGTGCCTGGGGCACATCGGCTACAGCGTCGTGCCGTGGAAGCAGCGGCGCGGCTACGCCACGCGCGCGCTCGCCCTCCTGCTCGACGAGCTGCGCCTCGACACCGATCTGCCCTTCGTCGAGATCACGACCGACCCCGACAACGTCGGATCGCAGCGCGTCATCGAGGCGAACGGCGGCGTCCTCGTGGAACGGTTCGACAAGGGCGCGGCGTACGGCCACGGTGAGGGACTGCGCTACACGATCGCGCTCGACTGAGCGCCGGACCACGAGGAGAGGGCTGCATCGGATGCCGGTGATCGAGGTCGAGGGGCTGCGCCGCACCTACACCGCACGCACCGGCATCCGCCGGTCGGCACGTCAGCCGGTCGAGGCGGTGAAGGGCATCTCGTTCGAGGTCGAGCGCGGCGAGCTGTTCGGCCTGCTCGGCCCGAACGGCGCGGGCAAGACGACCACCATCAAGATGCTCATCACGCTGCTGCTGCCCACCGCCGGCAGCGCTCGGGTGCTCGGGCACGACGTGGTGGCGGAGCCGCGCGAGGTCCGCCGTCGCATCGGCTACGTCTTCGGCGGCGACCGGGGCCTCTACGAGCGCCTGTCCGGTCTCGACAACCTCCGCTACTTCGCGGAGCTGTACGGCGTCGAGCCGCGCGAGCAGAAGGCCCGGATCGCCGAGCTTCTCGAGCTGGTCGGGCTCGCCGGGCGCGAGGGCGAGCGGGTCGAGGGCTACTCCCGCGGGATGCGGCAGCGGCTGCACATCGCGCGCGGGCTGCTGCACCGGCCCGAGGTGGTGTTCCTCGACGAGCCGAGCATCGGCATCGACCCCGTCGGCGCGCGCGAGCTGCGCGACACGGTCGCGAACCTGACCGCCCAGGGCGTCACGGTGCTGCTCACCACGCACTACATGTTCGAGGCCGACGAGCTGTGCGACCGGATCGCGGTCATCGCGGGCGGTCGGATCGTCGCGGAGGGCACGCCGGCGGCGCTCAAGGACCGCGTGTCCGACGGCCACGTCGTCGAGATCGAGGTGTTCGACGCGTTCGACGACCGGCTCGACTCCGTACGCCGGGTCGCCGGAGTCGACTCGGTGGTCGTCGAGGACGGCGATCGCGCGCAGCTGCTCGTGGTGCGGACCGACGCGGCGGCGACCTCGACCCCCGGCGTGCTGTCCGCGCTCGACGGCCTCACGCTCGGACGGGTCTCGACACGGGAACCGACCCTGGAGGACGCCTACGTCGAGCTGGTGCGCGACGCATGAGGACCGTCCGCATGGTCGTGGTGACGTGGTGGCTGCAGCTGAAGATGCGCAGCCGCTCGTCGTTCGACGGATTCCTCGCGATCGTCTACCCGCTGTTCTTCGCGACGACGGTCTTCTTCATGTACCAGCAGGGCGGCGACCCGCAGGCGCTCGTCACCGCCGCCGTCGGTGCTGCCTGCATGGGCGTGTGGTCGTCGGTCAGCACGACGGCGGCGATCACCCTGCAGGCGGAGCGTCGGCAGGGCACCCTCGAGCTGCTCGTCGCCTCGCCGACGGCGTTCTGGCTCACGGTGGTCCCGGCGACCATCTCGATGGCCACGATCGGACTCTGGAGCCTCGTGGCGACCTTGGCCTGGGGACGGATCGCGTTCGGCATCCCGGTGTCGTTCGACCAGCCGCTCGTCTTCGTCCTCGCCGCGCTGGTGATGGCGTTCTCGCTCGGCCTCGTCGGGTTCCTCCAGGCCGTCACGGCGATCCGGTACCGGTCCGCATGGGCGCTGGGGTCGGTGTTCGAGTTCCCGGTCTGGCTCGTGTGCGGGTTCCTCGTACCGCTGTCGCTGCTGCCCGCATGGGTGACGCCCATCGCCTACCTGCTGCCGCCGACGTGGGGAGTGGCCGCCGTCCGCAACGCGGCGCTCGGCGGGAACCCGTGGCCCGACATGGCGCTGTGCCTGCTCACCGGTGCGGCGTACGCCGTCGTCGGAGTGCTGCTCGCGCGCCGGCTGGTCGACTCCGCCCGCGAGCGCGCCACGCTGGCCCTGACGTGAGGACCGACGGATGACCGCCGCGCTGCGCATCTTCTTCATCGGTGGCCTGACGAGCTACCGTGCGCTGTTCAACTGGCTCACCCCGTGGGTGCTGATCCCGACCTTCATCGTCGCGCCGCTCTTCGAGCTGCTGTTCTTCGCCTTCGTGGGCAAGGACGCCGGCGTCGGCGACAACGTCTTCTTCCTCATGGGCGCCTGCGTGCTGGCGGCTGCCATCCCGTCGCTGTTCGCGATGGGCAACACGATCGCCGACGAGCGCCGCTCGCAGACGCTCGGCCTGCTGCTGGTGAGCCCGGCGCGACGTCTGCCGCTCTTCCTCGGTCGCGCGCTGCCCGTGATCCTCAACGGGTTCCTGGTCTCGCTGGTCTCGCTCGTGCTCGGCGCGCTGGTGCTGCGCGTCTCGTTGCCGCCGACGGCCTGGCTCCCGCTCGTGCTGGTCATCGTGGTGTCGTCGTTCTCCTGCACGGGCCTCGGGCTCACCGGCGCCGCCATCGGCCTGCGCGTGCGCGAGACGGCGACGCTGTCGAACGTGATCCTCGGCGTGCTCATCGTGTTCGGCGGCGCCTACGCCGCGGTGTCGGCGCTGCCCGCGTGGATGCAGCAGGTGTCGCACCTGCTGCCCCTCTCGCACGGCATCGAGGCCGCCCGCGAGATCGCGTCGGGCGTCCCGTTCGCCGACGTCCTGTGGCTGCTGCGCGACGAGGCCCTGATCGGCCTGGTCTACGCCGGGATCGGCATGGTGCTGCTGCTGTTCTTCGAGCGCGAGAGCCGCCGCCACGCCACGCTCGAGCTGGCCTGAGACGCACGACGGCCCGGTCCGTGGGGATCGGGCCGTCGTGGGGTCGGGTGTCAGACGCGCGGGATCGCCACGCGGGTGCGGCAGGGGTTGTGACCGGTCGCGAGGAAGAAGGCATCCTTCGCGGACTTCATCGCCGCCTTGTACGTCGTACGCGCCTCGACGAGCGCGGCCTTCTTGGTCGCGGCGGCGTCCATGACGGCCGGGTCGGCGAGGTACGCCGCCCGGGCGGCTGCGATCGCGTCCTTGAACGCCTGCACGTCGGCGTCGGCCTTCGGGCTGGCCTCGAACGCGGCGTTCGCGCTGTGGATCGCGGCCAGCATCGTGGCCCTCGCGGGTGCGGTCGCGGTGCGGAAGGCGGCGTGCGCGGACTTGATGGCGGCGCGGTAGTCGACCACCGCCGTGCGCACCGCGGCGCGGTACGTCGCGCGCGCGGCCGCCTCCGAGGCGGAGAGCGTCGCCGTGTCGTAGGCCACCCAGGCCGCCTCGACCGAGGTCTCGTAGTTCGCCACGGCGGTCGCGATGGCTGCGTCGCGCGTGGCGGCCGGCCCCGCCACGGCGAGCTGGTAGGCCTCGTACGCCGCGAGGATGAGCGTCGGGTCGGTCGCGCCCGCGATCTGGGCGTCGCGCGTCCCGCGGGCGTCGACCACGACCGGGTCGGTGAAGAAGGTCTCGCGGGCGGAGCGCACGGCGGTGCGCAGGGTCGCGCGGGCGGTCATGATCGCCTGGCGCAGTGCCTTGCGGGCCTGCCAGGTCGCGGGGTTCTGCGTCGAGTGCCATCCGTGCCGACCGGTCTCGGCGCCGCCGCGGTGGCCGGTGCCGTGCGCCGAGGCGGCAGGGACGAGCGGGGTGGCGAGGGCCAGGGCGAGGCCGACGGCGGTGCCGACGACGAGCCGACGGGTCTGGGTGCGCATGATTACTCCGCGTGATCGTGACCCGGCCCTCCCGGCCCGGTCGCACCGGGTCACCCTCGACGTCCGCGCCGGCTCGTTCAACCCCCGTTGACCCGTTCGGACCGCTCGACGCGGGATTCTTGGACGGATCTTGGACGAACCGTCCCGGATCGGCGCGAACCTGTGCGGTTGCTGGGAGTTCGACCTGCTCTCCAGGAGCCGCGGTCGCCCCGCGAACGGGCCACCCCGGGGGCGGGTCGCCGCGGGGTCGGCCCGCCGCTCGACGAGCGGTCGGGGCGGGCGACCGACCACACGCCAGCCGTCGGACGGGGACCCGCTGTCACGGAGCGTGCCCGTTCCGAGTGGGGGCCGCGCGTCGGTTACGGTCGTGAGATGCGGGAGGTCAGGACCGACGACGTGCCGACCGGGCCGGTCCCGATCATCCGGCCGCGCCGGCAGAGGCGCGACCGCCGCGGTCGCCTGCTGCGGACCCTGCTCGCGCTCGGTGCGGTCGCCCTGGTGGCCGCTGTCGGTATCGGGCTCGCGGTCCGCGCCGGCACCGATGCGGGCGGCATCGTGATCCCGCTGCCCACCGAGCAGCCGCTGCTCCCCGGAGCCCCTACCGTCACGACGGCACCGTCGGCAGCACCGGCGACCGTGTCGGGCACCGGCTACGACGTCTCCTACCCGCAGTGCCGGAGCACGATCCCCGGCAAGGCGGCGTTCGGCATCGTCGGCGTGAACGGCGGTGCGCCGCTCACGTCGAACCGCTGCTTCGCCGAGCAGATCGCGTGGGCGCAGCGCACCGGCGCGTACGCCGTCTACATCAACACCTCGAACTCGGGCGTGACCGACCCGGTCGCCTACGGGCGGCGGCTGGCCGAGGACGCGATCAGGCGTGAGCGCGCGGCGGGCGTGAGCGGCATCGGGGTCTGGTGGCTCGACGTCGAGCTGACCAACACCTGGCGCGGCACCCAGCAGGAGAACGCCACGGTGCTCGCCTCGATGGCCGCGCGTCTGCAGGAGGCGGGCGTGCGGGTCGGCATCTACTCCTCGCCGCAGCAGTGGCAGGAGATCGCGGGCGACTGGGAGCCCGGCCTGCCGGTGTGGAACGCCACCGGACCGGGCACCCGGGCGGCGGCGCTGAAGGCCTGCAGCGAGACGTTCGCCGGCTCGACCACCGCGATCGTGCAGTGGGTCGCGAAGGAGGGCGCGCGGCTGCTCGACCACAACGAGGTGTGCCCTGCCTGGCGCGACCGCGGCGGCGAGATCCTCGACGTCGGCCGCTGACGGTTCGACACCGAGCCGCGCCGGCCTTATGTTCAGGGGCTGGACGAATCCCCCGGACCTGTCAGGAGACTCCGCATGCCCGCCACCCGAGACCTCGCCGGCACCGTCGTCGCCATCACCGGCGCCACCGCCGGCATCGGCCGCGAGACTGCCCGTCAGCTCGTCGCCGGGGGCGCGAGGGTGGCGCTCGGCGGACGGCGGCAGGAGCGGCTCGACGAGCTGGTCGCCGAGCTGGGTGCCGACCACGCGGTCGGCGTCGTCATGGACGTGCGCGTGCCTGACGACAACGCGCGCCTGGTCGCGGCCGCGGTCGAGCGCTGGGGCCGGCTGGACTCCGTGGTGCCCAACGCCGGCATCGGCATGTACGGCGGCGTGATGGACCACACCGACGAGCAGCTCGTCGAGATGATGGACACGAACTACGCCGGCACCGTGTGGACGGTCCGCGCGGCCGTGCCCGCGCTGCTCGCGACCGGCGACGGCGGCGACATCGTCATCGTGTCGAGCGTCGCCGGCTTCCGCGGCGGTGCGGACGAGGCCGTCTACACCGGCACCAAGCACGCGCAGGTGGGCTTCGCCGGCTCCCTCGACCGGGAGCTGCGCGAGAAGGGCGTGCGGGTCACGCTGATCTGCCCGGCCGGCACGGCGACGGAGTTCGCGGTGGGCGCCGGCCGCGTCGAGGACGACCCCCGGTTCGCCGACTGGCTGACGGCCGACGACGTCGCCGCCGCGGTCGTCCACACGCTGCAGCAGCCGCGCTCGCTGCGCACCTCGATCTGGACGCTGTGGAGCATGGGCCAGGGCAGCTGACCGGTCGCGCTCATGCGCCCGCCCACGTAGCGTCCCGGGCATGGGGAGCAGCGACGGCGCGGAGCAGGAGGTCGAGACCGAGCGCGAGGTGACTCCGCTCGAGCTGTTCTTCGACCTCGTCTTCGTCTTCGCACTGACCCAGGTCACCGCCCTGATGGCGGCGGACCCGTCGTGGCTCGGACTGCTGCGCGGCATCGCGGTGCTCACGGTGCTCTGGTGGGCGTGGGTGGGCTACGTCTGGATCGGGACGACGACCGACGCCGAGGAGGCGGCGCCGCGGATCACGATGCTCGTGGCGATGGGCACGATGTTCCTCACCGCCCTCGCCGTACCGGGTGCGTTCGGGCAGCTGAGCAGCGTCGCGGGCGGCGAGCGCGACCAGGCGCTGCTGTTCGGCGTCACCTATCTCGCTGTGCGCGTGATGCATGTGCTGCTGTTCGTCGTGATCGGGCGCGACAAGCCGGGCGTGGGCGACGCCGCACGTCGGCTCGCGCCGGGGCTGCTCACGGGCGCTGGGCTCATCCTCGTCGCCGCGTTCCTTCCGCCGGGCTGGCCGCGCGGGCTGCTCTGGCTGGTGGCCATCGTCATCGACGTCGGCTCGCCGCTGGTGACCGGAACCCGCGGCTGGAAGGTGAGCCCGGGGCACTTCGCCGAGCGCCACGGGCTGGTCGTGATCATCGCGCTCGGCGAGTCGATCGTGGCGCTGGGCGTCGGTGTGGCGGACGAGCTCTACAGCGTGCGCATCATCGTGTCGGTGCTCGTCGGGTTCACGGCGCTGGCGTGCCTGTGGTGGCTCTATTTCGACGTCGTGGCGATCGCCGCGGAGGAGCGGCTGTCGTCGGCGCCCCAGGAGGAGCAGACAGCGCTCGCCCGGGACTCCTACAACTACGTGCACCTCGTGATGGTCGCGGGCATCGTGCTGCTCGCGCTCGGGATGAAGAAGTCGTTCGACGACATCGACGCGCCGCTCAAGGTCACGGTGTCGTTCGCGCTCTACGGCGGGACGGCCATCTACCTCGTGGGGCACCTGCTCTTCCGGCTGCGGAACCTCGGCACGTGGAACGTCCAGCGCGCGGTGTGCGCGGTCCTGCTGCTCGTCCTCCTCCCGGTCGGGACCGTGGCCCCGGCGTGGGTGAGCCTCGTCCTGCTCATGTCGGTTCTGCTCGGTCTCGTGACCTACGAGACGCTGCATTTCCGCGAGTCGCGCCACCGGCTGCGCGAGCGCGCCCGCTGACCCGGACGTCGGTCAGAGGTAGTCCTCCAGGAGCGCGACGCGCAGGTGCTGCGCGCGGATCGTCGCGAGCAGCCGCGCGATCTGGCCGTCGAGGCCGGGGAGGAAGTGCAGCAGCACGATGTCGCCGCGGTGCAGCCGACCCCTGCCGTCCCATGTCTGCAGACCGCCGTGCTCGGGCATCACCGCGTCCCAGCCCACCACCGCGTGGAGCCCGCACGCCTTCGCCGCGGCCATGACGGCGGGGTTCCACGAGCCGTACGGCGGTCGCAGAAGCGTTGCGCGTCGGCCGAAGGACCGACGGTCCTTGTCGGCGGCCCCGCAGATCTCCTGACGACGCGCGGCCGCCGAGTCGCGGACGAGGTCGCTGTGGCGCAGCGTGTGGTCCTCGATGACCGCGCCGGCGGCCTGCAGAGCACGGAAGTACTCCACGCCCTTCCCGGATGCCGCCGCGTTGGTGAGGAACACGGTCACCGGCAGGTGCGTGCGCTGCAGACGGGCCAGCAGCGCGGTGTCACGGAAGGTGCCGTCGTCGATCGTCACGAAGACGACCGGGTCGGTGGTCGCGATCCGCTGCACGTAGCGGTCGACGAACCTCGGGGGCGCGGGTGCGGGAGCCCTCACGGGCGGCGGGGGTGCTGGGCGCACGGCAGGTGCCGGCGCGGGCGACGTGGTCGGCGACGACGCGGCGGAGACCGGGGAGGCGAGCCCGGCCAGGACAGCGGCGGCGAGCGCGACGACGACGAGGGGGCGCGCGGTCATGACCGTACGTACCGGTCGAAGGCGGGATCGCCGGCGAGGGCGCCCGCGTAGAACGCCGCGCGCAACTGGTACCCGGCAGGGGTGTAGTGGATGCCGTCGCGGCCGTGGGGGATGGCGCGGTCCGCGGCGTACGTCGACCAGCTGAGCAGCGCGGACCGCCCCGCGTGCCCCGCGGCCTGCTGCGCGGTGTCGTCGGCGGTGATGCCGTCGCGCAGACCGAGATCGAGCGCCTGCTGCGCAGTGCGCCAGGACGGGTTGCTGACGCGCACGTCTACCCATGCGATCGTCACGGCAGGGCCCACGATGCGTCGGGCTTGCGCGACCCAACCTCGGGCGGTGGCCCGGTTCGCGCCGAGGTCGTTCGTACCGAGCGCGATGACCACAGTCGTCCCGCGGGTGAGATGGCGGCTCGCCGTCCGGAGCACGGCCATGCCCTCGGCCACCCTGCGGCCGACGACGGCGTCGGGTCGGAGCACCGGGCGGATGCCGCGCTCGGCGAGGAGCGTCGTCAGGCAGGGATAGGGCGGCCGGCAGTAGAGGGTACCGACGGTCAGGGAGTCGCCGACGACGAGCACGCGGGTCCCGAAGTCGGGCGCGTCGACGACGTGCGGCTCACGGGCGCGGGGCGCGGTGCCGGCAGAGGCAGGGATCGTCGGCCCGGCCAGCATGCCGAGCGCAGCGGCGGCGACGGCGGCGGACGCGGAGCGGAGTCGCATGACGGATCTCCCGGGGGAGGCAGCCGCGCGCGTGGCGACGCGCGCAGTGGGTGGTGCTGGTCACCGGGCCAGATCGGCGGCGAGGGTGCTGGCGGTCGGCACGGCGACCGACACCGCCACGACGGCGAGGGTCACGAGGCGGGCCAGGAACAGGGACGCGGAGGAGGTGGCGGCGAGTGCGGTCATGTCCCGTGCTTCGGCGTCCTGCGCCGTGCATCCGCAGGCGCGCGCGACGCCGTGAGGAAGCCGAGAACCCCGTGAGACCGTCGGGTTCGCCGGCGCGGGCCCACGTGCTCGGCCGCTACCTCTCGTCCGGCTCGCGCGCCTGATCCGGACGGGTGACGGCAGCGCTCGCGGGCTCGGTGAGGTGGCGGTGCTTCGGCATGCCGACGAGGTCGTGGCCCTTCGGCCACCACCAGCGGACGCCGACCCAGTACCAGAGTGCGGCGACGACGAACTCGGTCCCGATCAGCAGCAGCTCGGTCGTCCCGGTGAGGGCTGTGGCGTTCCAGTCGGCCAGGACCCGGTCGCGCTCGGCGCTGTCGCGCATGCCGTTGCCGCTGACGATGAACAGGGTCACGACCGTGAGCGGCACGGTCTTCGCCAGCTCGTGCGCGTGCTCGTGGACGACGTGGGCCAGGATGCGGACGGCGATCACCAGGGACACGGCGATGACCGACACCTGGACACCGTCGAGTCCGTTGTTGGCGAACACGAGGATGAGCTCGAGACCGGCCATCCACAGGATCAGCAGCCACGGGATCGACAAGACGTACTTCCACACGTCGCGGCGTCGAGCGCGCCACACACCGGGCTCGACCTCGGAGACCAGCAGCCGCGGCCGCTGCATCGCGTGGTAGGCGAAGACGATCGCGATCATCGACACGACGATGATCGCGACGTGGGCCAGCACGTCGTCGGCGTGGACGAAGAACCGTGGCTCGGGGAGGGTCTGGGCCAGCACCGGTCCAGGCTAGGGAAGCCCTCCCGCGCCCGCGCCCCGAAGGGCAGTAGACACGTGGGCACGGCGCGGAGCATCGTGTGCGCGACCCGGGAGGGGTGGCGATGGACGACGTGGCGGAGCGCGGCCGGCTGGCCGAGCGGACCGAGGCGGCCGTGGTGGGCAGTCTCGTCGGGTTGATGTCGCCGGAGCTGTCCGACGCCCTCGGTGCCCGGGTGGCAGCCGTCGCCGGAGGGGTCGGCGTACGGGTCGACGCCGCACCCGGGTTCGCGTTCCTCAACCGCGTGCTCGCGGTGGGGCTCGACTCGCCGCTGAACGGTCACGACCTCGACGAGGTCGCCGAGTTCCAGCGCGGCGACGGGCGCAGCATCGCCGTCCTGCAGGTGCCGCCCTTCGTCGAGACTCCGGACGCGGTCGCGCTGCTGGAGCGACGCGGCTGGCGTCGCGGCGGCACCTGGGCGAAGACGATGCGCGCGGTGGGTGACCCGCCCGTCGTCGCCACGGACCTGCGGATCGCGCTGGTGCCGCCCGAGGACGCGGCGGAGTACGGGCGCGTGCAGTGCGTGGGCATGGAGATGCCGCTCGACCTCGCGCCGTGGTCGGCCGAGCAGGTGGGGGCCGACGACTGGTTCGCGTTCGGCGCCTACGACGGGGGCGCGCTGGTCGCGATGGGTGCGCTCTTCGTCCACGGCCCGTGCGGCCAGCTGTCGGGTGCGGCGACCCTGCCCGAGGCGCGCAACCGCGGTGCGCAGAGCGCGTTGATGGCCGCACGCATCGGGTTGGCGCGCGACCTCGGCCTGTCGTGGGTCACCGCCGAGACCGGTTCGGAGACTACCGAGAACCCGAACCCGTCGCTGCACAACATGCACCGCGCCGGGCTGGAGACCCTCTACGAGCGGCGCAACTGGCTGCTCGACCTCTGAGGTCAGTCGGTGGGGTCGATGCTGCCGTGCAGGACGTCGTCGGCGTCGACGATGCGGTAGGCGTAGCCCTGCTCGGCGAGGAAGCGCTGCCGGTGGGCGGCGAAGTCGGCGTCGACGGTGTCTCGGGCGACGACGGCGTAGAACCGCGCGGTGCGACCGTCCCCCTTCGGGCGCAGGACACGGCCGAGGCGCTGCGCCTCCTCCTGCCGAGAGCCGAACGAGCCCGACACCTGGATCGCCACGCCCGCCTCGGGCAGGTCGATCGAGAAGTTGGCGACCTTCGAGACGACGAGGACGCGCACCGTGCCGTCGCGGAACTCCTGGAAGAGGCGCTCGCGCTCCTTCACGGGGGTCTCGCCGGTGATGACCGGGGCGTCGAGCCGCTCGCCGAGCTCGTGCAGCTGGTCGAGGTACTGGCCGATGACGAGCACGTGCTCGTCGGCGTGCCGGGCGATGAGCGCCTCGACCACCCGGTACTTGCGGTCCGAGGACGCCGCGAGCCGGTAGCGCTCGTCGGGCTCGGCGGTCGCGTAGACGAGGCGCTCCCGCTCGTCGAGGGTCACGCGGACCTCGACGCAGTCGGCCGGCGCGATGTAGCCCTGCGCCTCGATGTCCTTCCACGGGGCGTCGTACCGCTTGGGGCCGATGAGGGAGAACACGTCGCCCTCGCGGCCGTCCTCGCGGACGAGCGTGGCGGTGAGGCCGAGCCTGCGACGCGACTGGATGTCGGCCGTGAACCGGAAGATCGGGGCGGGGAGCAGGTGCACCTCGTCGTAGAGGATGAGGCCCCAGTCGCGGCTGTCGAACAGCTCGAGGTGGGAGTAGACGCCCTTCCGCTTCGTCGTCATCACCTGGTAGGTCGCGATGGTGACGGGGCGGATGTCCTTGACGGTGCCGGAGTACTCGCCGATCTCGGACTCGGTGAGCGTGGTCCGCTTGAGCAGCTCCGCGCGCCACTGCCGCGCCGACACCGTGTTGGTGACGAGGATCAGCGTGGTCGCCTGCGCCATGGCCATGGCTGCCGCGCCCACGATCGTCTTGCCGGCGCCGCAGGGCAGCACGACGACGCCGCTGCCGCCGTGCCAGAAGCCCTCGGCGGCCTCGCGCTGGTAGCCGCGCAGCGCCCAGCCCTCCTCGCGCAGCGCGATGGGATGGGCCTCGCCGTCGACGTAGCCGGCGAGGTCCTCGGCCGGCCAGCCGAGCTTGAGCAGCACCTGCTTGAGGTGGCCGCGCTCGGAGGGGTGCACGACCACGGTGTCGGAGTCGATGCGCGC
>JAKOVT010000111.1 GCA_029781935.1 Actinomycetes bacterium | reverse complement strand
CCGCGCCAACCCTTCGTGCTTCGCGCACGGCTTAGGTAGTGGTGGAGAACCAAAGATGTACTACGAGCCCGGTGTGATCCCGCACGGCCTGCCGCACGACCCGTTCAAGTCGTGCGTGATTCCGCGCCCGATCGGCTGGATCTCCACGGTCGACGGACAGGGCCGCCACAACCTCGCGCCGTTCAGCCAGTTCCAGAACGTGACCTTCAATCCGCCGATCGTGATGTTCTCGGCTAACCAGGACACCGGCGGCGTGCGCAAGGACTCGGTGCGCAACGCCGAGGAGACCGGCGAGTTCGTCTGGAACATGGCGACCTACGCGCTGCGCGAGGCGGTCAACATCACGGCCGAGGAGCTGCCGCACGGCGTCGACGAGTTCGAGCGCGCGGGGCTGGCCAAGCTGCCGTCGCGCAAGGTGAAACCCGCGCGCGTGGCCGGCTCGCCGATCCACTTCGAGTGCGTCTACCTGAACACGCTGCGTTTTCCCGGCGCGCCGCCAATGGGCACGGCCGACGTCGTGTTCGGCCGAGTGGTGGCGGTGCACATCGACGACGCGGTGATCGACGCCAACGGGCCGGTCGACGTGCTGAAGATCCAGCCGCTCGCGCGGATGGGCTACTACGACTACACGTTCGTCGACAACAAGTTCTCGATGGTGATCCCGGGCAACAGCCGGAAGCTGCTGGCGGGGCTGGAGGGGTCTGCGGAGAAAGCGCGGGACTGATCAGCCCGCCAGTTGGCTCTCGCGCGCCCGGATCAGCGCGACGACGACGTCGTTCGCCGGAGTCGGCACGCCGGTCTCGGCGCCGAGGCGCGAGATCGCGCCGTTGATCGCGTCGACCTCGCCGCGCCGGCCGGCCATCGCGTCGATCAGCATCGAAGGGCGGGCGTTCGGGATCTTCGAGCCGAGGTTCGTCACGTGCCCGACCGGGTCGGCGAGGCCGAGGTCGACCCCCAGCGCCCCGGCGACCGCGACCGCCTCGCGCGAGCACGCGGAGGCGACGCGCCAGGCTTCCTCGTTCGCGATGATCTGGCCGATCGTCAGGCCGGTGAGGCACGCGGTCCCCGAGTAGGCGACGTTCATGATCAGCTTCTTCCAGACCATCGACGCCACGTCGTCGTGCAGCGCGACCTTGAAGCCGGACGAGCGCCAGATCTCCGCGGACGCGGCGAGGTCATCGAGCGGAAGCCCGGCGTAGCGGCCGAACCAGGTGACCTCCATCCCGTTGTGGTG
This sequence comes from Actinomycetes bacterium, assembly GCA_029781935.1. Lineage (GTDB taxonomy): Bacteria > Actinomycetota > Actinomycetes > S36-B12 > CAIYMF01 > Longivirga. Next base: position 403 of record JAKOVT010000111.1, on the reverse strand, counting down.
CGCGTGGCCCCACTCGGGGATCGAGGCGCCGAAGCCGCCGACCACGCCGACCGCCAGCCGGTCGGGATCGATGTGCCGGCCCGCGCGCTCGGGCGAGCCGAGGCCGTTCTGGATCGTCTGCACCACCGTCGTGGGACCGACCAGCCCCTTGCTCGATCTGGCCGCGGATTCGACGTCGAAAGCCTTGGACGCGATGACGACCAGGTCGCAGCGGCCGATGCCGTCGGCCGTCACCGACGCGCTGGCCAGCCTGACGGTGCGGTCGCCGCTGAAGCCGCTGACGCGCAGGCCGTGCGCGTTTATCGCGTCGACGTGCGCCTGCCAGAGAGTGACCGCGTGCACCTCGTGCCCGGCCGACGCCATCAGGCCGGCGTAGACCGAGCCCATCGCCCCGCAGCCGACG
>JAKOVT010000109.1 GCA_029781935.1 Actinomycetes bacterium | reverse complement strand
CACGAGCAGGTGCCCGCCCGGCGCGACCGCCTCGGCTGCCGACCGCAGCGCGACACGGCGCTGGAGCTCGGCGAGCTGCAGGTAGGCGACGACGACGAGGTCGTAGTCCTGCTGCCCGAGCGGCTCGGACAGCACGTCGACCCGGCGTACGGCGAAGGTCCCGCGCTTGTCGGGCCGCTCCTCGCGGATCCGCAGCGCGCGGTCGAGGGCGACCTGGCTGAAGTCGGCGACGGTCGCGTCCCAGCCGCGGTCGGCGAGCCACAGGGCGTTGCGGCCCTCGCCGCCCGCCACGTCGAGCGCGCGACCGACGGGCAGGTCGGCGGCGTACCGCTCCACGAAGACGTTGGGACCGGCCGACCAGACCAGGTCGCGCTCGGCGTACTTGGCATCCCACTCCGCGGCTTCCACGGCCGTCCTCCCTCTCGCTACCTGCTGAAGATCGTCCCGCGCCGGACACCGGACCAGGTCTGGATCGCCACACGGACCCACACGAGCACGCACGCGACCCACCACACGGTGCCGATCACCGAGACGAGCGGCACGTCCCAGGACCGACCGAGCTCCACGGTCAGCGCGCTCATGGCCGCGGTCGGGAAGACGAAGCCCCACGTGCCGACGTGGAAGGGCAGTCCGCGGTTGTCGCGGGCCAGGCGCGCCAGCACCCGCCCGGCGAAGATCGCCCACCACGTGCCGAACCCCCACAGCGCGCTCGCCAGCAGCAGCCCGGCGACCGGGAGGGCGTCGGCGAGCGGGCCGCCCACGACCCGGGCGGTCAGCCGCGACAGCGCGAGGGCCCCCAGACCGCCCGCGCCGGCGGGCGCCAGCCAGATCCACCACGTCGCGGCCATGTGCGGCGGCGGGGCGGACGCGGTGGCCAGCCGCCAGGCCAGGACCGGTGCCAGGACGAGGAAGAGCACGAATCCCGCGCCCCAGGCGGCGGACGCGCCGAGCACCGCACCCGTCGTCGCCCAGGACGGCTCCAGCACGGCCAGGCGTACGACGACGCTCGGGACCAGGACGAGAACGACGATCGGGATGAACCAGGCGCCCGACATCGCTGCCGGCGGCGTCTGCTCCGCCCGCACGATGCGGCTGAAGAACTCGACGCCGACGAGCAGCGCGCCGACCGCGCCGACCAGCATCAGTGCCAGCGCGGTCCATGCCGTCGCCGTGGCGGGCAGGCGGCCCTGCACGGCGAGCATCGCGAGCGCCAGCCCCACGATGAGCAGCGACGCGGGCAGCGTGCCGAAGAGGGCGCCGACGCCGGGGTGGGTGAGATCCGCGGCCACGGCGTGGCGGTGGCGTCGCGCGCGCAGCAGGTAGGGGACCGCGAGCACCGGCAGGAGCACCACGGCCATCGCCGTGAAGGCGATGCCGAGCCAGGTATCGAGGTCGGTGGACCCGACCGGGTCGGACAGCGAGGCCACGGCCGCGCCCCCGGTGCCGAGGACGACACCGAGCCATCCCGGGTGCCAGGTGAGCAGGCGGGAAGGGTCCGCGACGCGGTCGGTGGTGGTCACGACGACGCAGTGTCGCGGACGATGGTGCGGAAGGGCAGCGCCAGGTCCGCGCTGCGGTGCAGCCACACGAGGTTCTCGGTGCGGCCGAGCAGCTCGAGCCGGTGCCAGAGCGGGCTGCCGGGCACCGCCTGGCTGGCGTGCTCGTGCACGGCGTCCAGCTGCGCGGCGCGGTCCACCTCGACCACGAGGGGGATGGTGCGGTCGGGACGCCCGGTGAAGCCGGCGTACCCCGCGTCGCCCATCCCCTCGACGACCGACGCCGGCAGGGTCCAGGCCAGCACGGGGACGTCGAGGCGCCGGCCGGCCTGGACCGCCGCGGAGGTCGCGGCGATGTGGTCTGCGTGCCCGGTGACGCCGTCGCGGTCGAAGACGAGCAGCACGTCGGGGGAGAAGGTCCGGATCGCCGCCAGGGTGTCGTCGAGCAGGGCAGCGCCTCGGGCGGCCAGACCGCCGTCGGGATGGTCGAGCAGCCGCACCCAGCAGGCGCCGAGGCGCTCGGCCGCGGTGCGCAGCTCCTGCTCGCGCACGGTGCGCAGGTCGCCGTCGACGCCGTGCAGGGTCGACGCCTCGCCGTGGGTGAAGCACAGCACGCCCACCCGCGAGCCCGCCCCGGCCGCCTCGGACAGCAGAGCGCCCAGGCCGAAGGACTCGTCGTCGGGGTGGGCGACGACAGCGAGGACGGCCGGGGCGCTCATGCTGCGTGGTCCGCGGTCAGCGGCAGGTGCAGCGGCGCTCGGTGGGCACGGAGGCCATCACCTGCGTGACGTGCATGCCGCAGCCGGACCAGGTGACCTTGCCGCAGCGGGAGCAGAGGGCGGGGGAGCACATAGCAGTCGGTTCCTCACGTCGGTGCTTCTCGGACGCGCCGAGCATATACCCCCGGGGGTATGTGTCTCAAGCGCGGCGGGTGCCCGGGGCTGCTGCGACCGGGCGACGGGGGCTCAACGTCGCGGGCTGCGCGCCGATGCCCTTCTCATGGGGAGTCACCCGTCGTCCGCGCGCGCCCTCGGGGCGGCCGCGGCGATGCTCGGCGCTGCCGCGCTCGTCGCCGGCCTCGCCGTCGCGCCCACCCGCGGCGCCGCGCCCTCCGCCCGGACCTACGACAGCGGGTACGCGACCTCGGCCGTCGTCGTCACGCCGGTCTACAAGACGGTGGCGATCCGGCGCTGCGGCAGCTACCGCTACAACGTCACCACCCGCGTCACCACCTGCCTGACCTACCGCCTCGGCACGACCTACGTCCGCTTCCTGGGCCTGTCGAACGTGGCGCAGAAGAACCGGTACGGCACCTGGGTCCGCATCCCCTACGTGTGGTCGAGCTCGGCGCGCGCGCTGGTCTACAACCACTGGCTCTACCTGCAGCTGCACAAGCCACCGGTGACGACGAGTCCCACGGCCTCCCCGAGCCCGTCGACGACGACCGCCTCCCCCACCGCGGCGAGCCCGTCGCCGTCGGACTCGAGCGCGCCTCCGGCGCCGGGCATCACCGCGAGCATGCTGCCGATGCCCGCGGGCACCGGACTGTCGCCGACGCCGACGTCGACCATCGCGGGCGAGTCGGCGACCAAGAAGTCGGCGTACACCTACTTCAACTCCGCAGCGTCGGCGTCGGTGGCACCGCGCTGGGACAAGTGCCTGCCCATCACCTGGAGCGTCGATCTCACGAACGCGACGAAGGCGGGGACGACCGCGGCCGACGAGCTCGCCCGCTGGCAGCAGACGATGGCCTTCGTGTCGCGGGCGACCGGCTACACGTTCCAGTACCTGCCGGGCGGCGACGGCAAGATCACGGTCGACCAGTCCGGAAGCGGCGGGTCCGTCGTCGGTACGGCGTGGACGGCGACCGGCGCGAACCTCGTGATCACCTACGTGTCGAGCACGGACCCGGGCGCCTACCGGTCGACGGCCGTGGGCGGCAGCACGATCGGCTACACCTCGGCCGGCTGGACCATCTACAGCCCGACCGCGCTCATCATGACCAAGGCGTCGATCCAGCTCGACTACGGCTGGGCCGCGACGGCGTCGGAGACCGACCGCTACAACCTGCTGTTCCACGAGTTCGGCCACGCGCTCGGCCTCAGCCACGTGGCGGACACGTCGCAGGTGATGAACCCGTTCATCTCGTCGCAGGACCTGCTCCGACTCGGCGACCGCACCGGCCTCTGGCAGCTCGCGCAGCAAGCCTGCCACTGACGTCGCGGGCGTCGCGCCGTGCGGGTGCGGCGGGAGCTAGACCTGGGCCATGTCGACGAAGCGGGAGTAGTGGCCCTGGAAGGCCACGGTGACGTTCGCGGTCGGGCCGTTGCGGTGCTTGGCCAGGATGAAGTCGGCCTCGCCCGCGCGCGGCGACTCGCGCTCGTAGGCGTCCTCGCGGTGCAGCAGGATCACCATGTCGGCGTCCTGCTCGATCGAGCCCGACTCGCGCAGGTCGCTCATCATCGGTCGCTTGTCCGTCCGCTGCTCCGGACCACGGTTGAGCTGCGAGATCGCGACCACCGGCACCTCGAGCTCCTTGGCGAGGAGCTTGAGCGACCGGGAGAACTCCGAGACCTCCTGCTGGCGGCTCTCGACCTTCTTGCCCGAGGTCATCAGCTGCAGGTAGTCGATGATGACGAGGCGGAGGTCGTGGCGCTGCTTGAGCCGCCGGCACTTCGCGCGGATCTCCATCATCGTCATGTTCGGCGAGTCGTCGATGAACAGCGGCGCCTCCGACACCGCGCTCATCTTGCGCGCGAGCTTCTGCCAGTCGGCGTCGGACATCGTGCCGCTGCGCAGGTGGTTGAGCGCGATCGACGCCTCGGCCGACAGCAGGCGCATCGCGATCTCGTTGCGGCTCATCTCCAGGCTGAAGATGGCGCTGGTGAGGCCGTGCTTGATCGACGCCGAGCGCGCGAGGTCGAGGCCGACCGTGGACTTGCCGATCGCGGGGCGCGCGGCGATGACGACCATCTGGCCCGCGTGCAGGCCGTTGGTGACGCGGTCGAGCTCGGCGAAGCCGGTGGGCACGCCGGCCAGGACGCCGCCGCGGCTGAAGATCGCGTCGATCTCCTCGAGGGTGCCGGGCATGATCTCGGCGAGCGGGAGGTAGTCCTCGCTGGTGCGCCGGTCGGTGACCTCGTAGACCTCCGCCTGGGCGCGGTCGACGATCATGTCGATCTCGCCGTCGCCGGCGTAGCCCATCTGCACGATCCTGGTGCCGGCCTCGACCAGCCGCCGCAGGATCGCGCGCTCGCGGACGATGCGGGCGTAGTAGCCGGCGTTGGCGGCGGTCGGGACGCTCGCGACCAGGGTGTGCAGATAGGGCGCGCCGCCGACCCGGCCGAGCTCGCCGATCCGGGTGAGCTCCGCGGAGACGGTGACGGCGTCGGCCGGCTCGCCGCGGCCGTAGAGGTCGAGGATCGAGGCGTAGATCAGCTGGTGGGCGGGGCGGTAGAAGTCGCCCTCGCGGAGGGTCTCGACGACGTCGGCGATGGCGTCCTTGGACAGCAGCATCGCGCCGATCACCGACTGCTCGGCCGGGATGTCCTGCGGCGGGGTGCGGTCGGGGACTCCCGGGTCCTCGCGGGGCGGGAGCTCGACGACGCTCACGGGCTGCTTCCTCCTCCTGCCGGGACGGGCCGCGCGGGCGCGGGGCGACGCGGCGGGAGCGCTTCGCGACCCGGGACCGGGACCGCTCTCCTGCCACGTCTCCCCAGTGTGGTCCGGGGGTCCGACGGCGCTCCGGCACGCTAGGGCGACGCGCCGGGAGGTCACAACGTCGCCTGTGGACAGCGCTGGGGACGAGCTGGGGACCGGCTGGGCGTGTCGCGGGAACAGCCCTGTGGAAAAGCCGGGGATAACCATGTCGATCTTGGTCCCGCAGGCCGCTGACCTGCGCCGACGCCGTCCCCCGCCTGGGGAGGGAAGAAACTTCTCTCCGGTGTCCGACTGGTGAACACCGCGTCTCGACCGCTGGTCGGCCGCCACCCGCTCGGACCTCCGCGTCGGTACGCCGGTCCTCGCGCGGCCGGCTCCCTCCCCCACCCGGGAGCCCGACCGCCGGGTCCCGGACGGGTACGCCGGAGCCGCCGGGCCCCGGTCGGTCGGCGGGCTGCGCCGCACCCCCGCGCTGCACCCCGCGCCGGCGGAGGTGGCCGCCCGCCGGCCGGCGCCGCACGGCCCCCCGCCTGCATCCGGCGCCGCGGCCGGGCCGCCGGTGGGCTGCGACGGCGCGCCGACCGGGCGTCGGCGTACCGGTCCGGGGCGGCGAGGATGGGGCCGTGCCCGACGCCGATCCCGTGCCCGACGTCGCCGCCGCGGGGTCGTTGCGCGAGATCCTGCGGCTGGCCGTCCCGGCCCTCGGAGCCCTCGTAGCTCAGCCGCTCTTCGTCCTCGTCGACGCCGCGATCGTCGGCACGCTCGGCACGCTGCCGCTGGCCGGTCTGGGCGCCGCGGCCAGCCTGGTCTCGCTCGCGCTGGGGCTGTGCATCTTCCTGGCCTACGCCACCACCTCGTCGGTCGCGCGACGCGTGGGCGAGGGCCGCTGGGACGCCGCGGTCGCGGAGGGCGTCGAGGGGATGGCCCTCGGTCTCGGGCTCGGCGTCGTGCTCGCCGCGGTGACGTGGTGGCTGGCCGAGCCGGCTGTCGTCGCGCTCGGTGCGACCCCGCCCGTCGTGCCGTACGCCGTGAGCTACCTGCACGTGGTCGCGCTCGGCTTCCCCTTCGCCCTCGTCGCGATGGCCGGCGTCGGCGTGCTCCGCGGGCTGCAGGACACCCGGACCACGCTGCTCGTCACGCTCCTCGCGGTGGGCGTGAACCTCGTCGTCGCGATCGTGCTCGTGCTGGGCCTCCAGCGCGGGGTGGCGGGCTCCGCGGCAGCGACCGCCTGCGCCGAGGCGGTGCAGGCGACGGCGTACCTGCTCGTCGTACGCCGGGTCGCGCGCGCGCACGGGGTGGCGCTGCGACCCTCGGGCGTCGGGATGCTCGCGGCCGCGCGCACCGGCGGTCCGCTCCTCCTGCGCACGCTGGTGCTGCGCGCGGTCTTCCTCGTCGCGGCCGCCGTGGCCGCTCGCCTCGGTGCCGCCGACCTCGCGGCCTGGCACGTGAGCTTCCAGGTGTGGATGCTGCTCGCGCTGGCCGCCGACGCGCTGGCCATCGCGGGCATGGCTCTGCTCGGCCGCTACCTCGGCTCGGGCGACCCCGTCGGCGCGCGCCACGTGACGGCGCGGCTGGTCCGCCTCGGTGCCGTGACCGGCGCCGTCCTGGGTGGATTGCTGCTCCTCTGCACGCCGTGGCTGCCGTCGCTGTTCAGCGCAGATCCCTGGGTGCGCAGCCTGATCGCGGCGTCGCTCGTCGTGGCCGCCGTGCAGCAGCCGCTCGCCTCGCCCGTCTTCGTGCTCGACGGCGTCCTCATCGGCGCCGGCGACGGACGGTGGCTCGCGGGCGCCGGCGTCGTCATGCTGGTGGCGTTCCTGCCGGCCGCCTGGCTCGTGCTCTCGCGCGACCTCGGCGTCGTGGGCCTCTGGTGGGCGCTCACGTGGTTC
>JAKOVT010000098.1 GCA_029781935.1 Actinomycetes bacterium | reverse complement strand
GACGCCGGTTCGGTCGTGGCCACGAGCGGGGCCTCCACCCTCATCGGGTGCGACAACATCGACGTCGCCCGGTTCGTGGCGACCGCGTCGTGGGCGGCGCTCGACGACGGGGTGCTCGTGCTGCTCAAGGCCGACGGCACCGAGACCGGTCGGCTGAAGCGTCCCTGAGGCACCCGGTTCGCGGTGCGGACCGGGCTGCGGCGTACGCCGGACCCTCGTGCGAAGGTGGCGGGGTGAGCCTGCCCGCGATCCCGCTGTCGTTCCTCGACCTCTCGCCCGTCGGCGAAGGCCGCACCGCCGAGGAGGCCGTGGCCGCCACGCTCGACCTCGCGCGCGCGGTGGACGAGCTCGGCTTCACCCGCTACTGGCTCGCGGAGCACCACGGCATGCCCGGCATCGCGAGCTCGTCGCCGCCCGTCCTGATCGGCGCCGTCGCCGCCGCGACGCCGCGGATCCGCGTCGGGTCAGGCGGCGTCATGCTGCCCAACCACCCGCCGCTCGTCGTGGCCGAGCAGTTCGGGACGCTGGCCGCACTGCATCCCGGGCGCATCGACCTCGGGCTCGGGCGAGCGCCGGGCACGGATCCCACGACCGCGGCCGCGCTGCGCCGCTCGGTCGACCCGCTGTCGGCCGACGACTTCCCGCAGCAGCTCCTGGACCTCGTCGCCTACCTCGACGGGGCGAGCATCGGCACCGTCCGGGCCGTGCCGATGGCAGCCCGGCGCCCGCCGGTGTGGCTGCTCGGCTCGAGCGGCTACAGCGCGCAGCTCGCCGGCATGCTCGGGCTGCCGTTCGCCTTCGCGCACCACTTCAGCCCCGACAACACGCTGCCCGCGCTCGATCTCTACCGCCGCAGCTTCGCGCCGTCCGACGTCCTCGCCGAGCCCTACGCCATGGTCGCCGCCCAGGTGCTCTGCGGCGAGACCGACGAGGACGCCGAGCTGCTCGCCCAGCCGTCGCTGCTGTCGTGGGTGCGGCTGCGTCAGGGTCGGCCCGGCCCGCTGCCGAGCCCGCAGACCTGCGAGGAGCACGCGTGGACCGACCTCGAGCGCGCCATCGTCTCCGAGCGGATCCGCGGCCAGGCGCTCGGCGGCCCTGAGCGCGTGCAGACCCAGCTCGAGGCGCTGCTCGCCGCCACCGGGGCCGACGAGCTGATGATCACGACCACGGCGTACGACCCCGCCGACCGCCTCGCGTCGGTACGCCGCACGCGCGCCCTCTTCGGCGACGCCCCGCTCCCCGACGGCCTCGCGGCCTGACCTCGACACGCTGCTGCCTGTGCCGCGCCCTTCCGGGAGCGCGTACGACGTGGTTCGCTGCGCTCGCCGAGGTCACGAGGAGGGCGCATGCCGTCGGCCGATGAGGTACGGGAGGCGCAGCGGCGCACCTGGGCCGGTCTCGCCCCCGGCTGGGACCGCTGGGACGACGTCATCCAGCACCAGCTCGGCCCCGTGGGCGTCGCCATGGTGGCGGCGCTCGAGCCCGGCGACCGGCACCGTCACCTCGACGTCGCGTCCGGCACCGGCGAGCCGGGCCTCACGGTCGCCCGCCTCGTCCCCGCCGGGCGCATCACCCTCACCGACATCTCCCCCGAGATGCTCGACGTCGCGGCCCGCCGCGCCGCGGCCGAGGGCCTCGGCAACGTCGAGACACGCGTCGCAGGCGCCGACGCGCTGCCCTTCGACGACGCGTCGTTCGACGGAGTCACGATGCGCTTCGGCTACATGTTCCTGCCCGAGCTCCCGCGCGCGACGGCCGAGCTCGTCCGGGTGCTGCGACCGGGCGGCCGGCTCGCGTCGTCGGTCTGGGTGCGGCCCGACGACAACCCGTGGACGTCGCTCGTGCTCGAGGCTGTCGCTACCGAGATCCCGCTGCCCCCGCGCGATCCCGACGCACCGTCCATGTTCCGCTGCGCCGCGCCCGGCACCGTCGAGGCGCTGTACGCCGACGCCGGCCTGCGCGACGTGAGCGGGCGCGACGTCGAGGTCGAGCTGGTGACCACGTCACCCGAGGAGTACTGGGACATGATCAGCGAGCACGTCTCGCTCGTCGCGGCGGCCCTGGCCGGCGCCGACCCGTCGCAACGGGACCGCATCGCGCGCCGGACGATCGATGCGCTCGACGCGTACCAGGGCGACGACGGCACGGTGCGCGTGCCGGGCGTGGCGCGCGTGGTCGTCGGGACCCGCTGACTCTCAGGCGAGCTCGGCGGGCAGGTCGCCGGCGCGCACGATCTCCAGTCGCGAGGTCGCACGGGTGAGCGCGACGTACAGGTCGGCCAGCCCTGTCGGCGTCGCGCGGACCTCGGCGGGCTCCACCAGCACGACGTTGTCGAACTCGAGCCCCTTCACCTCCGTGGGGCTCATGACGGCGACCGCGGAGTCGAGACCGCGCGGACCGAGGGCTGCCTCGACACCTGCGCCCACGAGCGCCGCTGCCAGCGGGCGGCAGCGCGGCTCCACTGCGACGACCACGGACCGGCCCGGCGACGCCGCGAGCTCCGACGCCAGCGACACCACGGCCGGCTCGACGTCGGCGACGACGTGGTCGCCCGGGTCGTGCTCGCCCTCGCGGACCGCGCGCGGCGGCGTGACGTCGCGGTCCATCCCTGCGAGCACGCGGTCGGCCAGCGCGGCGATGCGGGCCGGCGTGCGGTAGTTGATGGTCAGCTCCTCCACGCGCCACACGCCGCGCGAGACCTCGTCGAGCGCGTCGCGCCACGAGTGCGCGCCCGCCTCGCTCGAGGTCTGGGCGAGGTCGCCCACGACGGTCATCGACCGCGACGGGCAGCGGCGGGCGATCGCGCGCCAGGCCATCGCCGAGAGCTCCTGCGCCTCGTCGACCACCACGTGCGCGTAGGCCCACTCGCGGTCTCCGGCGGCGCGCTCGGCGAGCGTCAGGGCCGGCCCCTCCTCGGCGAAGCGGCCGGCGAGCTGCTCGCCGGACACCATGGCCTTGTAGTAGCCCTCGATGCTCTCCTCGTCGGCCGACTCGGTCGTCGCCTCCAGCACGCTCGCCGCGAACGCGGCGGCTCGGCGCTCCTCCGCCTCGCGGCGCGCAGCGTCGATGCGCGCGGCCGACGGGTCGTCGCCGAGCAGCGCGGCGAGCTCGTCGAGCAGCGGTACGTCGTCGACGGTGAACGGCGCGAGGCTCTCGCGGACGAGCAGCCGCTGCTCGTCGGCAGTCAGCAGTCCGTCGGCGGCGGCCGCGAGCACCTCCGGCCGCGACAGCAGCTCGTCGAGGACGCGCTGCGGCGTGAGCGGCATCCAGAGCAGGTTGAGCTCGCGCCGTACCGCCTTCTCCTCGCGCAGCTCGGCGAGGAGGTCCTCGCGCACGAGCGAGTCGCCCGGGTCGAAGCCGCGCTTGCGGGCCAGGCGCGTCGCCGCCTGGTTGAGCAGGTGGGTCAGCACGTAGGGCCGTGCCGCGTTGTGCGTCTCGTGGTCGCGCAGGGCGTCGGCGCCCGCCCGTCGGATGACCGACGGCGAGAGGTGCACGCGCGCGCCGTCGACCACGAACGTGACACCGTTGGTGGGCACCCGGCGCCGGGCCGCCACCGCTCGCGCCAGCACGTCGGCCATCACCCGGGATCCCTTGACCCGCGCGACGTGCCCACGGTCGTGCCCGGCCGCCACGACGCCCGGCACCAGCTCTGCGATCGAGGTGAGCACCACGCCGGTCTCGCCGAGGGAGGGCAGCACCTCCTCGACGTACCGCAGGAAGACCGGCGTCGGACCGACGACCAGCACTCCGCTGCGCTCGTACCGGTCGCGGTGGGTGTAGAGCAGGTAGGCGGCCCGGTGCAGGGCCACGGCGGTCTTGCCGGTGCCCGGGCCGCCCTGGACGACGAGGGCGCCCTTCACGTCGGCACGGATGATCCGGTCCTGCTCGGCCTGGATGGTGGCGACGATGTCGCCCATGCGCCCGGTGCGCACGGCACGCAGCGCGGAGAGCAGGGCGCTGTCGCTGCTGCCGTCGACGGTCGTGGGATCGACCGCGTCGGCGTCGAACACCTCGTCGGAGATCGAGGCGACCCGCCGACCCTCGGTCGTGATGTGGCGGCGGCGCACCAGCCCCATCGGGTTCGCCGCGGTCGCCTGGTAGAACGCCGCCGCGGCCGGGGCGCGCCAGTCGATCTGCAGCACCTTCTGGTCGACGTCGGACAGGCCGAGCCGTCCGATCCACGTCGGGCCGTCGTCGGTGTCGGTGCGGCCGAACAGCAGCCGGTTCTCGACCGCGTCGAGGGCGGCGATGCGGTCGGCGTACATGCTCACGAACGAGTCGCGCTCGGACCGGTTCTGGTGGGTGCCGCCGGCGGACTGGTTCATCGCGTCCTGCATGCGTCGACGGCTGAGCGCGCGCAGGTCGTCGAGCCGCTCGTACGCGGTCGTGAGGTGCTCCTGCTCGGCCGGCAGGTCGGGGTGCGCGGTCAGGACGAGCTCCCCGCCCGCGCGGTGCGCGACACCGTGGCACTGCCGACCACGCGCGAGCCGTCGTAGACGACGACCGCCTGCCCGGGTGCGACGCCGCGCACCCGGCGGCGCAGGTGCACCTCCAGCGCTCCACCGACGCGCTCGACGACGGCGGGCACCGGCTCGCCGTGCGCGCGCAGCTGCACCTCGCCCTCGACCCGGCCGGCCGGCTCCTCGCCGCACCAGCGCGGGCGCTCGCCGACGACGGTGTCGACCTCGAGGAGCACCGGCGGGCCGACCATGACGGTCGACGACGCGACGTCGACACCGACGACGTAGCGCCGGGCACCGCCGGGCGCCGGATCGCCGAGCCCGAGACCCCGGCGCTGGCCGACGGTGAAGGCGTAGGCGCCCTCGTGGTGCCCCACGGTCGCGCCGGTCGTCGCGTCGACGACGGCGCCGGGCGCGGATCCCAGCTTGCGCTGCAGGAAGCCGGCGGTGTCGCCGTCCGGGATGAAGCAGATGTCGTGGCTGTCGGGCTTGTCGGCCACCAGCAGGCCGCGCCGAGCGGCCTCGGCCCGCACGTCGGCCTTCACGGTGTCGCCGAGCGGGAACATCGCACCCGCGAGCTGTGCGGCGTCGAGGACGGCGAGCACGTAGGACTGATCCTTGGCGAGGTCGACCGCGCGGTGCAGCTCGCGGCCGTGCGTGCCGTCGACGAGCCGCGCGTAGTGACCGGTGCACACCGCGTCGAAGCCGAGCGCGAGCGCCTTGTCGAGCACGGCGCTGAACTTGATCCGCTCGTTGCAGCGCAGGCACGGGTTCGGTGTGCGGCCCGCGGCGTACTCCTCGACGAAGTCGTCGATCACGCCCTCGGCGAACTGCTCGGAGAGGTCCCACACGTAGAAGGGGATGCCGAGCACGTCGGCGGCGCGTCGGGCGTCGCGCGCGTCCTCGAGCGTGCAGCAGCCGCGGGCCCCCGTGCGGTGGCTCTGCGGGTTCCGGGCCAGCGCGAGATGGACGCCCGTGACGTCGTGGCCCGCGTCGACGGCCCGGGCCGCGGCGACGGCCGAGTCGACACCGCCGGACAGGGCGGCGACGACCCTCATCGCGGGCGCCCCGCGCGCCGGGCGCGGGCGACGGCGCCGGGCAGCACCTCGAGGAGCCGGTCGACGTCGGACTCCTGCGACGTGCGACCCAGCGAGAAGCGCAACGAGGAACGCGCCGTGACGGGGTCGAGGCCCATGGCGAGCAGCACGTGGCTCGGCTGCGGCACGCCCGCCGAGCACGCCGACCCGCGCGAGCACTCGATGCCGGCCGCGTCGAGCAGCAGGAGGAGGGCGTCGCCTTCGCACCCGTCGAACGAGAGGTGGGCGATCCCCGGCAGGCACGAGGCCGGGTCGCCGTTGCGCGTGACGCCGTCGATCTCGTCGGTGACCCGGCGCACCAGCTCGTCGCGCAGTGTCGCGACCCGGGCGGTGCGGACCTCCCGGTCGGCGTCGGACGCGACCACCGCGGCGGCGAGACCTGCGATGGCCGGGGCATCGAGCGTGCCGGAGCGCACGTCGCGCTCCTGGCCGCCGCCGTGCACGAGCGGTTCGAGGGCGACCCCGCGGCGGGCCACGAGGGCACCGACGCCGTGCGGCCCGCCGACCTTGTGGCCCGAGAGCGCGAGCATGGTCGCCACCGACGCGTCGACCGGCACGTGGCACACCGCCTGCACGGCGTCGCTGTGGAACGGCACGCCGCGCTCCGCGCAGAGCGCCGCCACCTCGGCCACGGGCTGCAGGGTGCCGACCTCGTTGTTGGCCCACATCACCGTGACGAGCGCGATGCGGTCGCCGCCCTCGTCGAGCTCGTCGGCGAACCGGTCGAGATCCAGCCGGCCCAGGTGGTCGACCGGCAGCCAACGGACGTCGGCGTCCTCGGCCTTGCCGAGGTGCTCGACGGCGTCGAGGACGGCGTGATGCTCGACCGCGCTGCACAGGACGCGGGAGCGCGACCCGCCGGCGCCGCGGCGAGCGCGGTAGAGGCCCTTGACCGCCAGGTTGTCGGCCTCGGTGCCGCCCGAGGTGAACACGACGTCGACCGGGCTGGCACCGAGGACGGCGGCGATGCTCTCGCGCGACTCCTCGACCACCCGGCGCGCCCGTCGGCCCGACGCGTGCAGCGAGGACGGGTTGCCGACCGCGACGAGCTCGGCGGTCATCGCCTCGAGCGCCTCGGGGCGCATCGGCGTCGTCGCGGCGTGGTCGAGGTACACCGGAGTCGTCGCCACGGCCGACAGTCTAGGCAGGACGGCCGGAGGGGGCGGACCCCCGAAGGAGCCCGCCCCCTCCAGGACGGTCGAGAGC
>JAKOVT010000083.1 GCA_029781935.1 Actinomycetes bacterium | reverse complement strand
GCCGTTCCTCGTGCTCGCCGCCAGCGTGATGGGCGAGCTCGGTACGCCGACCAAGGTGCTGCTCGTGCTCCTGGCGCTCGTCCCGAGCGCACTGGCCTACCGGTTCGTCGAACGGCCGCTGCACCACCTGCCGTCGCTCGTCGCCAGCACGAAGCGCTCCCTGCTCCTCGGCGGCGCCCTGTCGGCCGCCGCGGCGCTCGCCGGCCTCGCGCTGGTCGCGGCCCCGGGGGGCGGCTCGGCCGCCGCCGCAGTCACGACGGGCGCCGCCGCCGACGAGCAGACCGGTCGCGGCCCGGCCAGCACTCCGGTGCCCGAGGCCTCGTCGTCGACATCGCCGTCGTCGAAGCCCACCGCGGCCGCGATCGCCTGGCCGACGGGTGCCATCGCACCGAACCCGTCGAAGGCGCGCGCCGACATCCCGATCATCTACGGCAACGGCTGCCACCTGCAGGTGCCGGGCCTGACGCCGCCGAACGACTGCGCCTTCGGCGACACGGCCGCCTCCACCACCGTGGTGCTGCTCGGCGATTCCCATGCGGCGCAGTGGTTCCCGGCTCTCGACGCCCTCGGCAAGCAGCACGGCTTCAAGGTGCTCGCCCGCACCAAGTCCGGGTGCCCGGCGCCCGACGTCTCCATCTTCAACAAGGGTCTCAAGCGCCTCTACGACGAGTGCGACACCTGGCGCCAGAACGAGATCGCCGAGATCGCGAAGCTCAAGCCCGCGCTCGTGCTCGCGGCCGGCACGCGCACCGACTCCCTCGTCGACCGCTCGTCTGGCGGGAAGATCGACGCCGCCAAGGCGCCGGGCGAGTGGCAGGCGGGCTGGACGCGCACGCTCACCGCGCTAGCGAAGGCCGGAGCGCCGGTGGCCGTGATCCGCGATACGCCGTGGCCCGGCAGCGACGTCGCCGTGTGCGTGTCGAAGCACCTGTCCGACCCGTCGGCGTGCGACGTGGGGCGCGATGCCCTCGACGCGCCCAAGTACGACGTCGGCATGGTGACGGGGATCGACGGCGCCCACGCCATCGACCTCTCCGACGTCATCTGCGACGCCGACCGCTGCCCGGCGACGCACGGCAAATACCTGGTCTTCCGCGACTCCAACCACCTGACGGCCACGTTCGCGAAGGCGCTCGCGCCCTACCTCTACCGCCAGCTCGCCCCTCTCCTGCCGAAGAGCTGACTCACGGCCGCGCGCTGCCGGAACGGGAATGCGCCCTCTCAGCCGGCCGCGTCGACGTGGGCGAGGAGCGCCAGGGCGGCCAGCGTGGTGGCGTCGACGATGTCGCCGCGCAGCACCATCCGGTGCAGCTCCTCGTCCGAGACCCAGCGGTGCACCATGTCCTGCTCGCTCGCCTCGCGGTCCGGCGTACCGGGGGTGAGGTCGGTGGCGAGGAAGACGTCGAACCCCTGGGTGGAGTAGCCGTAGGCCTGCATCAGGTGGCCGAGGTGGCGCCAGGTGCCTGCGGTGAGACCGGTCTCCTCCGCGAGCTCGGTGCGCGCGAGCTCGAGCGCGTCGCCGCCGGGGTGGTCGGCGGGCCACGACCCCATGGGCAGCTCCCAGCCGCGGCGTCCGGCGGGGTAGCGGAACTGCTCGACGAGCCAGACGCCGCCGCGCTCTCGCGGCACGACGACGGCGAACTCCTGCTTCTCGACGACGCCGTAGATCCCCGTCGACCCGTCCGCGAGGCGCACGACGTCCTCGCGCACCGTCATCCAGGCGTTGCGGTAGACCTCGCGGCTGCTCACCTGCTCCACGGGACCTCCTCGCTCGCGTCCGGCGGCTGCCCGACCGACGACGCGGCCGCCGGGCCAGGATCGCTCGGGCGGCCGCGGTCGGTCCGTCGACGGGTCAGGACGCGGGTGCCTTCTCCACGCTGGCGAGGAGCAGGGTCGCGATGTCGGAGACCTCCGCGACCGGGGTGTCGCCGCCCTGCGACCGCTGCGTGACGCCGTCGTTGAGCATCACGGAGCAGAACGGGCAGGCGACCGCGATGGTCGACGCACCCGTCTCGAGCGCCATGTCGGTGCGGGTCAGGTTGATCCGCTGCCCGATGCGCTCCTCCATCCACATGCGGGCGCCGCCGGCGCCGCAGCAGAAGGACCGGTCGGCCGACTTCTCCATCTCGCGCACCTCGAGGCCGGGCAGCGCCCCGAGCAGCTCGCGCGGCGGCGTGTAGACCTTGTTGTGGCGACCGAGGTAGCAGGGGTCGTGGTAGGTCACCGAACCCTCGACGGGTGCGACCGGGGTGAGGCGGCCGTCCTTCACCAGCGATGCGAGCAGCTGGCTGTGGTGCACGACCTCGTAGTGCCCGCCGACCTGCGGGTACTCGCGGCCGAGGGTGTTGAGGCAGTGCGGGCAGGTGACGACGATCTTCTTCGCCTTGATCTCGTTGAGCATCTCGACGTTCTGCATCGCCTGCATCTGGAACAGGAACTCGTTGCCGGCGCGACGCGCCGGGTCGCCGGTGCAGGTCTCGCCCTCGCCGAGCACCATGAACTGCACGCCCGCGAGGTTCAGCAGCTCGGCGACGGCCTTGGTCGTCTTCTTCGCGCGGTCCTCCAGCGCGCCGGCGCAGCCCACCCAGAACAGGTAGTCGACGTCGTCGGGGATGGCGTCCTCGCCGTCCATGCCGAACACGCGGACCTCGAAGTCGACCTCCTCGATCCAGGCGTTGCGCTGCGAGGCGTTGAGGCCCCACGGGTTGCCCTTGTTCTCCACGTTCTTGAACAGGCCGGCGAGCTCGCTGGGGAACTCCGACTCGATCATCACGCGGTTGCGCCGCATGTCGACGATGTGGTCGATGTGCTCGATGTCGACCGGGCACTGGTTCACGCAGGCGCCGCACGTCGTGCACGACCAGAGCACGTCCTCGTCGATGACCGCACCGTCGGTCTCGGTGACGCCGACGAGCGGCCGCGCGTGGGTGTCCTGCACCTTCTGGGAGAACGAGCCGATCTCGACCGGCACGGGCACCGAGGCCTTGCCGGTGCCCGGCGACGCGA
>JAKOVT010000074.1 GCA_029781935.1 Actinomycetes bacterium | reverse complement strand
CGGGTGCGTTCATGCTGGACATGACGGCGTCACCTTCCTGTAGTGCGCGACGTGCGCGCGATGGTCCCCGCAGACCACGCAGCGGGACCGGACACGTGGCACCCGTCCGGCCGACCTGGTCTTCGACCCCACATCCGCCTGCCGAGGGTCTCGCCGCGCCCGGGCGGGCGTTGTGCGACTACTCCCCTTCTCCCGGACCGGCGAGCGCTGGGGCTCCCCGACGGGGCAGGACTTACCTCTAAACCGCACCGTGATCGGACGACCAAGAGTCGCCTTACGTGGACCGCTTCGCCTGCGGCTGGCATCGGCTTGCCCCCGAGGTGCTCCGGCGACCGGAGCCCCTTCGAGGACGCAACCACGGACCCGGACGGGTGCCACGTACCCACGGTAGCCCCGGACCGGGGAGGTGCGCTCCCCGCGCACGACGATGGCTGCGCCCTCTCAGCGAACGGTCAGAGACCGGGACCCGCCGACCCGGAGCGGCCGATCGGGGGTCGCCGCGACGACCGCCGCGCCCCAGGGTCGGACCCCGGCGGCCAGGAGCGCCCGATGCGCCTCCGCGAGGCTCGCGCCCGTGGTGACGATGTCGTCGACCAGCACCACCGCCGTCCCGGGTCGGGCGGCGCGGCGCACGAGCACGTCGGTCGCCCGCATCGACCCGTGCAGGTTGGCCGCGCGCGCCGCGCGCCCGAGCCCGACCTGGTCGCGCCGTCGGCGTACGACGACCAGCCCGGGGGTCGCCTCGCTCCAGGCCTGCCGCGACCGCTCCGCCACCCGCCGAGCGAGCTCGAGCACGTGATCACCATCGCGCGACCGTACCGACGCGGCCGTGCTCGGCACCGTCACGAGCAGGAAGCGCGCGGCGCCGGGCACCGGCTCGTACGCGCGCAGGTCCGGCACGTCGGGATCGGGTGGGAGCGAGCGACCGGCCAGCTCGACGAGCTGTCGGAGCCGCCCGCGCTGCAGCACGTCCACCGACCGCGCCAACGAGGCGCCCAGCGGTCCGCGCAGGCTCCACCGGCCGTGGTCCTTGAACGCGACCAGGGCCTCGCGGACAGGGCCTTCGTAGCCGGCCGAGGCGACCACCGGCAGCGCGAGGTCGTCGCGACGGACCAGGAAGGCCGGTCGCCGGAAGGCGGGTCGGCACGTGGGGCAGATCGGGCCACGGTCGCCGCGGCAGCCCGCGCACGGGCGGGCGTCGTCGAGGAGTCCCATCCCCTGACGCTGACCGGCGTGGGCTGCGGCGGTGGCGGCACGTCCCCAGGCGGAGGCGCCGGGACGGCGCCACCCACAGCACCCGTCAGCCCGGGTACACCGGGTCGGTGATGCCCTCGATCCGGGTCCAGGTCGAGCCGTCCTGCTCGAAGGTCATGGTGCTGTCGCCCACGAGGTCGCTGCGGCCGGGTCCGGGCGCCGCCGCGATCGACGTCGCCGACGTCTCGGGGGCGGTCTGGTGCCGGCTCGTGGGAGTGCCCACCACGATGTCGACGACCTCGAGCGGGGTGGCGCCCGACGTGCCGAGGACCACGAGCGTGCCGGCGTCGGCCCAGGCGAGGTCGAGGGCCTCGGTGATCTGGCTGTCGATGCGCAAGGGGAAGGAGACGGTGACGCCCTCGCCGTGCCGCTCGATGCGCGCGACCCACGGCTCGACCACGTTGGTTCGCCGGACGAGCAGGCCGATCCGTGTGCCGTCGCGAGACACGGCCGCGGCCACGATGTCGGCGTCGCGGAAGCCGCGCGGCGCACCGGAGACCGGTACGGCCGACCACTTCTCGCCGCGCAGCTGGACCAGGCCCTTCCCGGCGTCGGCGAACCACACCGCGCCCGTGCGGTCCCAGCTCGGTCGCGACACGTCGGTGCCGGTGTAGCGGCGCTCGGCGACCGCGCCCGCGGCGAGCCGGCCGACGTAGACGCTCCTCCCGTCGGCTGAGACACCCGCCACCTGCTGCGAGTCGAGGCTCACGCCGGGGGTCCGCAGCGCGGGCGACACCGCGACCGGGGTCGGCTCCTCGCCGTTGAGGGCCACCAGTCCCTTGGCGCCGACCGCGTACGCCGTCGCGCTCGCCGGCAGGACGTCGGGGCTCACCGTCGGCCAGGAGTCGATCGGCTGCGGCGACGCGACGCCGGACACGGCGAGCGGCTGGCCGTTGACGGTGATCCGCACCGACGCGATGTCGGGCACCTGGCGCAGCGTCCACACCAGTTGTGCGGAGAGCTTCTGACGCGTGGCGTCGTCGGCGTTCAGCACCTCGCGCGAGAGCGACACGTCGGCGACGCCGTCGGTGACGGGTACCGACCCGAGCAGCAGCCGGGTCTGCACCGGGAACGCCGTGGCGACCGCCGGCGCGATCCACGCGGTCGGGCCGGCGAGCAGCCGCTGCACGAGCTGGGTCGCCTGCCCGCTCGGCGACACCGGCACGGTCACGGGCGCCGGGACGAGGTTCGCGAAGTCCTTCGTGAAGTAGTAGATGTCGAAGCTGCGGTAGGACCGGGCGATGTCGCCGGGGCCGAGGACGAGTCCCTGCGGCAGCTGCGCGATCCGCCACTGGCCGGCAGTGTCCTGAGCCAGCGTGTAGGTCCAGCGGGTACGCCGCTGCGGGGCGACGACGCCGTACTCGCCGTCCTCGGCGATGGTCGCCGAGAGCACGCCCTCCTGGGTGACGACCGCACCCTTCGTGCTCGTCGCGAGCCCGGACTCGTCGTAGACGGCGACGCCCGCGTCGGGGTTCCACGCGGCCGACGCGTCGTCGGTGAGATACGACCTCGCGACGTCGTAGTTCGGATCGGCGCTGGCGGTGGCCTCCTGGAAGCCGCGCACGATCTCCTCGGGGGTCATCCCGGCGCTCGGGGCGCGCGGGATGACGCGCACGATCTGGTCGCCCGCCGCCGCGGCGACGACCGGGCCCTGCTGGACGGGGCCCGACGTCGGGATGGTCGCGCAGGCGGACAGGGCCGACGCGCCGAGTGCCACGAGGGCGGCGAGGGCCGCGCGGGTGCGGATCACTTCGGCACCTCCTCGCGTCGGGGCCCGGCGTACGGCGTGGCCAGCGAGGCCTGCACGCGCGGACCGGCGTCGGACGGCTCGAGCGGCAGCGGCGACTCCGTCAGCGGGCCCTGGACGGTGCGGGGCAGCGTGAGCCGGAAGTTGGCGCCGTCGCCCGGAGCCCCCCAGGCCTGCAGCCAGCCGCCGTGCAGGCGCGCGTCCTCCAGCGCGATCGAGAGGCCCAGGCCGGTGCCGCCGGTGGTGCGGGCGCGCGCGGGGTCGGCGCGCCAGAACCGGTTGAACACGAGCGACGACTCGCCCGGTCGCAGACCGACGCCGTGGTCGCGGACGGTGACCGCGACGGCCTCCTCGTTGCACCCGACCGCGATGTCGACCGGACGGCCCTCGCCGTGCTCGATGGCGTTGACGACGAGGTTGCGCAGCACGCGGTCGATGCGCCGCGCGTCGACCTCCGCGAGGCACGCCTCGTCGGGCGCGGAGATCCGCACCTCGGTGTCCCTGCGCTCGGCGAGGGGGGCTGCCGACTCCACCACCCGCTCGACCATGGCGCGCACGTCGACCGGGTCGGGGTCGAGGACCGCGGCACCCGCGTCGAAACGGGAGATCTCGAGCAGGTCGGCGAGGAGCGACTCGAACCGGTCGAGCTGGTTCTGCAGCAGCTCCGCGCTGCGCGCCGTCGCCGGATCGAACTCGTCGCGGCTCTCGTAGATCATGTCGGCCGCCATGCGGACCGTGGTGAGCGGAGTACGCAGCTCGTGCGACACGTCGGAAACGAAGCGCTGCTGCACGCGCGACAGCGACTCCAGACGGGTGATCTGCTCCTGCAGGTTGCCGGCCATCGCGTTGAACGACGTCGCGAGCTTGGCGAGGTCGTCCTCGCCGCGCACGCGCATCCGCTCGGTGAGCAGGCCGTCGGAGAACCGCTGCGCGGTCCGCGCGGCCTGGCGGACCGGCGAGACGACCTGGCGGGTGACGACGTACGCGATGACGCAGAGCGTCAGCACCAGCAGCACGCCCACGAGAAGCACCGTGCGGCGGACCAGGTCGAGGGTGGTCTGCTCCTGCGTCAGCGGGAAGAGGAAGTAGAGCTCCATCGCCGGGTTGCCGGCGCTGGGCAGCGTGATGGGCGAGCCGACGACGAGACCGGGCACAGCCTGGCCGTCGGTGTAGGCGATCTCGGTGTAGGTCCACGACTGCCGCTGGTCGGTCGACACGGCCGTGCGCAGCGCGGTCGGCACGCTCGACTCGGCGACGTCGGCGGTGGCGCGCTCGGGGGTGTCGCCGCGCTTGGGCTGCGAGGCGAGCAGCACGACCTCGTACAGGTGCGGGTTGCCCGCGCGCAGCGCGAGGCCCGACATCAGGTTGTCGACGATCACCGAGGCCGACTTGGTCTGCGGTCCGGTGTAGGCCGCGTCGAGCTGGCGCTGCGCGTCCGCGGCGCCGGACGCCGCCTCCGCCACGGAGGCGCGCTCCTTGGCGTCGAGCAGACCCGAGGTGATACGTCCGACCAGCAGCCAGCCGACCAGCCCGGCCACGAGCAGCGACAGGGCCAGGGTGGTCGCGACCACGCGCAGCGACACCGACGAGCGCCACGCGTGCAGCGGACGGCGCACGAGGGTCGCGAGGTCGAGGTCCGGGGCGGCCGTCGGCGCGCCCCGGCCGGGCCGGGAGTCCGACGGTGAGCTCATGAGGTCACGTCACCCGGGTCACGGAGGGCCGGCCTTGTAGCCCACGCCGCGCACGGTCACGACGATCTGCGGGCGCTCCGGGTCGTGCTCGATCTTGGAGCGCAGCCGCTGGACGTGGACGTTGACCAGGCGGGTGTCGGCGGCGTGGCGGTAGCCCCACACCTCCTGCAGCAGGACCTCGCGGGTGAACACCTGCCACGGCTTGCGCGCGAGCGCGGCGAGCAGGTCGAACTCGAGCGGTGTCAGCGGGATCGGCTCGCCGTCGCGCTTCACCGAGTGGCCGGCGACGTCGATCTGCAGGTCGCCGATCTGCAGGGTCTCGGGGCTCGGCTGGTCGGTGCGGCGCAGCCGGGTCCGCACGCGCGCGACGAGCTCCTTGGGCTTGAACGGCTTGACGACGTAGTCGTCGGCGCCGGACTCGAGGCCCAGCACGACGTCGACGGTGTCGGTCTTCGCGGTGAGCATGACGATCGGGACGCCGGACTCGGCGCGGATCGAGCGGCACACGTCGATGCCGTCGCGGCCAGGGAGCATGAGGTCGAGCAGGACGAGGTCGGGCTTGCTCTCGCGGAACGCCGCGAGCGCCTTCGCGCCGTCCGCGCAGAAGACCGGCTCGAAGCCCTCCGTGCGGAGCACGATGCCGAGCATCTCGGCCAGCGCGGTGTCGTCGTCGACGACCAGGACACGTCCCTTCACACCGCTCATGGTGACATCAGGCGTGCGTTCGCGGAGCGGGACACCCCAGCTGGTCGTGGTCATGCGCCTGGCTCCTCGTCCCCCGCGGCCTCCGGTCGGCTCCGGAGCGGTCGACTCTCAGACGCACGGGCCGGGCTCGGTGTTCCCCGGCACCGCCGCTCCCGCTGGTGCGTCCGGCCGGGTGGGTCGCGCGGTGTGCCGCGGCCCCGCGTGGCACGATCGGAGCGGCCGCGGACCGCCGCGGACGGGAGGGTGATCGCAGCATGAGCTCGGACCAGGGCGACGCGCCCCGTCCCGACGGCTCCGGCGACCAGGCGCCCGGCCTGCCCTGGGTCGATCCGCCCGCGGAGCCCGGCGACACGACCTGGGCCGCCCGGCCCACCGAGCCGGTGCCGCCGGCGCCCACCGTGGTGCCCGATGCCGAGACCGCCCGCGTGGCCGAGCAGCCCACCTCGGTCGACCCGCAGCTGCCCCCGCCCGTCGCCCCGGGCTGGGGCACGCCAGGCGGCGCCCCGGCGGCGCCGGGCTGGTCCTCCCCCGCACCTCCGCCGCCGGGTCCGGCGTACGGCGCTCCCCCGCCGCCGGCGCCCGCCTACGGCGGCTACCCGCCACCCGGAGCGCCGGCGTACGTCCCCGGCCAGCAGCTGCCCGGCGTGGCCGGATGGGGCGCCGTGCCGCAGGCGCCGAAACCCGGCGTGATCCCGCTGCGCCCTCTCGGCGTCGGCGAGATCCTCGACGGGGCGATCAGCTACATGCGCCGCGACCCGAAGACGGTGCTGGGCATCTCGGCGATCATCGCCGCGGCGATCGCGCTGCTGCAGCTGCTGCTCTACGGCTCGTTCTCGACCCTGTTCGACCGGATCCTCACCGACCCCGCCTTCACCTCGCCGGGCTCGGGCGCCGAGCCGGACTCGTCGGCGATCGCCGGGGCGCTGGGCGGTCTCGGGGGCGTGGCGGTGCTGGTCGTCGTCGTCACGTTCCTCCTCAACACTCTCGCCACCGGGATGCTCACCACGGCGATGGGCCGGGCCGTGCTGGGGCGGCCGGTGTCGACCAGCGACGTGTGGCAGCGCGCGCGCAAGCGGTTCTGGCCGCTGGTCGGGCTCACCCTGCTCATCGGCCTGATCGTCGGTGTGGTCGTGGCGGTGGGCTTCGGCCTCGCCCTGCTCGTCGGCGTCGGCGTCGGGCAGTCCGACACCGGGGGCGGGGTCTTCCTCGGCTTCGTGATCGCGATCGCGACCATCGTGGTGGGGGTGTGGCTCTCGATCCGCTTCCTGCTCGCGCCGGTGGCGCTGATCCTGGAGAACGTCGGGCCGACGACGTCGATCCGCCGCAGCATGGCGCTGGTGAAGGGCGCCTGGTGGCGCACGTTCGGCATCTACCTGCTCGCGTCGATCATCGCCTACATCGTCGCGCAGGTGCTCGCGATCCCGTTCTCGTTCCTCGCCGGCATCATCGGCGGCCTGCAGTCGTCGGGCGACGCCGCGGCGAACCCGTTCACGCCGGCCGTGTCCATCGCGTCCGCGCTCGGCACCCTCGTCTCGCAGATCGTCGTCATCCCGTTCACCGCGGGCATCGTGGCGCTCCTCTACATCGACCGCCGGATCCGGCGCGAGGCCCTCGACATCGAGCTGGCCCGCGCCGCCGGGGTGCCGGGCGCGTGATCCCCGACCTCAGCACCGTGGTCGCGCGCCTGCCGCTCGACGTCCCGGTGGTGATCGGTCGCGAGGAGGCGCAGCGCCTCGCCCGCCTCGAGCTGGCCAAGCAGGAGTACGCCAAGGACGACCAGACCTGGGTGCAGAAGGCGATCGCCTGGCTGCTGGACCGCATCGGCGACGTCCTCGACCGGGCGACCACCACGTCGCCGCTCGGGTGGTTCGGGCTGCTCGGCATCGTCGCCGTCGTCGTGCTCGTCGTGATCGCGATCCGTCGGCGCACCGGCCCGCTCGGCCGTGCGGCGTACGACGCCACGCAGTTCGACGTCGGCGACCGCAGCGCCGCGGACTTCCGGGCGGCCGCGGAGACCTACGCCGCCTCCGGCGCGTGGGCCGAGGCCGTCCGCGCCCGGCTGCGCGCCGTGGTGCGCGACCTCGAGGAGCGCGGGCTGGTCGACGCCCGACCCGGCCGGACCGCCGACGAGATCGCCCGCGACGGCGGCATCGCGCTGCCCGCCGTGGCCGGCGACCTGCGCGCGGGTGCCCGGCTCTTCGACGACATCTGGTACGGCGGGCGCCCGGCCGACTCCGCGTCCTACCAGCAGCTGGTCGCCCTCGACCGCGCCGTCGCGTCGGCCAAGCCCGGGGGCGTGGCCCGACGCGACCCCCTCGCCCCGGCGGCACCGCGATGAGCGTGGATCTGCTCGAGGGCACGACGCCGACGGTCGGCGAGACGGTGCGCCGCAACCGCGGCATCGCGCTCATCGTCGTGGTCCTCCTCGTCGTCGCCGTCGTGATCGGGCTGGCGCAGAGCCGACGCACCGCGGGCGTGCTCGACCCGGACGGGCTCGACCGCCCTGGCTCGCACGCGCTGGCCGCGCTGCTCGCGGACCAGGGTGTCTCCGTCGTGCGCGTGACGACGGCGACCGACGCGGCCGACGCGCTGACGCGTGCGGGCGGCCGGGCCACGCTGCTCATCGTCCCGACCGCGACGCTGTCGCCGCGCATGCTCGACGCCGTCGTCGCCTCCGACCGCGAGCGCACCGTGCTCGTGCAGCCGGGCGCCGACGTGCTGCAGCGTCTTGCGCCGTGGGCGACCGTCGGCGACTTCGCCACCGACGACGCCGAGGTGGAGGCCGGCTGCTCCTGGCCGATCGCCGAGCGCGTCGGGCCGCTGCCCGGCGACGGCTCGACGTACGACGCCTCCTCGCCCGCTGCGTCGTGCTGGCGCGGCCTCGTCGTCGACGGTTCCGGCTCCCAGGGACCGACGACCGTGATCGGCTCGGCGCAGGCGCTCACCAACGAGCGGCTCGCGGACTCCGGCTACGCCGCGCTCGGGCTGAACGCGCTCGGGGAGCAGCCGACCCTCGTGTGGTGGCTGCCCTCCTTCACCGACCCGTTGCAGTTCTCGACCGACGAGCCGCCGACGGTGTCCGACCTCGTCCCGTCGTGGGTCCGCTGGGCGTTGCTGCAGCTCGCCCTCGCGGTGCTCGTCGTCGTCTGGTGGCGCGCGCGACGCCTCGGCCGGGTCGTGGTCGAACCGCTGCCGGTCGTGGTCCGCGCGACGGAGTCGGTGGAAGGACGGGCTCGCCTGTACCGGCGCGGCAACGCGCGCGGTCGCGCGGCCGACGCCCTGCGCGAGGGCGCCTCGTCGCGTCTGCGCGCGCGGCTGGGCCTTCCCCGCACCACCGACCTCGCGACCCTCGCCGCCGCCGTCGCCGGTCGGACCGGCCGCACGACGGTCGACGTCCTCGCGCTGCTCGAGCCCGGCAGCGCCCCCTCCGACGACGCGAGCCTCACCGCGCTCGCGGACGCGCTCGACACCCTGGAGAACGAGGTACGCCGCTCATGACCGAGAACCCCGGGCTCGAGCCCGCCGCCGACCACGCCCCCGTCCCCGCTCCGGCCGAGCCCGCCCCACCCGCTGGCGACGACGCGCGCGCCCGCGCCGCGCTGACGGCGCTGCGCGACGAGGTGGCCAAGGCCGTGGTGGGCCAGGACTCCGTCGTCACCGGTCTGGTGATCGCGCTGCTCTGCCGTGGGCATGTGCTCCTCGAGGGCGTGCCCGGTACGGCGAAGACGCTGCTGGTGCGCACGCTCGCGACGGCTCTCGACGTCGAGAGCACCCGTATCCAGTTCACGCCCGACCTCATGCCCGGCGACGTCACGGGCTCGCTGGTCTACGACGCCCGCAGCACGGAGTTCTCGTTCAAGCCCGGACCCGTCTTCACCAACCTGCTGCTGGCCGACGAGA
>JAKOVT010000065.1 GCA_029781935.1 Actinomycetes bacterium | reverse complement strand
CAGGCCGGCGTTGCGCAGCTGCGCCGCGACGTGCTCGACATAGGCGTCGCGCAGCGACACGGCCGCCTCGCTGTCGGCGAGGTAGGACTCGCGGTCGGGGAGCCCGAAGCCGGCGGGCACGAGCCAGAGCAGGTAGCGCGAGGAGTCCTCGTGGTCGACCGTGACCCCCGCCGCGAGCAGGAGCCCGATGCCGTGCCGGGCGACGACGGGCAGGTGCGCGAGCCACTCCTCGTGCGTGGTGGTCGAGGTGAGCGCGTCGAGCAGGGGCTCGACCGGAGCGATGCCGGCCGCCTCGATGGCGTCGGTGTCCATGCCCGACGCCCAGAAGTCGCCGAGCTTGCGCTCGAGCTCGTCGGTCGGCGACTCGGCCGCGCGCTCGAGCTGGTCGCGCAGCACGAGCTCGTTGCGCGTGAGCAGCTCCTCGAACGATCCCCAGCTGCCGAAGCCTGGCGGGATCGGGTTCGCGTCGATCCAGCCGCCGTTGGCGAAGCGGTAGAAGTCGACGGCGGGGTCGGCCGACGGGTCTCGGTCCTCGGGGCGCAGCGTCACGGTGGTCCTCTCGGTGTCGTGCCACCGAACCTAACGCCCGGGCCCCGGCGTCGCCCGCCTTCAGTCCTCGGGGTGGTCCCGCTGCGCCGCCGCGGCGTCCTCCTCGTCGCGACGGCTGCGCCACGCGGTGGCGCCGAGGCTCACGATGAAGGCCACGAACGTCACGAGGTAGACCTGCCCGATCACGGCCTCGCTGTTGGCGAGGAGCCGACCGAACGGTGTCGCGGCGGTGAAGTCGCCGTACCCGACGGTCGTGATCGTCGTGAGGCTGAAGTACATGTACGTCGACGACGGCTCCGGAATGCTGGGCGGCAGGTCCTGGGCGAAGAAGTACCCCCGGCTGCGGCTCAGCGTGAGGAAGACGTAGAAGTAGGCGACCGCGATGAGCAGATACGCCGAGATGGCTCCCAGGATGGTGGAGGCCGCCACCTCGCGGTGGCGCAGCAGCCGCAGCACCACGACGCCCGGCGCCAGGACGGTCAGCACCGTCAGGATCGCCGACGCGCCCACACCCGCGACGCCCTGAGGGGTCTTCGTCCCGAGCAGGCTCGCCACGTAGGCCAGCAC
Organism: Actinomycetes bacterium; assembly: GCA_029781935.1. GTDB lineage: Bacteria > Actinomycetota > Actinomycetes > S36-B12 > CAIYMF01 > Longivirga. The sequence goes on along the minus strand of JAKOVT010000065.1, from coordinate 5,382 downwards.
GACCAGCAGGACGAGGAGGTCGACGTGGCGCTGGCGACGCTGCGACAGGCCCGAGGCGCGCAGCGCGACGACGAGGGTGAGTCCCACGATGACCGCTGAGACCAACGAGCCCAGCGCCTGCATGAACGTGTAGCTGTTGTCGGCACCTGCACCGTTGATGTCGAGAAGGGCCAGGCCGACCACCGACACGGCCGTCAGGAACAGCAGCAGGCCGAACCGGTCGAGACCTCGGCCGTCGTCGTCGAAGTGCCGCTCCACCCAGTTCTGGCGCAGGCGTGCGCCTCGGCCGGTGCTCATGGGGGCTACTGCGTCCCTGCTCGGCGCAGCGCCTCGGTGAGACGCGCTGCGGCGGTGACGACCGCAGCGGCGTGCAGCCGGCCGGGGGCCCGGCCGAGGCGCTCCATCGGCCCGCTCACCGAGACGGCGGCCACCACCCGCCCCGCGGGTCCGCGGACGGGCGCCGACACCGACGCGACGCCGACCTCGCGCTCGCTCACGCTCTGCGCCCAGCCGCGGCGGCGCACGCCGGCGAGAGTGGTGGCGGTGAACTTCGCGCCCATCAGGCCGCGGTGCATGCGTTCGGGCTCCTCCCACGCGAGCAGCACCTGCGCGGCGGAGCCGGCGTGCATCGACAGGACGGCGCCGAGCGGGACGGTGTCGCGCAGCCCGGACAGTCGCTCGGCCGCCGCGACGCAGATGCGCTGATCGCCCTGGCGGCGGTAGAGCTGGCAGCTCTCGCCCGTGGCGTCGCGCAGCGCGGTGAGCACGGGTCCGGCCGCGGCGAGCAGGCGGTCCTCGCCGGCCGCGGTCGCGAGCTCGGCCAGCCGCGGGCCGAGCACGAACCGCCCCTGAAGGTCGCGCGCCACGAACCGGTGGTGCTCGAGCGCCGTCGCGAGACGGTGAGCGGTGGGGCGGGCCAGGCCCGTCGCCTGCACCAGCCCGGCGAGGGTCAGCGGTCCCGCTTCCAGCGCCCCGAGCACGGTCGCCGCTTTGTCGAGGACGCCGACTCCGCTAGTGTTGTCCATGTGCTGATACTGCCGTCTCAGCATGCGAGATGGCAAGTCTGATGACGACGTCGGCGGGTCCGACGGGCGAAGGAGCTCTCATGGGCAGGACGCTGGCCGAGAAGGTCTGGGACGCGCACGTCGTGCGCCGCGCCGAGGGCGAGCCCGACCTGCTCTACATCGACCTCCACCTCGTGCACGAGGTCACCAGCCCGCAGGCGTTCGACGGCCTGCGCGCGGCGGGCCGTCCGGTGCGCCGCCCCGACCTCACCCTCGCGACCGAGGACCACAACATCCCCACGATCGACATCGACAAGCCGATCGCGGACCCCGTGTCGCGCGCGCAGGTGGAGGTGCTGCGCGTGAACGCCGCGGAGTTCGGCGTACCGATCTACTCGCTCGGCAGCGCGGAGCAGGGCATCGTCCACGTCGTCGGCCCCCAGCTCGGGCTCACCCAGCCGGGCATGACGGTGGTCTGCGGCGACTCGCACACCTCCACGCACGGCGCGTTCGGCGCCCTCGCGTTCGGCATCGGCACCAGCGAGGTCGAGCACGTGCTCGCCACGCAGACCCTGCCGCTCAAGCCGTTCAAGACCATGGCGATCGAGATCGATGGCCCGCTGCCCGCTGGCGTCACCGCGAAGGACGTGATCCTGCGCGTCATCGCCGAGATCGGCACCGGCGGCGGCCAGGGCTACGTCCTGGAGTACCGCGGTGAGGCCATCCGCGCCCTGTCGATGGAAGCGCGCATGACCATCTGCAACATGTCGATCGAGGCAGGCGCGCGCGCCGGTCTCATCGCCCCCGACCAGACCACGTTCGACTACCTCGAGGGCCGCGACCGCGCGCCGCAGGGCGAGGAGTGGGACGCCGCCGTCGCCTACTGGCGCACGCTCGTCACCGACGACGACGCGGAGTTCGACGCCGTCGTGCGCATCGACGCCGCGACGCTGTCGCCGTTCGTCACCTGGGGCACCAACCCGGGTCAGGGCGTGCCGCTGTCGGCGTCGGTGCCCTCGCCCGACGACTTCGACGACGCGTCGGCCAAGGCCGCGGCCGAGCGCGCGCTCGAGTACATGGGTCTGGCTGCCGGCACCCCGATGCGCGACATCGCCGTCGACACGGTCTTCATCGGGTCCTGCACCAACGGTCGGCTCGAGGACCTGCGGGCGGCCGCGGCCGTGCTCGACGGTCGCAGGGTGGCCGACTCGGTCACGGCGCTGGTCGTGCCCGGCTCGGTCCGCGTGCGCCTCGCGGCCGAGGCCGAGGGGCTCGACAAGATCTTCGAGGCGGCCGGCGCGCAGTGGCGTCAGGCCGGCTGCTCGATGTGCCTGGCGATGAACGCCGACAAGGTCGCTCCGGGTGGTCGCAGCGCCTCCACGTCGAACCGCAACTTCGAGGGTCGTCAGGGCCCGGGGTCGCGCACGCACCTCGTCTCGCCGCAGGTCGCCGCAGCCACCGCGGTCGCCGGCCGTCTCGCCTCGCCCGCCGACCTCGCGCCCGCCGGCGCCTGAGCAGGGAGCAGCTCCATGGAGAAGTTCACCGTCCACACCGGTCGCGCCCTGCCGCTGCGCCGCAGCAACGTCGACACAGACCAGATCATCCCGGCCGAGTACCTCAAGCGGATCACCCGGCACGGCTTCGAGGACGCCCTGTTCGCCGCGTGGCGCCAGGACCAGTCCTTCGTCCTCAACGACCCGGCGTTCGCCGGTGTCTCGATCCTGGTCGCCGGCCCCGACTTCGGCACCGGCTCGTCGCGCGAGCACGCCGTCTGGGCGCTGCAGGACTACGGCTTCCGCGTGGTGCTGTCGGCCCGCTTCGCCGACATCTTCCGCGGCAACAGCGGCAAGGGCGGCCTGCTCACGGCGGTGGTCGACCAGTCCGTGGTCGAGGCGCTGTGGGACGTGATCGAGGCCGACCCGAGCACGGAGGTGACCGTCGACCTGGTGGCCCGGGAGGTCCGTGCCGGCGACCTGGTCGCGCCGTTCGAGGTCGACGACTACATCCGCTGGCGCCTCATGGAGGGGCTCGACGACATCGGCCTGACCCTGCAGCACGAGGCCGACATCACCGCCTTCGAGGCGTCGCGACCCCCGTTCGCGCCGACCACGAGCTGAGGCGGGCCGGCCTCCGGGGCCTCCCATACCGGACGACGTGACGAAGCGCACCCCGAAATCGTTGCGACACACCGGAAAACATCGGCGCGCCGTCGTTGCTTGACCCCTGTGCGACGTCTAGGTTTCTCAGGAGCCGGGCGGTGGGTCCGGCATTGCTTCCGGAGGAAGAATCATCGTGGCAGAGAGCGTCAACAAGGCGGAGCTGATCGATCGGCTGTCCGCCAAGCTGGGCATCACCAAGAAGCAGGCCGGCGAGTCCATCGAGGCCATCGTCGAGGAGATCACCAAGTCGGTCGCCAAGGGCGACAAGGTCGCCATCAGCGGCTTCGGCGTCTTCGAGAAGGCCGACCGTGCCGCTCGCGTGGGGCGCAACCCGCAGACCGGCGCCACCGTCAAGATCAAGGCCACCTCGGTCCCGAAGTTCCGCGCGGGCGCCGAGTTCAAGAACGCCGTCGCGGGCAAGCGCGCGGCGAAGAAGGCCGCCCCGGCCAAGAAGGCTGCGCCCGCGAAGAAGGCCGCTGCCAAGAAGGCTGCGCCCGCGAAGAAGGCCGCCCCCGCCAAGAAGGCGCCGGCCCGCAAGCGCTAGCCGCACGCGGTCTCGACCGCACAGCACGTCCTCTGCTGAGAGGCCGGATCCCTTGCGGGGTCCGGCCTCTCAGCCGTGCGGGGACCAGCCCGTCAGGCGAGCTGCGCGGCCGTGGCCGGTCCGGTGCCGAGCCGCAGCGCGTCCCAGAGGTCGACCTCGGTGTCGACGTCGCGTCGCAGCCCGGCGGCATCGGCGGGGTCGAGCCGGACCGCGCCCGAGGCGGCGTGCGCCGCGCACGACCGCTCGCCGAAGCGCGGGTCGAGCGCGGTGCCGGCCGCTGCGCAGAGCATCGTCGTCCCGGTGCCCGCGGCGTCCGGCACGAACGAGCGGGGGTGCGCGGCGGCGGCGGCCAGGGCGCGCCCGAGCTGGTCGGGCCGCAGCGCCGGGAGGTCGCCGGCCAGCGCCGCGAGGGCGCCTGCCCCGTCGGCGCGCAGCACCTCCTCGGCCAGCCGCAGAGCGTCGTTGAGGCCCCCGCCGGAGGTGTCGGCCACGACGGCGGCTCCGAGCCCGCGCACGGCATCGGCGACCCGGTCGTCGTCGGTGACCACGTGGACCCCGGCGACCCCGGGCGCGGCGAGGGCGGCCGCCACGGTGTCGAGGGCGAACGCGAGGGAGAGGTCGCGGCGCGCTCCGGCCGTCCGCGTGGACAGGCGGGACTTGGCGCCGTCGAGGCGCTTGACCGGGACGAGGACGGTCCAGGCGCGGTGGGGCTGGGGCGAGGGGGGCACCTGCCCATCCTGACCTATGGGCGGTGTCGCGCTGGACCCGCGGCGTCCTCGGACGACAGGATCGGGCGGACGTCGGAGGAGGTGGGACGTGGTCGCCGTACGCAGCGGCAAGAAGCTCGGTGGCTGGTACCACCTGGCCGTCGGCCTGCTGCGCCCCGGGATGATGGCCGTGACGCGTCGCGACTGGCGCGGCGCGGAGCACCTGCGTGCCGATGTCCGGGCCGACGGCACCCAGGAGGGGATCGTCGTCTGCACGAACCACATCTCGTGGTTCGACCCGCTCGAGTGCGCCCACTTCCTCTACGACAACGGCCGTCCGCCCCGCTTCCTGGGCAAGGAGTCGGTGTTCCGGGTGCCCGTGGCCGGACGGATCATCAAGGGCGCGGGACAGATCCCGGTCTACCGCGAGACCGTCGACGCCGCGGCGTCGGTGCGCGAGGCCATCGCCGCGGTCGAGAGGGGCGAGTGCGTCGTCGTCTACCCCGAGGGCACGATCAGCCGGGATCCGGGTCTGTGGCCGATGACCGGCAAGACGGGCGCCGCCCGCATCGCGCTCGCGACCGGTGCGCCGGTGATCCCCGTGGCGCAGTGGGGCGCCCAGGACGTCATCGGCCCGTACAAGGCGGAGTTCCGCGCCCTGCCGCGCAAGACGATGCACGTCTGGGCCGGTCCGGCGGTCGACCTCGACGACCTGCGCGGGCGCGAGCCCGACACAGCCCTGCTGACCGAGGCGACCGCGCGCATCCTGGCGGCGATCACCGCCATCCTCGAGGAGATCCGCGGGGAGCAGGCGCCCGCGGAGCGGTTCGACCTGAGGAAGCATCGCGAGGCCGCGGCCGGCGGCGACGACGGAGAGGGGTCCTGATGCGGGTCGCGGTCATGGGGAGCGGGTCGTGGGGCACCGCCTTCGCGATGGTCCTCGCCGACGCCGGCAACGACGTGGTGGT
>JAKOVT010000061.1 GCA_029781935.1 Actinomycetes bacterium | reverse complement strand
ACGCCATGCGGGCGGGCGTCGTCTGGGCCAACACCTTCAACCGCTTCGACCCCACCAGCCCCTTCGGCGGGTACAAGGAGTCCGGGTACGGCCGCGAGGGCGGTCGGCACGGGCTCGCGGCGTACCTCGACGTGAACTGAGGCATCTGATGGCATCGCGCATCGAGGTCCGCAAGACCTACAAGCTCTACGTCGGCGGCGCATTCCCGCGCAGCGAGAGCGGCCGCACGTACGAGGTCGCCGACACCAAGGGCCGGTTCCTGGCCAACGCCGCGCTCGCGTCGCGCAAGGACGCCCGCGACGCCGTGGTCGCGGCGCGCAAGGCGTTCGGCGGCTGGTCGGGCGCCACGGCCTACAACCGTGGCCAGGTCCTCTACCGCGTGGCCGAGGTGATGGAGGGACGCCGCGAGCAGTTCGTGGCCGACGTCGTCGCCGCGGAGGGGCTCACCGCCCGGCGCGCCGAGGCCGTCGTCGACTCCGCCATCGACCGCTGGGTCTGGTACGCCGGGTGGAGCGACAAGCTCGCGCAGGTGCTCGGCGCCTCGAACCCGGTCGCCGGACCGTATTTCAACTTCTCGGTGCCCGAGCCGACCGGCGTCGTCGCGGTCGTCGCGCCGCAGGAGTCGTCGCTGCTCGGTCTCGTGTCGGTCGTCGCGCCGGTGATCGTGTCGGGCAACGCGAGCGTCGTGCTCGCGAGCGAGGACCGACCGCTGCCGGCGATCACCCTGTCGGAGGTGCTCGCGACCTCCGACCTGCCCGGCGGCGTCGTGAACCTGCTGACCGGTCGCGTCGCCGAGGTGGCGCCGTGGCTGGCCGCGCACATGGACGTGAACGCGATCGACCTCGCCGGTGTCGACGACGCCGACCTGCGCCGCGAGCTCGAGGTGGCCGCGGCCGACAACGTGAAGCGGGTACGCCGACCCGACACGACCGACTGGTCGGCGGACCCCGGACTCGCGCGCGTGCGCTCCTTCCTCGAGACCAAGACGGTCTGGCACCCGATCGGCGTCTGAGGGTGGTCGACGTCGGGGAGGTCGATGCGGCGGACGCCGACCTCGGCGAACGGGTCGCCGACTGGTACGCGCAGAGCAACCGGGCGGGCGCGGCGACGGTCACCGAGCTGGCCGACCGCGTGTGGGCGCTGCGCACACCGGCGTACCCGAAGTCCTTCTCGCAGAACGCGATCCTGGTCCGCAGGGACCCGGGAGCGGAGTCGCTGATCGCGTGGGCCGACGACGTCCTCGCCGACGCGGATCATCGCTACGTGAACGCCGAGTGCCCTCTGTCCGAGGCAACGCGGGAGGGCCTGCGCGCCGCGGGCTACGAGCTCACCAGCCTCGTCCTCATGGCCCGCGAGCTCGACGACCTGCCCGCGGTCCGAGACGGCGTCGCCGTGGAGGCCGCCGCGCGCGACGACCTGGCTCGCCTGCACACCGTGCTGTGGCGGACGGAGTGGCTGCCGGGCCTCGGCGACGACGAGGTCGCCCAGCTGGTGGACCGGCGTGCCGAAGGCCCCGGCGAGCTCGCCTGGCTGGTCCGCGATCCCGAGCTCGACGACCCGGTGTCGGGCGACCTGGCCGCGTGCCTCGACCTGCACGTCCAGAGCTGGGCGGCCGAGGTCGACGCCGTCGCTACGCGCCTGCCCGCCCGTGGGCGCGGGTACGCCGACGCCCTGCTCGCCGTCGCGCTGCACGCGGCACGCGACGCCGGCTGCACCCACGCCGTGCTGTCGGCGCTCACCGACGACTGGCCGCTGCAGTGGTACGCCCGCCGCGGCTTCCGGGTGGTGGGTCGGTCGTGGGAGGCGCTGCGCCGCCTCGACGGGCTGTCGTTCGCGTCCGCCTCATGACCAGGCGAACTGTGCCCGGCTCGGGGCCGCGACACCGGGGGCCGGCGTGACGACCGCGCGGGTCGTCCTGCTGGCCGGGCCGTCGGGCTCGGGCAAGTCGCACATCGCTGCCCGCAGCGGGCTGCCGGTGTTCCGCCTCGACGACTTCTACAAGGACGCCGACGACCCGACGCTGCCGTTGTCGGAGGAGCTGGGCATCCCCGACTGGGACGACGTCCGGGCCTGGCACGCCGACCGTGCGGTCGCCGCGCTCGAGAAGCTCTGCGCCTCGGGCTCGGTGGAGGTGCCGACGTACGACATCGCGCAGAGCCGGGCGACGGGCTCCAGCGAGTTCCGGTGCGGCGGTGCCACGGCGGTCGTGGCCGAGGGCGTGTTCGCCCCGGACATCGTCGCGGCCTGCCGCGACGCCGGGCTGCTCGCGGACGCCGTCGTGCTGGTGCGCGCCCCGTGGAAGAACTTCGTCCGCCGCCTGACCCGAGACCTCGCCGAGCACCGCAAGCCCCCGCTCACGCTCTGGCGCCGCGGCCGCCTGCTCATGCACCAGGAGCTCGGCGTGGTGGAGACCGCTCGAGCCAAGGGTTGCCGCCCCGTGACCGCCGCCGAGCTGGCCGCCCTGCTCCGCTCCCTCTGACCCCCGCCGCCAGCACCCACGAACCACCTCGCGCCGCCGCCGTTGACGGCCCATCACCGCACCACACGAGCTCAGGTGGTGCGAGGCCCACTGAGCCCCAGCGCGCGTTCCGCAGCCGTTGCGGCAGCACGGCGTCGGGGGCGGGGCGAGGACGCTCTACAGTCGCCGCGTGCAGTACGCCGTCCTCGGGCTCTCGCTGGGACTGGGAGCGGGCCTGGCTCCCGGGCCGCTGCTGGCCCTCGTGATCACGACGGCGCTGCGTCGCGGCTTCGGGCCGGCCGTGAAGGTCTCGTGCGTGCCGCTCGTGAGCGACGTCGTCACGGTGACCGCGGCGCTCCTGGTGGTGCGGTCGCTGCCGACCTGGGCCACCGGGGTCCTCGGCGTGGTGGGCGGCGCCTTCGTGGTGTGGCTGGGCGTCGAGGCGCTGCGCGAGAAGCCGGCCGAGGTGGAGGACGCCGCACCCGACGGGAGCTTCCGTCGCGGCGTACTGGTCAACCTGCTCTCGCCGCACCCGTGGATCTTCTGGATCACGGTCGGAGCCCCGATCCTGGTGGCCGCCTGGACGTCGACCCCTGCGGCCGCCCTCGGGTTCCTCGTGTGCTTCCTCGGCGTCCTCGTCGGCACCAAGGTCGTCATCGCGGCCGCCGTCTCCCGCGGCCGACGTCACCTGTCCGCTACCGCCCTGCGCCGCGCCCACCTCCTCAGCGCCGCCCTGCTCCTGCTCACCGGCGTCCTCCTCGTCGTGGAGTTCGCCCGCGCCCTCCTCCCCACCTGACCCCTGCGGTCTCACTCGGCCAAGTGCCCAGCACAGGCCCTCTGGTTGGCACTTAGCCGAGCGAGACGGGATTCCACCCCCCGTGGGCGAGGGCCCTTCGGATCCGTTGGAGCATGGCGCGGCCCGGCTCCGTCGACTCCCACCGCACGACGGCCCAACCGGCGTCCTCAAGATCACGCTGACGTCGACGCTCGGCGCGAAGCCGAGCCCGCACGGTGTCCGGATCCTGGCCGTACTTCGACGTACCGTCCGCCTCGCCGATCACCTTCCACCCGTCCCAGACGAAATCGGCGTAGTACGTCGTTCCGCTGGCACCCACGACTGGCACAGCTGTCCGCGGCGCCGGCAGCTCCGAGCTCAGGATGCGTACACGTGACCGACTCTCCAGCGGCGACTCGCTCGCCGGGTCGAGCAGCGGGATCGCGGTCCGCACGACGACGGTGAACGGCCACCGTCGGACGGCTCGGTACGCCGCCCACAGCTCGGACCGCGCGCCCTCGGTGCAGGCGGCACGGAGAGACAGATCGTGACGGAGACCCGTCAGCTCCGCGCCGGCCTCGGCGGCCAGCAGGCGCGCGGCGCTGTCGAGGACGACGACCGCGTCCTCGATGGAACGGCCTCGAGCGACGTCGACCGCCGATCGTGCGACCGAGGTGACGGGCACGCCGTCGAGGTCCACGATCTGCCCGCGCGGCAGCCGTGAGCCATGGACCCGGACCCCGACCTCGACCCGGTCCGGCTTGCGCGGGGAGATCAGGTGGATGTCGCTGCTCGCAACCCGCGGCAGCCACAGCCCGTGCAGGCGCGCCGCCGTCTCATGGCTCACGACCGCACCGGCGTAGCGGGTCAGGACGACCTCCGCCCGGCGGCGCAGCCGCGGGAGATCCTCAACCGAGCCGCTCCGGCCGGCGTCCGGCAACGCGAGGGAACCTCTCCGAGGCCGCACGAGCCGGCCCTCAGCGACGGCCTGCCGGATGTGCTTGGTCGTCCAGCCCTCGGCACGCACCTCCGCCAGCGTCCAGGGACCGGGGCCGAGCCGTTCCACGAGCTGGTCGACGCGTTCGAGACTCCGACGATGGACGGGCACCGCCTCAGGCTGGCGGCGGTCACCGCCCGTCCGTGCGGGTCGTCCACAACCCGTCTCACTCGGCTAAGTGCCCAGCAGGGCCCTCCAGGTTGGCACTTGGCCGAGTGAGACGGACAGGACGGAGATGGGTCAGAGGTGTTCGGCGGCGAGGGCGGCGTACTGGGGCTTGACGACCTGCTCGATGAGGGCGAGGCGCTCGTCGAACGGGACGAAGGCGGACTTCAGCGCGTTGACGGTGACCCAGCGCATCTCGTCGAGGCCCCACCCGAACGCCTCCGAGAGCAGGAGCATCTCGCGGGTCATCGACGTCCCGGACATGAGCCGGTTGTCGGTGTTCACCGTCACCCGGAAGCGCAGCCGCGACAGCAGCCCGATCGGGTGCTCGGCGATCGAGGGCGCTGCGCCCGTCTGGACGTTGGACGACGGGCAGAGCTCGAGCGGGATCCGCAGGTCGCGCACGTACTGCGCGAGCCGGCCGAGGTGCGCCGTGCCGTCCGGGGCCACCGCGATGTCGTCGACGATGCGTACGCCGTGCCCGAGCCGCTCGCACCCGCAGAACGCCACCGCCTCGTGGATGGACGGGAGCCCGAACGCCTCACCTGCGTGGATCGTGATGTGGCAGGACTCGCCGCGCAGGTAGTCGAACGCGTCCTGGTGCCTCGAGGGAGGGAAGCCCGCCTCCGCGCCCGCGATGTCGAAGCCGACCACGCCGCGGTCGCGGTAGCGCACCACGAGCTCGGCGATCTCGCGCGACCGGGCCGCGGTGCGCATCGCGGTGAGCAGCGCCCGCACCCGGATCGGGTGCCCGGCCGCCGCGGCCGCGGCCTCGCCGTCGCGGAACCCGGCGAGCACGGCGTCGACAACCTCGTCGAGCGAGAGCCCCTTCTCCACATGCAGCTCCGGGGCGAAGCGCACCTCGGCGTAGACGACGCCGTCGGCCGCGAGGTCCTGGGCGCACTCCGACGCCACGCGGGCGATCGCGTCCGGCGTCTGCATGACGCCGACCGTGTGCGCGAACGTCTCGAGATAGCGCACGAGCGAGCCGGAGTCGGCCGCCTCCACGAACCACGACGACAACGCCTCGGGGTCGGTGGTCGGGAGCCGGTCGTAGCCGGTCTCCGCCGCCAGGTCGACGATCGTCGCGGGTCGCAGACCGCCGTCGAGGTGGTCGTGCAGCAGCGCCTTGGGAGCGCGTCGTACGACGTCCTCGGAGAGCACCGCCCGACTCCCGGCCCGGGGGTCGCGCGGGGTGCTGACGGGGTGGATCGGTCCGGTCTCGACGCTCATGGCGCCACCGTACCGAGCGGCGGCCCGCGGCCGGTGCGCTGCTGCCCGCTCCGGCGGTGCCCGGCACCGGCCGGATCGGCGACCCGCGAGCGGGAACGTTCACCCCGATGGCTCAACCCGTGGCGAACAGTGCCGAAGAGCAGTAGGTGGAGCCCAACACGCAGCAGCAGGACCGGGTCGAGGTCATCCGCCCGGCCGCCGTCCTCGAGGCGCGCGCGGCCACGCAGGTCCTCACCGCGCTGCGCAGCGAGGACGTGTCGACGGGCGGCGTCTGGAACGCCTCGGCGTCGGTGTGGCAGCGCTACGACCGGCCGTGGAACGGCGTGGGGGGCACCCGTGGCGACGCACGGCTGATGGGCAGCGTCGCGGTCATGTACGACACCCCGGCGCGCCACGAGGTCACGGTCTACCGCGTCACGATCACGCCGGCCGGCGGCGACATGGGCTGGTCGGTCGAGGCGCTCTGCGACGACGCGCTCAAGTTCGCCGGCCTCACCCTGGCCAGCTGCCCTCGCGCCGAGCTCAACTCCATGCCGCGGATGGACCCGTTCAAGCGATCCTGACCCGGTACGCCGCTGCTCGGCGGGGCGGCCGCACGGTGGTCCGCGAGCGCGATGCCGCGCCGGGTGCTCGTGACCGGTCTCTCCAGGGCTGTCGGCGGTGCTCGCCGCGTCCCTGCTCGCCCGCTGGCACCGACTAGCGGTCGGTCAGCCGCTTGGACATCTGCTGCGCGTCGACGGCGTACCCGAGGTCCTCGTACAGCGTGATCGCCGGGGCGTTGCCCCCGAAGACGTTGAGCCCGAGGCGGTCGACACCCAGGGCCCTCACGAACGACTCCGCCGCCAGCATGGTCGCGCGCCCGAGCCCACGGCCCCGGAACGCCTCGTCGATCTCGACGTCCCAGACCCACCACAGGTCGGACCGGTCCTGGCGCGTTCCCACCCAGAGGATGCCGACCCGGGAGCCGTCGGACTCGACGACGAGCAGGTGCTGGCCCTCGGTCGCCAAGCCGTCGGGCAGCAGCAGGCGCTGCTGCCGTGCGGACTCGGCGTAGGCCGACTCGGCGTCGTGCCCACCCATCTCGACCATCTGCTCGGCGTAGCCGCGGATGCTGTGCTCCTCGTACGCCGCGTACTCGTCGGCCGTCATCGGGCGTAGCACGACGTCGGCCACGTCAGTCCTCGACGCGGTGGGCGCGCTCCGGGCGGAACGCCGGCAGGCAGACGGCGACGTACTCCGCGCCCTCGTCGCCGGTCGAGTAGCGCACCACCTCGCCGGGGAAGGCGATCACCGCCTCGCCGGCGTGCACCTCGAGCCGTCCGCCGTCGTGGTCGACGAGCAGCGTGCCGCGCAGCACGAGGGTGTGCTCCTCGAACTCCGGTGCCTGTGCGGGCTCCGTCCATCCTGCCGGCGCGACCATGTGGGCGATCGACACGTGGTCGTGGCCGGTGTTCACGGCGCCGATGTGCTCGTCGATGGTCTTGCCGCCGGGCACCGGGATGCGGGTCGCCGAGGTCACCAGCTGGGGCACGGGTCAGCCTCCGATCCGGTCGACGACGAGAGGGAGCGCCTCCACCGCGTCGGCCGGGTCGCCCACCACCAGGGCGGACGACAGATCGGCCAGCGCTGCCGGGAAGAGCTCCGGGGTGTCGGTGTAGAGGGTCGCCAGGGTCTGGCCGGCCCGGACGTGCTCGCCCTGCGTGACGTGCCAGCGCACGCCGGCACCTGCCTGCACGGGGTCCTCCTTGCGCGCGCGACCGGCGCCCAGGCGCCAGGCGGCCATGCCCACGCCGTAGGCGTCGAGGCGCGTGACGACGCCGTCGCGCGCCGCGTGCACGACGTGGCTCTCGTTCGCGTGCGGCAGCGGCGCGTCGGGGTCGCCGCCTTGCGCGCGGATCATCGACTTCCAGGCGTCCATGGCACGACCGTCGTCGAGCGCGTCGGCGGGGTCGACGCGGTCGAGCCCCACCGCGTCGAGCATCGTGCGGGCGAGCACGACGGTGAGCTCGCGGACGTCGGACGGCCCTCCGCCTGCGAGCACCTCCAGCGACTCGGCGACCTCGATGGCGTTGCCCGCCGTGCGTCCGAGCGGGACGTCCATGGCCGTGATGAGGGCGGTGGTGTGGACGCCTGCGTCGTTGCCCAGCTCCACCATGGTCCGCGCGAGCTCCCGCGCGAGCTCGGGGTCCTTCATGAACGCGCCCGAGCCGGTCTTCACGTCGAGCACGAGCGCGCTCGCGCCCTCGGCGATCTTCTTGCTCATGATGCTCGACGCGATGAGCGGGATCGCCTCGACGGTGCCCGTGACGTCGCGAAGCGCGTAGAGCTTCTTGTCGGCCGGCGCGAGCCCGTCGCCCGCCGCGCACACCACGGCACCGACGTCGCGCAGCTGCGCGAGCATCTCCTCGTTGCTGAGCGACGCACGCCATCCCGGGATGGACTCGAGCTTGTCGAGGGTGCCGCCGGTGTGGCCCAGACCGCGACCCGACAGCTGCGGCACTGCCGCACCGCAGGCAGCGACGAGCGGCGCGAGGGGCAGGGTGATCTTGTCGCCGACGCCGCCGGTGGAGTGCTTGTCGACGGTGGGCCGGTGCAGCCCCGAGAAGTCCATGCGCTCGCCGCTCGCGATCATCGCCGACGTCCAGCGCGAGATCTCGTGGCGGGACATGCCGTTGAGCACGATGGCCATGGCGAGGGCCGACATCTGCTCGTCGGCGACGGCTCCGCGCGTGTAGGCGTCGATCACCCAGTCGATCTGCGCGTCGGTCAGGGCCCGGCCGTCGCGCTTGGCGACGATGACCTCGACCGCGGAGAAGCGCTCAACCACGGTCGCCTCCGGTGATGCGGTCGATGTCCTCGGGCCCGAAGGCGAGCGGCAGCACCGCGGTCATCGGCATCGGCCCGTCGGGCGACATGACCAGGCACGACGCCCCGCCGCTCTCCCAGAGCAGCTGGCGGCAGCGGCCGCAGGGCATGAGGGCGCCGCCCTCGGCATCGACGCAGTAGACGGCCACCAGGCGGCCGCCGCCGGTCGCGTGCAGCGAGGACACCATGCCGCACTCGGCGCACAGCGCGACGCCGTATCCGGCGTTCTCGACGTTGCAGCCCACGACGACGCGACCGTCGTCGACGAGACCCGCGACGCCCACCTTGAACCGGCTGTACGGCGCGTACGCATGCTCCATGACCGCCACGGCGGCCTCGTGCAGGACGTCCCAGTCGATGTCGGCCGACGTCAATGGTCCTGCCCCTTGATGTACGGCCGACCGTCGGCCGCCGGCATGCGCAGCCGCTGCGACGCGAGCGACAGCACGAGCAGGGTGGCGACGTACGGCGTGACGTAGGCGACCTGGTCGGGCAGCGTCTCGGTGGTGGCGTACCACGCGAACACCAGGCCCGCCACGATCAGCGCGATGACACCCGAGCGCGTCTTGCGCTGGTAGAAGAACAGCACCGCCATGAGGACGAGCAGCGCCGCCACCACGAGCAGCAGGGCGTGGACCGCCTCGCCGCTGCGCAGCTGGATCGCCTGCGTGTAGCCGAAGAGCAGGGCGCCCGCGGCGAGGCCGCCGACGCGCCAGTTGCCGAAGATCATCGCCGCGAGGCCGATGAAGCCGAGGCCCTGGGTCTGCCCCTCGCGGTAGATGCCGGAGAGCACCGTGGCGAGCACCGCGCCACCGAAGCCCGCCAGGAAGCCGGAGACGATCACGGCGAAGTACTTGTGGTAGTAGACGTTGACGCCCAGCGACTCCGCGGCGTGCGGCGCCTCGCCGCACGAGCGGGTGCGCAGCCCGAACGACGTGCGCCACAGGATGAAGAAGGTGAGCGGCAGCAGCAGCACCGCGATGACCGTGGTGTACGGCACGTCGTAGGTGATCGCGCGGAGCAGGCTCGCGACGTCGGAGACGAAGAACCAGCCCTGGTCGGCGATGTCCTTCATCCGGTCGCTGAACCAGGGCAGCGTGAAGGTCGGGATGGGCGGGATCGTGCCCGACTGCGTGGGCTGGTTGGGCCACACGAGCGTCGAGAGGTACTGCGTCGCGCCGAGGCCGAGCAGGTTGATGGCGACACCGGAGACGATCTGGTCGACGCCGAAGGTGACGGTGGCGATCGCGTGGATGACGGCACCGATGCCGCCGAGCACGGTGCCGGCCAGCAGCCCCCACCACGGGCCCCACGTGGTGCCGGCCCAGCCGGCGCCCCACGTGCCCAGGATCATCATGCCCTCGAGGCCGATGTTGACCACGCCCGAGCGCTCCGACCACAGGCCGCCGAGACCTGCCATGCCGATCGGGATGGCGAAGCCGATGGCGGCGGCGATCGTGCCGGCGGAGTCGATCTGCTGGGCGCCGGTGACGATGCGCACCAGCGAGACCACCGCGATGAGGCCCGAGATGAGCACCGCGAGGCGCCAGCCGGTGAACGAGAAGGTGCGCCGCTGCATCGCGATGGGCGCGACGACGTCGCCCGGCGTGGGGAGCCCGAGCTTGGTGCCGCCTCGGGGCGTCTGCTCGCTCATGCTCCCGCCTCCGCGAGGACGGGCTCATCGGTCCCGAGCTGTCTGCCGACCTCGCGCTGCTGCTGGCGGATGCCGTAGCGGCGCACCACCTCGTAGGCGATGACGACGGAGAGCACGGCGATGCCCTGCATGATCGTGACGATCTCCTTGGACACGCCCTCGAGATCGAGGATCTGCCGGGAGACGTCGAGGAACGCCCACAGCAGCGCGCCGAACACGATGCCGATCGGGCTGTTGCGGCCGAGCAGCGCGATCGCGATGCCGGTGAAGCCGAGCCCGGCGGGGAAGTCGAGGTTGTAGGCGTGCGACTCCCCGAGCAGCTGCGGGAGGCCGATGAGGCCTGCGACAGCGCCGGAGAGCAGCATCACGTACAGCACCATGCGCTTGGCATCGATCCCGCTCGCGGTGGCCGCGGTGGTGGAGAGGCCCGAGGCACGGAGGTCGAACCCGAACCGGGTGCGGTTGAGCATCCACCAGTAGCCGACGCCCACGACGATCGCCACGATGAACATGCCGTAGACGGCGCTGGTGGCGTCCTTGAGGAACGGCAGGTCGTTGAGGAACGAGAGTCCGGGCACCTGGCCGCTCGGCCCGATGGGCGGCGTACCGATGTTGTTGCTGCCCTCGGCGAGGACGCCGAACCTGCCCTCGGTGAGCAGGTAGGCGATGATGCCCGTGGCGACGTAGTTCAGCATGATCGTCGAGATGACCTCGCTGACGCCGCGTCGGTTCTTGAGCACCGCGGCCACGCCGGCCCACATCGCGCCGACCGCCATCGCGACGACGAGGATCAGACCCACGTGCAGCGGGGCAGGCAGGTCGACCTTGCCCCCGACGAACGCCGCGAACAGCGCGGCGAGGCGGTACTGGCCGTCGACGCCGATGTTGAACAGGTTCATCTTGAAGCCGATGGCGACCGCGACCGCGGCGATGTAGTACGTCGTCGACAGGTTCAGCGTGAGGATCAGGCTGTCGGGCTGGGTGCCGTAGTCCCACATGCT
>JAKOVT010000026.1 GCA_029781935.1 Actinomycetes bacterium | reverse complement strand
GTCCTCGTCGCCGTCACCACCCGACCATCCTGGCACGCGGATCGATAGGGTCCGATCGTGGCAAGACGCAAGGTCGAGGTGCGCCGTGAGGAGATCCTCGCCGCGACCGAGGCCGAGGTGACCAAGCGCGGTTTCGCGCGCACGCGCGTCGGCGACGTCGCCGACGCGCTCGGTGTGAGCTCGGCGCTGATCTTCTACCACATCGGCACCACGGAGAAGCTGTTCGCCGAGGCGCTCGGTCACGCCGTGGAGCGCGACCTGGCCCGGCTCGACAGCACCGTCGCGAAGGCGTCGGACCCCGTCGACGCCGTACGCCGGATCCTGTCGCTCTACTCGCCGCAGGGCGAGGGCAGCGGCTGGACGATCTGGGTCGACGCGTGGGCCGAGTCGATGCGCGAGCCCGAGATGCGGGCGATGAGCCGCAGCCTGGACCAGCGCTGGAAGGACGTGCTGGCCGAGCAGATCAAGCTCGGGAACGAGCAGGGCGTGCTCCGCTGCGACGATCCCGACGACGCCGCCTGGCGGCTCTCCGCGCTCCTCGACGGGCTCGCCGTGCAGGTGATGGTGCACCGCAACCTCACCAAGAAGCAGCTGCGCCATCTCGTGCACCGCTCGGCCGCCGCCGAGCTCGGCCTCGCCCCCGACACCTTCGCCTGACGGCCCACCGTCCGTCGATCCCTATCAAGGTGCCCCATGGTGCGCTAGAAGCACCGGATCCGCCCCACGCTCGACGGTGGCGGTCGAGGTCGTCCGGGGCATGGGGCGTTCTCGGTGCTTCTAGCGCACCGCGGGGCACATTCATCGCAGGAGGTCGAGATCGGGGGGCGGGCCGGATTCGTCAGCGGGGGAGGCGGGCGCGGGCCTTCCACTGGGCCTTGCGCTTGTCGGCGAGCACCTGGGCGACGACGTTGCGGCCCGGTACGCCGGTGACGCCGCCGCCGCCGTGAGTGCCCGAGCCCGCCTGGTAGAGACCGCGCACCGGCGTGCGGAGGTCGGCGTACCCGGCTGCCGGACGGCCGTGGAACATCTGGCCGAGGGTGAGCTCGCCGTGGAAGATGTTGCCCCCGACGAGGGAGTACTCGTTCTCCATGTCGTAGGGCGACAGGATCTGCCGGTGCAGCACCGAGTCGGTGAATCCCGGTGCGACGGCGTCCATGCGCGCGAACAGGCGGTCGACGTAGGCCTCGAGCTCGGAGTCGTGGCGGTGCTTGTTCCAGGTGTGCGGCACCCACTGGGTGAACATGCTCATGACGTGCTTGCCCTCGGGTGCGAGCGTCGGGTCGAAGACGCTCGGGATGCAGATGTCGGCGAAGGGCAGCGTGCTCGCCCGCCCGGCCGCCGCCTCCTGGAACGACGTCTCCACCTCGTCGAGGCTCTCCGCGAGCACGATGGTGCCGCCGTGCACCGCGGGGTCGAAGCCGGGCTTGCTGGTGAACTCGGGCAGCCGGTCGAGGGCGACGTTGACCTTCACCGTGCCGCTGCGCGACTTGTACGACCGGATGTCGTCCACGAAGTCCGGCGGGAGCTCGGAGGTGTCGAGCAGCCGCAGGAACGACACCTGCGGGTGCGCGGTCGTGATGACCACCGGCGCTGAGATCTCGCCACCGTCCTCGAGCGCGACGCCGGTGACGGCTCCGGACCTCGTCGTGATGCGCGCGACCGGTGCCTCGGTACGCAGCTCGGCGCCGAAGGTGCGCGCAGCCGACGCGATCGCTTGCGTCACACCGCCCATGCCGCCGCGCGCGAAGCCCCACGCGCCCATCCGGCCGTCGCCGAGGTCGCCGATGTGGTGGTGCGCGATGACGTACGCCGTGCCCGGCGTGCGCGGCCCGGCCCACGAGCCGATCACGGCCGACACCGACAGCACGCCCTTGACGGCATCGGACTCGAAGCGGTCCTCGAGCAGGTCCGCGGCGCTCGACGACAGCAGCCGGGTGAGGTCGACGGCCTTGCGCTCGTCGACGCCCTTGAGCCGGCGCAGCAGCCAGGCCTGGCGCGCGAGGTCGGCGGGCCGCTTGGAGCCGACCTTCGGCGGGATCTCGGCGACGAGCGGGCCGAGCACGCGACCGAGGTCGTCGAGCCACGCGTCCCAGCGGCCGATGGCGTCGGCGTCCTTCGCGGAGAACTTCGCGACCTCGTCGTGACGGGCGCGCGGGTCCTCGGGAAGGGCGAGGTAGCGGCCGTCCGTGCGCGGCGCGAAGTAGGGCCCCTGGGGGTAGACGTGGTAGCCGTGGCGCACGAGCTCGAGGTCGTTCACGAGCGTGGGCGGCAGCCAGGAGACGACGTAGGACAGCGACGTCACGGTGAAGTCGGGACCGAACGGCTGCTCGCTGACAGCGGCGCCGCCGAGGACCGGCCGCTTCTCGAGCACCACCGTGCGCAGGCCGGACTTCGCGAGGTAGGCCGCGGCCACCAGGCCGTTGTGCCCGCCGCCGACGATGACGACGTCGTAGCTCTGCGGCACGCGAACCTCCGTATTGACTCGTGAGTCAGCAAGTATGCGGGTCCGGGACGTCGTCACGGTACCCCGACCCGCCGCCGGCCACGGGCGCGGCGGCAGCG
>JAKOVT010000025.1 GCA_029781935.1 Actinomycetes bacterium | reverse complement strand
CCGCCGCCGGGTACGCCGACCTCCGCACGCCGGTGCGCGGCCTCTACCAGGCAGGCTCGGGCACCCACGGCGGCGGCGGAGTCACCGGCGTACCGGGTCGCAACGTCGTCGCCCAGGTCCTCGCCGACAAGCGCAAAGCCGAGTGGAAGGCCCGCGCCCGCCTCCCCCGCTGAGCGCATCGACCCCTCCCTCCTCCCCTCCCCTCCCCTTCCGCGATCGGGGTGCCCCCGCCTGCGATAGGCGCGCATATCCCTCCCCATGCGATCCACAGCGACGGGGAGCCTGCGGAACGCATGGGGCGCCGGACCTGCGTCTATCGCAGGTCGGGGCACCCCGATCGCGAGCGGCGGCGGCGGGACGGCGGTGGGTCAGGCGAAGGTGTCGGGGGCGAGGCCGAGCTCGGCGGCGGTGGCGCGGTGCACGAGGCTGCGCAGCTGCTTCTTGGTCAGGTTGCGGTGCACCATCACCTGCACCGCGAGACCGTCGAGCAGGGCCGAGAGCCGCCACGCGGCGTCGTCGGGGTCGGCGCAGGTGAACACGCCCTGCTCGTTGCCCAGACGGATCTGCTCGGCCAGCACGTCCTTCCACCGCAGATCCAGGCTGCGGCTCATCGCGCGCATCTCGGGCTCGCGCATCGACTCCGCCCACGCGTCGACCCAGATCGTCCAGCCGCTGCTCTCCCCCTGCGGCGAGTACAGCGACAGGATCCGGCGTACGGCGTCGACGGGGTCCGACGCCTTGGCGACGGTGCTGTCGAGCCGGGCCAGGTCGCGCTCCACGGCGTGACCGAGCGCCTCGGCGAACAGCTTCTCCTTGGTGCCGAAGTGGTAGAAGATCAGCGCCGAGCTCACACCGAGCGCGTCGGCGACGTCGCCGACGCGCGTGCGCGCGAAACCGCGCTTGGTCACCTCGGCCTCGGTCGCGGCGAGGATCTCCTCACGGCGCACCTCGACCTTGCGTCTTGCCACGATCGGACCCTATCGATCCGCGTGCCAGGATGGTCGGGTGGTGACGGCGACGAGGAC
>JAKOVT010000500.1 GCA_029781935.1 Actinomycetes bacterium | reverse complement strand
CGACGGCGCGGAGCAGCCGGTCCTTCTCGTCGTCGCTCGTCGTGGGCGACTCGCCCGTCGTGCCGCTGATGACGAGCCCGTCGTTGCCCATGTCGACGAGCTCGACCGCAAGGGCCGCGGCGGCGTCGGTGTCGAGAGCGCCGTCGCGGGTGAACGGCGTGACCATCGCGGTCAGCATCCGCCCGAACGGGCGCTGGGGTGAGGAGTCCGCAGCCATGGCCTTCAGGCTACCGTCCGGCGGCCCCGCGCGGGTGCGCGGTAGGACCGGACCGCCGTGTCACCGGCACGGGTCGCCCGCGCGGATCAGGGCGCGACCCGGCCGTTGGTCTGGAAGGCGGCGTAGGTGAGCGGCATCAGACGGGCGAACTCGTCCTCGTACTTCTCGGCCACCATCTCGATCTCGCGCTGCGGGAAGGACGGGAAGTGCGAGCCCTCCCGCTTCGTCCGCAGCGAGAGGAAGTTCATCAGCGCGCGAGCGTTCATCGTGACGTACGCCGAGGAGTAGATCGTGACCGGCAGCACGATCCGCGCGACCTCGCGGGCGACGCCGGCCTCGAGCATCGACTGGTACGCGGCGTAGGACTGGGCGCAGGACGCCCGGACCTGCTCGTCGACCACGGCGTGCTGCTCGGGCGTGCCGGGCACGAACTCGTAGGCGCCCGGCTTGCCCTGCTGCACCAGGTTGCGCTCCGGGCCCGGGACGTAGAACACCGGCTCGAGCTCGCGGTAGCGGCCGCTCTCCTCGTTGTAGGAGGTGATGCGGTGACGCATGTGCTCGCGCCACACGAAGATCGGCGCGCGCACGAAGAAGGTGAACGAGTTGTGCTCGAACGGGCTGCCGTGGCGGTCGCGCATCAGGTAGTTGATGAGGCCCGCCGAGCGGCTGGTGTCGCCGTCGACGTCGTCGAGGGACTGCTCGCCCTTGGTCGACACGCGGGCCGCGAAGACGACGTCGGCGTCGGAGGCCGAGCTCTTCACGAGCTCGACGGTGACGTCGCTGCGGAAGGTGATCTCGGGCGCGGTCGAGTCGGTCACGGTCGGAAACCTAGACCACGGGACCCACCGGCCTCCGGCGCCACCCGCCGACGTCCGGGGTCGATCTGCCGGACGTGCGCGAGCGGATGTTCTCGCGGCCTCGGGTCCGGCCCTCGTCGGCCTGGGAGCGGCTGCCGCGCCGAGGGCGCCGTCCAGGGTGCCCGCACCGCCAGGGACGTCCCGTGGACGGTACCGAGTTGCACGGATTGGAACACTCATGTTCCACTTGGGGCATGACTCATCGGCTCGCCTCCGTGCCCGCGGGCGGCTCCGGGACCCCGGAGGCCACCCGCGAGACCGTGCTGCGCGCCGCCGCCACGCTGCTCGCCACCGACTCCGGTGCCTCCCTCGCCGAGATCGCGGCCGCGGCCGGGGTGGGCCGCACGACCGTGCACCGCGTCTTCCCGACCCGGGCCGACCTGCTCAGCGCCCTGGCCCTGCGCGCGGTCGAGCTGCTCAGCAGCGCGATCGCCGAGGCGCGTCCCGAGGAGGGCACGGCCCCCGAGGCTCTCGAGCGCGTGATCGAGGCGGTCCTGCCGCACGCCGACGAGCTGCGCTTCCTCGACGCCGGCCCCGAGGTGTGGGACCTCCCCCAGCTGCAGGACGCCTGGTGGTCGATCACGGTCTCCCTCGACGCGCTCGTCGAGCGCGGCCAGCGCGAGGGCACGCTGCGCCCCGACGTGCCGGCCGAGGTGGTCGTCGAGGCGTTCACCGGCATGCTCTGGGGCGTCTGGCAGGGCGTGCACGACGGTCGCGTGGCGCCGGCCACCGCCAGCCGCCACGTGGTCGCGCTCGTGCTCGCGGCCGTCACCGTGCCGAAGGGCGCTGCGTCGCGATGACCTCCTATCGTCCGTTCGTGGTCCTCCAGGCCGCGACGGTCCTCTCCGGCACGGCCAACGGCATCACGATGGTGGCCTTCCCCTGGCTCGTCCTGCAGTCCACCGGCGATGCCACCGCCGCAGCGACCATCGCCGCGGTCTCGGCGCTGCCCCTGCTGCTCTCGATGCTGTTCACCGGAGCCGTCGTCGACCGGTTCGGCCGTCGCCGCGTCTCGGTCGTCTCGGACCTGCTGTCGATGCTCAGCGTGGCCCTGGTGCCCGTGCTGGCCGCCACCGTCGGCCTGCAGTTCGGGCTGCTGCTGCTCGTCGCCGCGCTCGGCGCCGTGTTCGACCCGGCCGGCCTCACCGCGCGGCAGACGATGCTGCCCGAGTCGGCCGACGCCGCCGGGCTCTCGCTCGAGCGCGCCAACGGCATCCACGAGAGCGCCTACGGCCTGGCGTTCCTCCTCGGCCCGGGCATCGGCGGACTGCTCATCGCCTCGGTCGGCGCGACCACCACGTTCTGGGCCACCGCCGTCGCCTTCGCGCTGTCGGCGCTGCTCATGGCTCTCAGCCCGATGCCGGGCGGCGGTCGGCCACCGGCGCACGCGCGCGAGCAGGGGCTGCTGCGCTCCACGGGCGAGGGGCTCGCCTTCCTCTGGAACGACAAGGTCCTGCGGACCGTGGCCTTCCTCTGGATGGCGATGGTCGCGATCTGGCTGCCGATCGAGGGCGTCGTGCTGCCCGTGCACTTCACCGCCACCGACCAGCCGACCGAGCTCGGGCTGCTCGTCACCGCGATGAGCGCCGGCGGCGTCGTCGGGGCGCTGCTGTACGCCGCGGTCGGGCGGCGCGTCTCGCGGCGCACGGCCTTCGTCGTCGCCCTCGTCGGGTGCGCCGTGCCGGTCGTCGGCATGGCGACGTTCCCGGCGTACTCCGTGATGCTCGGGCTCGGCTTCCTGTCGGGCCTGTTCTTCGGCGCGGTGAACCCGATCTCCAACCTCGTCATGCAGGTGCGCACCCCCGCCCCGATGCGTGGCCGGGTGGTCGGTGCCATGGGTTCTGCGGCGTACGCCGCCGGGCCGGTGGGCTACCTCGCGACCGGACCGCTGATCGACCGCTTCGGCGACGGCCCGGTGTTCCTCGGGCTCGCCGTCCTGCTGCTCGCGCTCTCGGTCGGCGCGTGGTTCCTGCCGTCGCTGCACGGTCTCGACGACATCGACTCCGACACCGTGGTCGGCACGGGCCTCGAGGCCCGCGACCTC
>JAKOVT010000497.1 GCA_029781935.1 Actinomycetes bacterium | reverse complement strand
ACCACCGACGACCCCCGGCACCGAGCCGGGGGTCGTCGTGCGTCCGAGGTCACGACGCGTACGGCGTGACGGCGTCCGCGGCTAGTTGATGATCTCGGCGCGCTCGTCGGCGAGCAGGGCGCCGAGCCGGTCGCGCCACTGCTGCAGCGCCTCGGGCGACAGGCGGGTCCAGTCGTGCACCTCGCGCACGACGCGCAGCGGCGCGCTGGTGCGGTAGGACCGGGTGGGGTTCCCGGGGAACTTCTTGTCGGTGACGTTCGGGTCGTTCTCGAACCCACCCGTCGGCTCGACCTCGTACACCCTCGGCTCGCCGCCCTCCGCGAGCACCACGGCCAGCTCGGCCGCAAGACCTGCCCCGTCGCGCAGGGCCGTGAAGTACACGTGGTTCATGAGGATCTCGGGCCGGTAGTTCGAGGGGAAGCCGGGGGTCAGCAGGTCGCCGACCTCGAGGGCGGCCCTCGTGCCGTGGAAGAACGGGCCGGGGTCCAGCACGTCGGTCATCGCGACAGGGTACGTCGGCAGCCCCGCTCCGGCGCCGGCGCGCGACCCGACCCGCCGGTCGGTCAGGGGTGCAGGTCGCGGCCCATCAGGTAGGAGACGTCGTCGGCCCACGGCTCAGGCACGTCGTCGACGCGGACGAAGCCGTGCCGCAGGTACCACGACTCGCGCGAGGACAGGCACTCGAGCAGCACCCGTCCGGGTCCCAGGGCCGCGAGCTCGGCGACGGCGGCGTCGAGCAGCAGGCCGCCGAGGCCGTGCCCGGCCAGCCGCGGCTCCACGGCCATCCTGCTGATCCACGCGTGCGCACCGTGGCGCGCGTGCGTCGCGACCACGCCGACCTCGAACTCCCAGTCCTTGCGGGCGATCTCGTCGGCGGGCGGGGCGCTCGGGTCGATCGTGCGGCAGGCGGTGCAGCGACCGACGGGCGAGGCACGGACGACGCCGAGGACGGCGTCGCCGGCGAACGCGCCGAGCAGGAGGGCGTCGGCGTCCCAGGCCTCACCGGAGTAGAGGCGGTACGCGCCGGCCAGCCGGGTCACCGGATCGTCGCCGAGCATGCCGATCATGAAGCCCTCGTCGCAGAAGGCTCGTGCGGCGACGCCGTCGGCGGCCGCGCGGTCGCCCTCGGCGATGCGGCGTACGTCGATGCCCGTGATGCTCACGGGCGCATGCCTACCAGGTGTCGGTGTGCGCCTGCAGGACCCCGAGCACGCGCTCGAGGTAGGCGAGCACGGCCCTGCGCTCTCGCGCCGACAGGCCGTCCTCGGCGTCGACGAGGTCGGACACCATGGGCCGGATCTGCTCGAACACCGCGACCTGGCCCTGCGCGGTGGGCCGCACGATCCGGCGACGACCGTCCTGCGGGTCGGGCTCGCGCACGACATGGCCGGCCTCCTCGAGCCGGTCGACGAGCACGGTCGCCGAGGCCGAGGTCATGTGCAGGCGGCGCGAGAGCTCGACGGGCCCGACCGGTTCGGTCATCAGGTGCTGCATCGCGTCGACCTCGCTGAGGTTGAGGCCGAGGCGGTGCGCGACCGCGGCGCGCAGGTCGGGCATGGCGTTGAGCACGGCGTAGAGGGCGTCGGCGAGCTCGGAGGTGCGCCAGCCGGGCGGGGCCTCGGGGCGGCCCTGGGGGCGGGAGTCCTCCGGATGCGGGGTGCCGGGAGCGGCGGTAGCGTCCATGTCGCTAGACATTCTAGGGATCTTCTGGTTACTGTCCATATCGCTAGGCAAACTAGCGATCAATCTCGGGGGGACCGGGCAGGTCCCGACGCAAGGAGACTCTCGTGAGATTCCCGACCGGCCACGTCGCCCGTCGCCGCAACGCCTTCCTGCTGCTCGGGCTGGTGCTCGTGCTGGTGGGCGCGGTGTTCGCGCTGCCCAAGCCGGCGCCCGTCGCCGCGCTGGTCTCCTCGGGGCTGCCCACGAGCTACCAGTCGGCCGCCGCCGAGCTGCGCCAGCAGGAGCTGCCGACCTCCGAGGTCGCGCCCGCGATCGTGGTCTACAGCCACGAGGACGGGTCACCGCTCACCGAGGCCGACAAGACCGCGATCACGGCCCGGGCCGCCGCGCTTGCCCCGCTCGCGGTCGGCGGGAGGACGGCGCCGCCGTCGTACTCGCCCGACGGCACGGTGGCGGTCGTCGCCGTCCCGCTCGACACGAGCGACGCCGACACGGTGCCCGCGACGGTCCAGAAGGTGCGCACCGTCGCTGCCGCCGACCTGCCCGAGGGGCTGCGCGCGCAGGTCACCGGCGGGCCGGCGATCATCGCCGACCTCACCAAGGTCTTCGAGGGCGCCGACACCACCCTGCTGGCCGCCACCGCAGCCGTCGTGGCGGTCCTGCTCCTCATCACCTACCGCAGCCCCTGGTTGTGGCTCGTGCCCCTGGTGGTGGTCGGCATCGCCGAGCAGGTCACCACCAAGCTGGTCGCCCTGCTCGCGCCGCAGTTCGGGATCGTCGTCGGCCCCGAGGCCGCGGGCATCACGAGCGTCCTGGTGTTCGGTGCGGCCACCGACTACGCCCTGCTCCTCATCGCCCGCTACCGCGAGCGGCTGCGCCAGGAGGACTCGCGCTTCCACGGCATGCAGATTGCGCTGCGGCGTACGTCGGAGGCGATCCTGGCCTCGGCCGCGACCGTGACTCTGGCACTGCTCACGCTGCTGCTCGCCCAGCAGGAGAGCCTGCGCGGCATCGGTTTCTCGTCGGCCGTCGGCGTCGTCGTCGCCGCCGCGTTCGGGCTGTTCGTGCTGCCCGCCGCGATGGTCGTGTTCGGTCGCGGGCTGTTCTGGCCCTTCGTCCCGCGCGTCGGGGACCAGCCGCGCGAGGGTCGGTTCTGGGGTCGCATCGGCGAGCTCGTGCAGCGCCGTCCGAACGTCGTCGGCATCGGCGCCACCCTCGTGCTGGTCGTGATGGCGCTCGGCTCGATCGGCGTCTCGGTCGGGCTGAGCCAGAACGAGCAGTTCCGGGTGAAGCCCGAGGCGGTGCTCGGCTCCGAGACGCTGGCGAGCGCGTTCCCCGCCGGCTCGTCCGCTCCGGCAGCCGTGCTGACGAACCCCGCGTCGGTCGACGCCGTCGTCGCCGCCGCGAAGGGGGTGCCCGGTGTCGTGTCCGCCACACCGGGCCAGACCGCCGGCGACGTGGCCCAGGTCGACGTCGTGCTCTCGGCCGAGCCCGGCAGCGAGCAGTCCTACACCGAGGTGCGCGCGCTGCGAGAGGCACTGGCCGCAGTCCCCGGTGCCGACGCCGTGGTGGGAGGCGACACGGCCACGCGGCTCGACGGGCGCGACGCCGCCATCCGCGACGCCGAGGTCGTGATCCCGATCGTGCTGCTGATCGTGTTCGTCGTGCTCGTGCTGCTGCTGCGGTCGCTCTTCGCGCCGGTGCTGCTCGTGGCCACGGTGCTCGGCACGTTCTTCGCGGCGCTCGGCGTCTCGTGGTGGATCTGCCAGCACGTGCTGGGCTACCCCGCGCTCGACAACAGCGTGCTGCTGCTCTCGTTCCTGTTCCTCGTCGCGCTCGGCGTCGACTACAACATCTTCCTCGCCACCCGGGCGAGGGAGGAGGCGCTCACGAGCACGACGCGCGACGGCATGCTCGTAGCGCTCAAGGCCACCGGCGGTGTGATCACCAGCGCGGGCATCCTGCTCGCGGCGGTGTTCGCGGTGCTCGGCGTCCTGCCGCTCATCGCCCTCGCGCAGGTGGGTCTCATCGTCTGCATCGGCGTCCTGCTCGACACGCTGCTCGTCCGCACGGTGCTCGTGCCGGCGCTCGCCTTCGTGTTCGGCGAGCGCTTCTGGTGGCCGGCCAAGGTCGACGGTCGCGGCCACCACGACGACGAGGGCGGGGTCGTCCTGGACGACGACGCCGCAGCCGTCACCGCCTGAGAACGCTCGAAGGGCCGGTCCTCGTGGGAGGACCGGCCCTTCGGCCCGTTGCGGACGGGGATCACCCGCCGCCGGCGACGTCCTGGTCGCGCAGGACGCGGCGCAGGATCTTGCCCGACGCGCTCTTCGGGATCGCGTCGGTGATCACCACCTTGCGCACCTGCTTGTAGTGCGCGACCTGGCCGGCCACGAACTCCTGGATCTCCTCGGGCGTGGCCGAGGCGCCCTGCCGCAGGACGACGTGAGCGACCGGGATCTCCCCCGCCTCGTCGTCGGGGAGCCCCACGACGGCGGCGTCGGCCACGGCAGGGTGGGTGAGCAGCAGCGCCTCGAGCTCGGCCGGCGGCACCTGGAAGCCCTTGTACTTGATGAGCTCCTTGAGCCGGTCGACGACGAAGAGGTGGCCGTCGGAGTCGTAGTGCCCGATGTCGCCGGTGTGCAGCCAGCCGTCCTTCTCGAGCATCGCGTCGGTGGCGGCCTGGTTCCCGAGGTAGCCGAGCATCACCTGCGGACCGCGCACCACCACCTCGCCGTCCTGGTCGATGCCGAGCTCCTGCTGCGTGACCGGGTCGACGATCCTCACCTCGGTGTTCGGCGCGGTGACGCCGCACGAGCCCGGCTTGGACATGCCGGGCGGGGTCAGGTGCGACACGGGCGACATCTCGGTCATGCCGTAGCCCTGGACGACCTCGCAGCCCAGGCGGGCGCCCGCCTCGAGCGCGAGCTCGGCCGACAGCGGGGCGGCGCCGGAGAACACCTGCTCGAGCTTCGACAGGTCGTACTGGTCGACCATGGGGTGCTTGGCCAGCGCGACGACGACCGGCGGTGCGACGAAGGAGCGCGTGATGCCGTACTCCTGGTGCAGGCGCAGGAAGTCCTCGAGCTCGAAGCGAGGCATCGTGATGACGGTGGCACCGGCGCGAAGGCCGGTGTTCATGAGCACCTGCATGCCGTAGATGTGGAAGAAGGGCAGGAACGCGATGAACTTCTCGTCCTCGCGGACGTTCGCGCCGCCCAGGGTCTGCGCCACGTTGGCGACGAGGTTGCGGTGCGAGAGCATCACGCCCTTGCTCAGGCCCGTGGTGCCCGAGGAGTAGGGCAGGGCGA
>JAKOVT010000429.1 GCA_029781935.1 Actinomycetes bacterium | reverse complement strand
ACGTGGTGGTCGAGCCGTCGAGCAGGGTCAGGGGCAGGGATCGCAGGTCCGTCATGCCCCCACCCTCGCACGGTCGGACGCGCCGGCAACCCGAGTCGCGCCGGCTCAGTCCTCCGCGAGGGCGACGGCGATGCCGTCGAGGATGTCGTGCTCGCTCACCAGCACCTCGGGAAGGCCGGTGCGGTCCAGGATGCGGCGCAGCACGAGCACGCCGGCGTTGATGACGTCGACGCGTCCCGGGTGCATCGGCGGCAGCGCACTGCGGCCGTCGTGGTCGAGCGTGAGCAGTTGGTCGGACACCCGGGCGATGTCCGCGGCCGCGATGCGCGCGCCGTGGATGCGAGCGGCGTCGTACTCGGGCAGACCCAGCGCCAGCGCCGCGGCGGTGGTCACGGAGCCCGCCAACCCGACCAACGTGCGCGCCTCCTCGATGGGGACCGCTTCTGCCGCCGCGGATATCGCCGCATCGACGTCGGCGGAGATCGCGTCCACCTCGTCGGGCGTCGGCGGGTCGTGGCGCACGTGGCGCTCGGTCATCCGCACGCACCCGACGTCGACGCTGCGCGCGGCCACCGGATGGGCCGTGCCGAGCACGAACTCCGTGGAGCCGCCGCCGATGTCGACCACGAGGTACGGCGGCTCCCCGCCGACCAGCCCGCGCGTGGCGCCCGAGAAGGACAGCGCCGCCTCCTCGTCGCCGGAGATCACCTCCGGTACGACGCCGATCCGCTCGAGAACACCGGCCACGAACACGTCGCGGTTCTCGGCGTCGCGCGACGCCGACGTGGCCACGAAGCGCACCCGCTCGGCACCGAGGTCGCGGACGATCGCGGCGTAGCGCTCGCAGGCCGCGAAGGTGCGGGCCAGCGCGGCGTCGGCGAGCCGCCCGGTCGCGTCGACGCCCTCGCCGAGGCGGACGGTCTCCATCCGGCGGTCGAGGTCCACCACGCGGCCGTCGACGACGTCGGCGACGAGCAGGCGGATCGCGTTGGTTCCGCAGTCGATCGCCGCGACGCGCGTCACGCCTCGTCCCGCGTGCACGGCCCGGTGGAACCCCAGTCGGGCAGCATCGCGAGCGCCTCGTCGCCGAACGGGTTCACACCGGCACCGGCTGCGAGGGCGTGCGCCACGAGCACGTGCAGGCACTTCACCCGGGTCGGCATCCCGCCGGCCGTGATCCCGTCGATCTCCTCGACATGGCCGATCGCGTCCCGGCGCGCGAGGTAGTCCTCGTGGGCCCGCTGGTAGGCGGCGGCGAGCTCCGGGTCGGCGGCGAGCCGGTCCTGCATCGCCCGCATGACGCCCTCGGCCTCCAGCGTGCCGATGAGGCCGGCCGCACGCGGGCAGGTGAGGTAGTAGAGCGTCGGGAAGGGCGTGCCGTCGGGCAGCCGCGGCTCGGTCTCGACGACATCCGGGTCGCCGCACGAGCAGCGGTGCGCCACGGCCCGTACGCCGCGCGGCTCGCGCCCGAGCTGGCGGCGCACGGCGGCGATGTCGGTAGCACTGGGCTCGGTCACGTCGGTCCGGATCAGCGAGGAGCGTTGGGGCGCACGGGGATCACGGTCTTCTCGTCGTCGCCGGCCGCGCCGTCCGTGGTCTGCACGGACTTCCACAGCGTGCCGTACCAGGCGACCGGGGCGGCGGCCTTCTTCGAGGACGACGGTGCCGGCGCCTCGGACGGGTCGAGCACCACGTAGCCGACCTCCCCGGGCAGCACGTAGTGGAGGCGCTCGCGGATCAGAGACGTGACGTAGGCCGGGTCCTGCAGCCGCTCCTGACGGACGACGAGGGCGTCGACCCGTGCTTGTGCGGTGTCGTTCTGCGCCCTCAGCGCGTTGATCTCCGACCGCTGGGCGATGAGCTCACGGGTCGGGACGGCGAGGGTGAACACGACGAGCGCCAGCACGCCGGCGAGGACGACCGCGCGCCCGGTGAGGCTCGGGCGCCGTGCCACCGCAGCCTTCGCCGAGGCGGCGGCCTTCGCCGTGGTGGCCTTCGTCGAGGGCGCCGTGGCCGACGAGCCCTTCGCACCGGACCCCGACGTGCGCGTGCTCGAGGCGCGTGCGGACGTCGTGCGGCGCGCCGCCTGGCGCTCCGCAGCCCGACGCGCCGGTCCGCTCACGTGGTCCAGTGTCGCCGAGTCAGGCCTGGAAACGCGGGAAGGCAGCGCGACCGGCGTAGCGCGCCGCGTCGTCGAGCTCCTCCTCGATGCGCAGGAGCTGGTTGTACTTGGCCACCCGCTCCGACCGCGCGGGAGCGCCGGTCTTGATCTGGCCGCAGTCGGTGGCGACCGCGAGGTCGGCGATCGTGACGTCCTCGGTCTCACCGGAGCGGTGGCTCATCATGCAGCGGTAGCCGTTGCGGTGGGCCAGGGCCACGGCGTCGAGCGTCTCGGTCAGCGAGCCGATCTGGTTCACCTTCACGAGCAGGGCGTTGGCCGTGGAGTTCTCGATCCCGCGGGCGAGGCGCTCGGGGTTGGTGACGAACAGGTCGTCGCCGACGATCTGGACCTTGCTGCCGATCTCGTCGGTGAGGGTCTTCCAGCCGTCCCAGTCGTCCTCGTTGAGCGGGTCCTCGATCGACACCAGCGGGTAGTCGGCGACGAGGGAGGCGTAGTAGGCCGACATCTCCTCGGCCGTCTTCGACGAGCTCTCGAAGGTGTAGACGCCGTCGTCGAAGAACTCGCTGGCGGCGACGTCGAGCGCGAGCGCGATGTCGGTGCCGGCGGTGAAGCCCGCGATGTCGATCGCCTTGAGGATCAGGTCGAGCGCGGTGCGGTTGCTGGGCAGGTTGGGCGCGAAGCCGCCCTCGTCGCCGAGGCCGGTGGACAGCCCCTCCTTCTTCAGGACCGACTTGAGCGCGTGGTAGACCTCGGCACCCATGCGCAGCGCCTCGCGGAAGCTCTCCGCGCCGATCGGCGCGATCATGAACTCCTGGATGTCGACGTCGGAGTCCGCGTGCGACCCGCCGTTGAGGATGTTCATCATCGGCACCGGGAGCACGTGGGCGTTCGGGCCGCCGACGTAGCGGAACAGCGGCAGGCCCGCGGAGTCGGCGCCGGCCTTCGCGACGGCGAGCGAGACGCCGAGGATCGCGTTGGCGCCGAGGCGCTCCTTGTTGGGGGTGCCGTCGAGGTCGATCATCACCTGGTCGACGAGGCGCTGCTCCGCGGCATCGAAGCCGAGGATCTCCGGTGCGATCTCGTCCTCGACCGCCTGCACTGCGCGCTCGACGCCCTTGCCGCCGTAGCGGTCGCCGCCGTCGCGCAGCTCGACCGCCTCGAACGCCCCGGTGGAGGCGCCGGAGGGGACGGCGGCGCGCGCGACGGTGCCGTCGTCGAGCCCCACCTCCACCTCGACGGTCGGGTTGCCGCGGGAGTCGAGGATCTCGCGGGCGATGACGGCGTCGATGAAGGCCACAGCATGCTCCGTAGGTGGGACGGTCAGGGCTCGCTCCCGACCCTATCGGTCGGGCGTGCACGAACCCGAACCGGTCCGGCGCCGCAGCCCGGGATGTGCCGCATCCCACTGTCGACGTGTGCTGACGCCGGTCCCGAGGGCAGCGTCAGCACACATCGACGGTTGCGGGCGGGCATCGCGAGCCGCACGCTGGGAGGACCATGGACGACGCAGCCCGCCCCACCGGCTTCCGCAGCGGCTTCACGCCGCTGGAGTCGCTCGACCGGACGACCGCCGACCCCGGCCTGTTCGGCCCGGAGTCGCTGTCGTGGCGGGTGCACCACGACCCGGCATCCGTCGTGGGCGGCATCAGGGCGCTGGCGCTGCAGTCGCTGCACCCCGACGTGATGCTCGGCTTCGACCGGGTGACCGATGCGCGCGACGACCCGTGGGGGCGACTGTCGCGGACCGGCAAGTACGTCAACGAGATCACCTACGGCACCGTGGTGGAGGCCGAGGCGGCCGCTGCACGCGTCCGGCGGGTGCACGCTGTGCTCGGTCTCGACCGTCCCGAATGGCTGCTGTGGGTTCACTGCGGAGCCGTCGACTCCTGGCTCGAGGGCCACCGCCGGTCGGGCGCGCCGATGACCGACGACGAGGCCGACCGGTACGTCGAGGAGCAGGTCGTCGCTGCCCGGCTCGTCGGCTGCCGCGAGGCCGACGTGCCACGGACCGTGGAGCAGCTGCACGGCTACCTGCGCGACGTGCGTCCCGCGCTCGAGGCCACCCCGCAGGCGCGAGCCGCGGTGCGGTCGCTGATCTGGCCGCCGATGCAACCCAGGGTCGAGTGGCTCACGCCGGCCAGGCCCGCCTGGACCACCTTCGCCCTCACGGGCGTCGGGCTGCTGCCCCGCTGGGCGCGCCGGATGCTCTCGATGCCCGGGCTGCCGACGACGGACCTGTCGGCGAGCGTCTCGGCGCGCGCCATCCGCGCCGCGCTGCTCGCGGTGCCCGAGTCGCGGCGCACGAACCCGCACCTGACGGCGGCACGCATGCGCCTGGGTCTGCTCGCTCCGGACGAGACGCGCGACGCGGGCTGACGAGCGAGGACGACCGCAGCGGGTCAGACCGACGTGGGCGGCTCGTCGATCGAGAAGAGCCCGTCGACGCCTGCGACGGTGAGCAGCCGCCGCAGTCGACGTCCCGGGTGCACCAGCACGACCGCGCCGTCGCGCTCGATGGCGGTGCGTCGCATCGCCAGGAGCATCGCCAGGGCGGTGGAGTCGACGAAGCTCACCTCGGACACGTCGATCTCAGCGCGCGCGCAACGGCTGGCCTCGAACGCGCTGGCGATCTCGAAGAGCTGATCGCGGCGCTCGAAATCGAGCTCGCCGCGCAGCACGCAGCGGAAGGCGATCGGGTCGGGCTGCACCGGGTGGCCGCCCCACCGCGACCGGGTGCGCGTGCCCGGCGCCGACCACGCGCCCTCCCGTTCGACCCGTCCGCTGACGGTGGGAGAGCCGTTCGGCCCGACGGACAGCGTCTCGGGCTCGGTGGTCGGCGATTCGTCGAGAGCATCTCGCGGCCGAGGACTGATGGACAGAGGGTCTCGCATGGTCGCTCCAGGCAGGGGTCTCCCGGTACGGCCGCGTCTTGACCGCTGTCCACGATCGTGCACCGACGGCCGATGCGCAAGGACGCGCGCTCCCATCGCACGGGTCGTTGCGGGATCGCTCCGAAGGACTCACAGTGTCGGTCGCGGTGTGCGCGATCCGAGGCTGCGAGGAGCGAGATGGAGTCGGACGACCAGGCGACACGTCGGCTCGTGGAGGTCGCCACCAGCATCGACTCGGCGGCCCAGGCCCTGGCGAACCAGCCGTCGACCTCCTCCGCGCTCGACGAGGTGGTGGCGCAGGCCCTGGCGACCATCCCGAGCGCGGAGCACGCCGGCATCACCCTGCTGCGCGGCGAGGGGTTCGTCACGATCGCCTCCAGCGACGCCCTGCCCGAGCGCGTCGACCACGCCCAGTACGAGCTGGCCGAGGGGCCGTGCGTGGATGCGACCACGCGCGACCAGGTGTTCCGGGGCGAGGACCTCGGCTGCGACACCCGGTGGCCCCGGTTCGCCCCGCGCGCCGAGGCGCTCGGGATCCGCTCCATGCTCGCCGTGCCGCTCTTCCAGCACGACGAGCGCACAGGCGCCCTCAACCTGTACGCCGGGACCGCGGGCGCCTTCGACGAGCAGGACGAGGCGGTGGCGATCATCTTCGGAGCGCAGGCGTCGCTGGCCCTCGACCGCGCGCAGGAGCACGAGTCGGCGCAGCAGTACGAGGACGCGCTCGACAACAGTCGGGTCATCAGCACGGCCGTGGGCATCCTCATGGGTTCGCGCGGGCTCACCAACGAGCAGGCGATGGACCAGCTCCGCAAGGCCAGTCAGCGTCTCAACCGCAAGGTCTCCGACCTCGCGGAGACCATCGCCTACACCGGTGAGCTGCCCGGCGGCGGCGACGCCGGCAGGCGCCGCAGCGAGGAGGCGACGTAGCCGCCGAGCGCGATCACGGGAACGAGTGCGACCAGGCACAGCACGGCGTACGACGACGCAGCGACGACCAGTCCGGCCACGATGCCGCCGACGGCTCCGGCCACGTTCATCACGAGGTCGGACGCGCCCTGCACGGCGGGCCGGTCGCCCGGGTCGACGTCCTCCACGAGCAGCGTGGAGCCGCCGATCAGCGTGCACGACCAACCGAGGCCGAGCAGGAACAGCGCGACCCCGAGTCGCGGTACGTCGTCGGCCGGAGCGGCAGCGCCGAGCACGCACGCCAGCGCGAGGATCACCACTCCTGCAGCGACGACGACGCGGCGGCCGAAGCGGTCGGCCGCCATGCCGACGAGCGGGCTGAACGCGTACATGCCCGCGACGTGCACCGAGATCACGAGACCGATCAGCTGCAGCTGCACGTCGACGTGGCGCATGTGAACCGGGGTCATCACCATCACCATCACCATGACGGCGTGGCCGATGGCCACCGACGTGATGCCCAGGCGCGCCTTGGCGTGCTGCCGGACGTGGGCGATGCCGTCGCGCAGCCGCTTGGACCCCGCAGCCGACGCGTCGCCCGCCTGCACCGCCAGGCGCCGAGCCAGCAGATACGGGTCGGGGCGCAGGAGCACGACCATGAGCAGCGCCGAGACGCCGAGGCAGGCGGCCGCGACGACGTAGGGTCCGGACAGCTGCGGCAGCCCGAGGGACACGGCGAGCCGGCCCGAGACCTCGAGCAGGTTCGGGCCGAGGATCGCACCGATCGTCGAGGCCCAGACGACGAGCGAGAGATCGCGGGCCCGGCGTTCGGGGACGGCGAGATCCGCCGCGGCGTACCGGGCCTGGTAGTTCGACGCCGACGCCGCGCCCACCAGCAGGCAGCCGAGCACCACGAGCGGGAAGGACCGTGCGACCGCCGCGATCACGACGACGACCGCGCCGAGCGCGCCGAGGGAGACGCCGACCGCGAGGGCGCGACGTCGGCCGCCGGTCAGCGTGAGCCGGGCGAGCGGGAGGGCTGCCAGCGCGGCGCCCACCACCCCGGAGGTCTGCGCGAAGCCCGCCGCCGCCTCGCTGCCGCTGACGCCGGCCGCGATGAGCGCGCCCGCGGGGATCGCGCCGGCGACGGCGATCCCGGACAGGCTCTGATAGGTCGACAGCACGCCCAGCGTGCGCCTCTGGACGGAGGCGACGTCGACGTCGGTGCGTGTGCGTACGTCGGTCACGTCAGATGCCCAGCAGCGTCCGCAGGTGCCGCGGCGGCGGCGACCCGTGCGCCAGCACGGCGTCGTGCACCTGACGGTCGGTCCAGCCCGGGTGCGCGGCGCGCACGTCGGCGACGACGTCGCGCACGCCGATGTAGCCGACGTAGTAGGTCGACAGCTGCGTCGAGGTGAGCAGCGCGCGCCGCCACTTGCCGAACGCCTCGCCCTCCTCCTGGTGGCCCCGCACCGTCATCAGGCGCATCGCCTCGTCCTCGGTCATCCCGCGCGTGTGCACGCGCACGTCGAGGATCGCGTTGATGGTCATGCGCAGCTGCATCTTCAGCTGCTGCAGGCGGATCGAGAGAGCACCGCGCTCGCCGAGTCCGGCGTCGTAGCCGCGGTCGGCCATCAGCTGCTCGGCGTACACGGCCCAGCCCTCGACGAACGGACCGCTCCAGAACGCGCGGCGCACCATGGTCGGCGCGTCGAAGAGCCGGTCGTGCGCGAGCTGCAGCACGTGGCCGGGCATCGCCTCGTGGACGGTGAGGTTGTGCAGCATCCGGCCGTTGTACTCGCGGTAGAACGACGCGACGCGCTGCTCGTCCCAGTCCGACGGCGTCGGCGACACT
Organism: Actinomycetes bacterium; assembly: GCA_029781935.1. Taxonomy (GTDB): domain Bacteria; phylum Actinomycetota; class Actinomycetes; order S36-B12; family CAIYMF01; genus Longivirga. Next base: position 6,614 of record JAKOVT010000429.1, on the reverse strand, counting down.
GCGAAGAAGGTCGGCAGGTCGCGGGTCTCGAGAGCGCCGGGCGGGTCGCAGTAGGCGACCGCCACGCCGCGGTGGATCTCGGGCATCTCGATGATCTCGACCGGGAGGTCGGGCACGGTGACGAGCTCGTGCTGGCGCACGAAGTCCGTCGTGCGTGCGAGGGCGTCCTCGCACAGCGCGAGGACGGTGCCGTTCGTGACGACACCCTCCGCGGCGACCGCGTCGAGGGCCCGGCGTACGACGGGGCCGGCGTCGTCCGGTGGTGGCACGGCCTCGCCGAGGTAGTCGGCGGCGGCACGGGCGATCTCGCCCTCGAGCCGCGCGAGATCGGACTCCGCGCGGTGCAGCACGTCGTCGGGCGTGAGCCCGGCGTCGAGGGTGGCCCAGAGCTTCGCGGCGTACCTCTCCTCGCCGAGGCGCGGATCGCCGTCGGCAAGACCGGACTCGAGCCGGTCCCTGAGCCACCCGATGTGCGCCTCGAGCGCGCCGAGGGCCGCAGCGCGGGCGGGCTCGACGGCGGCGCGAGCACCGGGTGCGCGGTCGAGCTCCTCGTCGAGGACGCTGGTGAGCATCGCGCGGGTGCCCTCGAACTGGCCGATGGCCGTCTCGACGTGGACGCGCGGCATGTCCTCGAGCGAACGGCGCGCCTCCTCGAGCGCCTCGGGCACCGCGTCGAGGCGGCCGACCACGGAGGCGAGGCGCTCCTCGAGCGGCGCGAAGTCGCGGGAGAGCAACAGGTGGATCGCCGTACCGGGGTTGGCCTCGAGCGGGTCCCACGTGTGCGGCGCGATCTCGGCGAGGACGACGCGCTCGCCGGTCAGCCGCGCGCGCAGGATCTCGAGGTCGACCGCCGAGGTGGTGCCGAGCGCGAGGTCGTCGAGCTGGTCCACGGCGGTGAGCGCCTGGTCGAGCATCGCGATCGTCTCGGCCACGCCCTCGGGCGAGCGATCGGGAAGCCGGTCGTCGAAGCGGTGGTCGCCGAGCCAGGTGGCGGCCACCGGGTCGCGCGCCAGGACGCTGTCGACCACCCGGTCGGACAGCGCGGCGAAGGTCGTCTCGACGTCGTCGGCGTGCTCGCCGAACTCCCACTCATGCGTCACCCCCGGGACGCTACAACCCCCACCCCCTGCCATGAATGTGCCCCACGGTGCGCTAGAAGCACCGGATCAGCCCCATGGGCTCCGCCGCCTCCCAAGTCGGGGGCGGTTCGGGTGCTTCTAGCGCACCCGGGGGCACATTGATCGGGATCAGTCGTCGAGGTGCTCGGCGGTGCGGATGCGGGCGCGGTAGTCGCGGACGGCGTCGCGCAGCGCGTGCTCGGCGTCGACGCCGTCGGCGCGAGCCTGCACCGCGATCGCGAGGAGGAGGTCGCCGTACGCCGTCGCGAGGTCGGGGCGCTGCGGTTCGACCGGCGCGCCGGGCGAGGGCGCGAGGGCGGCGAGCGCGTCTCGGGCGGCGGCCGCTGCGTCGGACGGCACGGGCACGGCGTCGACGCCGGCGGCGCGGCGCAGCAGCTTGCCGGCGAGCACGAGCGCCGGGAGCGACGCCGGGATCCCGTCGGTGACCGAGGCGCGCTGCTTCTCCTGCGCCTTGAGCCGGGTCCAGTTCTCCTCGACCTCTGCCGGGGTCCGTGCGTCGTGGTCTGCGAAGACGTGCGGGTGACGGCGTACCAGCTTGGCGGCGATGCCGTCGGCGACGTCGTCGATGTCCCAGGGCTGCTCGTGCTCCTCGGCGATCCGGGCGTGGAAGGCGATCTGCAGGAGCAGGTCGCCGAGCTCCTCGCGCAGCGCGTCGTCGTCGCGCGTCTCGATCGCCTCGACGGTCTCGTACGCCTCCTCGACGAGGTACTCCACGAGCGAGTCGTGGGTCTGCTCCGCGTCCCACGGGCAGCCGCCGGGCGAGCGCAGCCGGTCCATCACCGCGACGAGGTCGAGCAGGTGCGCGCCGGGAAGGTCCCACGACCCCAGCACGACGTCGACGGGTACGTCGTGCTCGGTCCGGACCAGGGCGTCCGCGAGACCCGGGTCGCCGTCGGCGCTCGCGACCCACACGACCGTGCGGCCCCGCGCCTCGCCGAGCAGACGCAGGGCGAGGTCGTCGACCGGCGTCGCGGGGAGCGGGGAGACGTCGACCCCGGCGACGGCCAGCGGCTCGGCCAGCGGGTGGCCGTCGTCGGGGAGGAGGACCAGGTCGGCCTCGCGCAGCAGCGACCAGGCCTCGTCGCTGAGCAGGCCGGGGGCGACCCGCGGCGTCGTCGCGAGCAGGACGAGCCGGTCGCCCACGCCGTCAGCTCCCGGACGGCTGCGGCGACGCCGAGGTCGCCGGGGTGCCGGCGTCGGCCGGCACGGAGAGGTCGTTCGGCGGGTCGCCGAGGCCCCCGGTGCCGGTGTCCCACGTGCCGAAGCGCGGGGAGATGTCGACGCCGAGCTCGTCGGCGACCTTGGCCAGGTACGCCTTGACGGCATCGTCGACCTTCAGCGCCTCGGTCTCGCCGGGCGCCAGCTTCTTCTCGAGGGCCGCGCGGATGAGGACGGCCCGGGCGGCCGCAGGGATCCGGCTCTCCGGCGTGCCGGACGCAGCGAGGTTCTCCGCGAACTTGGTGCGGTCGCCGCCGGCGTTGCTCTGGACGGCGTCGTTGATCAGCTTGTCGATGTCGCCCTGGGTGACAGTGATGCCCTCGCGGCGCGCGGCCTCGTCGAGGAGCAGGTACGTGACGTCGTCGGTGAGCACGCGCGAGGTGGCCTTCGCGTCGTCCCAGCTGGCCCCGGGCAGCGCGGTGACCTGGCCCTTGAGCTCGGCCACGTTGGCCGACAGCTCCGACAGCGAGATGCTCGTCCCGCCCACGGTGGCCGCGGTGCCGGCCGCGGGCTGGCTGCATGCCGACAGGGCGAGCACGGCGACGACGACGGCGGCTGCGGCGACTGCGGGGCGGCGGAGCTTCACGGACGTACCTCTCACGTGGCGGTGACCGGCTCGAGCAGCACGGCGTCGAGGAGATCGCGGAGCCAGTCGAGCAGGGCGGTGTCGCGGACCGGCTGGCCGCCCACGCGGGCGGTCATCGGGCGCGGCACCAGGATCGTACGGGTCGCGGGCTTCACGAGACTTCCCGGGTAGAGCCGGGACAGCCGCATCGCGCGCGAGTCCGGGAGTTCGACGGGCGAGAACCGCAGGTAGTTCCCCTGTACGACGATCTCGGAGACGCCGGCGCGGCGGGCGTGGATCCGCAGCCGGGCGACCGCGAGCAGGTTCGACACCGGCTCGGGGAGCTGGCCGTAGCGGTCGACGAGCTCCTCGACCACCGCCTCCACCTCCTCGTCGGTGGTCGCCGCCGCGAGCCGCTTGTAGGCCTCGAGGCGCAGCCGCTCCTCCGCGACGTAGTCGTGCGGTACGTGCGCGTCGATCGGCACCTCGATCTTGACCTCGGGCACCTCCTCGACGGCTCCGCCCTGCCGGTACTCCGCGACCGCCTCGCCGACGAGCCGGACGTACAGGTCGAAGCCGACGTCGGCGATGTGGCCGCTCTGCTCGCCGCCGAGCAGGTTGCCGGCGCCGCGGATCTCGAGGTCCTTCATGGCCACGGCCATGCCGGAACCGAGGTCGGTGTTGGCCGCGATGGTCTGCAGCCGGTCGTGCGCGGTCTCGGTGAGCGGCTTCTCGGGCGGGTAGAGGAAGTAGGCGTAGCCGCGCTCGCGGCTGCGTCCGACCCGGCCGCGCAGCTGGTGCAGCTGGGAGAGGCCGAACAGGTCGGCCCGGTCGAGGATCAGCGTGTTGGCGTTGGGGATGTCGAGACCGCTCTCCACGATCGTGGTCGAGACGAGGACGTCGAACTCCTTCTCCCAGAAGTCGACGATCACCTGCTCGAGCGTGTGCTCGTTCATCTGACCGTGCGCCGTCTGGATGCGCGCCTCGGGGACGAGCTCGCGGAGCTTGTTCGCGACCCGGTCGATCGACTCGACCCGGTTGTGCACGAAGAACACCTGGCCGTCGCGCAGCAGCTCGCGCCGGATCGCCGCGGCGACCTGCTTGTCGTCGTACGGTCCGACGTAGGTGAGCACCGGGTGCCGCTCCTCGGGCGGCGTCTGGATGGTCGACATCTCGCGGATGCCGGTCACGGCCATCTCCAGCGTCCGTGGGATCGGGGTCGCCGACATCGTCAGGAAGTCGACGTCCATCCGCATCGCCTTCAGGTGCTCCTTGTGCTCGACGCCGAAGCGCTGCTCCTCGTCGACGATCACGAGGCCGAGGTCCTTGAAGCGGACCTCGGCGCTGAACAGCCGGTGCGTGCCGATGACGACGTCGATGCTGCCCTCCGCGAGACCCGCGATGACCTCCTTGGCCTCCTTGTCTGTCTGGAACCGCGACAGCGCGGCGACCTTCACGGGAAACGGGGCGTAGCGCTCGGTGAAGGTCGACAGGTGCTGCTGCACGAGCAGCGTCGTGGGCACGAGGACGGCGACCTGCTTCCCGTCCTGCACGGCCTTGAAGGCGGCGCGCACGGCGATCTCGGTCTTGCCGTAGCCGACGTCGCCGCAGATCAACCGGTCCATAGGGATGACGTTCTCCATGTCCTGCTTGACCTCGTCGATGCACGAGAGCTGGTCGGGCGTCTCGTTGTAGGGGAACGCGTCCTCGAGCTCGCGCTGCCAGACCGTGTCGACGCCGAAGGCATGGCCGCGGCTGGCCATGCGCGCGGCGTACAGCCGGATGAGCTCGCCGGCGATCTGCCGCACCGCCTTGCGGGCGCGCGCCTTGGTCTTGGTCCAGTCCGCGCCGCCGAGGCGGTGCAGCGACGGCGCCTCGCCGCCGACGTAGCGCGTGACCTGGTCGAGCTGGTCGGTCGGGACGTAGAGGCGGTCTCCCGGCTGCCCGCGCTTGGCGGGCGCGTACTCGATGACGAGGTACTCGCGGGTCGCGCCCGCGACCGTGCGCTGCACCATCTCGACGTACCGGCCGACGCCGTGCTGCTCGTGCACGACGTAGTCGCCCGCCTTGAGCTGCAGCGGGTCGATGGTCGCCCGTCGCTTCGTCGGCATCCGCCGCGCGTCGCGCGTGGTCGAGCGCTGACCGACGAGGTCGGTCTCCGTCAGCACCGCCAGGCGCAGCCCGGGCGAGACGAAGCCGTGCTCGAGACCGCCCGTGACGACGGTGGTCGTGCCCGTGTCGGGGACGGCGTCCAGCGAGCGCTCGAGACGGACGGCGAAGCCCTCGCCGCGCACCGACTCCGCGACGCGCTCCGCGGTGCCGTGGCCGGCGGTGACCAGGACCACCGACCACGCGTCGGCGAGCCAGTCCCCCACCTGCGCCATGGCCCTGGCGGTCTCGCCGCGGTAGCTCTCGGCCGGGCGGACGTCGACGGTGACGCGGTCGACGAGGTCCGGGTCGAGCGCGCCGAGGTCCTCCTCGCCGTCGGCCATGTCGCCGCCGAAGGGCGAGAGCCCCCACCACGGGATGCCGCGCGCGAGCGCCGCGGCACGCACGTCGGCCACCGACCGGTACGACGCCGCACGCAGGTCGATCGGCGTGACGTTGCCGGCAGCGGCGTTGTGCCACGACGCCGCGAGGAACTCCTCGCTCGTGGCCACGAGGTCGTGCGCGCGGGTGCGCACGCGCTCCGGGTCGCACACGACGACGAGCGAGCCCTCGGGGAGCAGGTCGACCAGCAGCTCCATGCCGTCGGCCAGCACCGGCGCGAGCGCCTCCATGCCCTCGACGCCGATGCCCTCGACGAGCTTGTCGAGCAGGTCGAGCAGCTCGGGATGCTGGTCGCGCAGGACGCGGGCGCGGCCCTTCACCTCGTCGGTGAGCAGCAGCTCGCGGCACGGCGGCGCCCACAGGCCGTGCGGCGCCACCTCGAGCGAGCGCTGGTCGGCCACCTTGAACCAACGGATCTCCTCCACCGTGTCGCCCCAGAACTCCAGGCGCACCGGATGCTCCTCGGTGGGCGGGAAGACGTCGAGGATGCCGCCGCGCACCGCGAACTGCCCCCGCTTGTCGACGAGGTCCGTGCGCGTGTAGGCAGCGCCCGACAGGCGGCGTACCAGCTCCTCCATCGACACCTCGTCGCCCTGCTGCACCGACACGGGTGCCAGGTCGCCGAGCCCCTTCACGACCGGCTGGAGCACCGCGCGCACCGGCGCGACCACGACGCGCACCGGACCGGTTGCCGGGTCCGCGGGGTCCGGGTGCGCGAGCCTGCGCAGCACCGCGAGACGCCTGCCCACCGTGTCGCTGGAGGGGGAGAGCCGTTCGTGCGGCAGGGTCTCCCACCCCGGGAACTCGACCACCGACTCCTCGGGCAGCAGGCTCGCGAGTGCCGCCGCGAGGTCCTCCGCCTCGCGGGCGGTGGCGGTGACGGCGAGCACCGGGCGGTCGGCGCCGTCGGCGTCGGCGAGGGCCGCGAGGAGCATCGGGTAGTACGCCGACGGCGCCGTGACCTCGAGCGCCTCGGTGGCCGACGCCGTGCCGGTGAGCCGGGCGCGCCGCACGACCTCCGCGACGGCCGGGTCGGGCACGACGGCGTCGAGGAGTCCGGTGAGCGTCGGGGACATGAGCACCTCTTCCGAGCGGGGCGCACGCCGACATGCCCCGCACCTCGGCGAGGGCGGGGGTCGGCG
>JAKOVT010000419.1 GCA_029781935.1 Actinomycetes bacterium | reverse complement strand
CTCTGACACCGGAACGCGGATGACCGCGCTGCCCGGCTCCGCCAGGATGCGGGCATGACGCTCGCGGCACCCTCGCGCTGGACCGACCCGTCCTGGCGCGACGGGGCGCTGTCGTGGGCGGTCGAGGTGCTCGAGGCGCACGGCCGATCCCTCCGCGGCTGGACCCAGCCGCACGTGCGCCCGTGGTCGACGATGCTGCGGCTCGAGACCGAAGGCGCGGATGCCTTCTGGCTCAAGGGGAACGGCGACGGCACGCGCTACGAGGCAAGGCTCCTGGCCCTGCTGGCCGACCTCGATGCGCCCTGCACCCCGCGACCGCTGGCGGTCGACGCCGAGCGTGGCCTGTCGCTGATGCCCGACAGCGGTCCGGTGTCGCGCACGGCGTACGACGGGCTCACGCCGATCGACGTGACGGTCGAGCAGGTCGTCCGTTACGCGGCGCTTCAGCGCCACCTCGAGACCCACGTCGAAGCGCTCGTCGCCGCCGGCGCCGACGACCTGAGGCCGGCCGAGATGACGGCGCGGCTCGAGCAGCGGATCGCGCAGCTCGTCGAGGAGCGGCCACCTGCGCACCTGACGCCGGAGGACGCCGCGCGGCTGCGCTCCGTGCTCCCGGGATACGCCGAGGCCTGCCACGAGCTGGCTGGCGCGGGCATCGCCCCATCGCTCAACCACGACGACCTGCACGACAACAACATCGTCGCCGACGGGCCGGTGTTCATCGACTGGGGCGACTCCTGCGTGTCGCACCCGTTCGGGACGCTGCTCGTCACGCTGCGCTCCGTGGCCTTCCACCACGGCCTCGCCATCGACGACCCGCAGCTCGACCGCATCGCCGACGCCTACACCGAGGCATGGACCGACGTCGCCGACCGCGCGACCCTGCGCCGCCAGGCCCAGCTCGCGATCCGGGTGGGCCCGCTCACCCGCTCGATGTCCTACGTGCACGCCCTGACCGGTGTCGACGACGACGCGTGGGCCGAGGACGGCGACGCCATCCCTGGCTGGCTGCTCGAGCTCCTCGAGCCCGGCCTCCCGCTGCACGCGCCGCTGCTCTGACGCGCCGCCCGGGCCTCAGGTGGCGTCGGGGTCGAACGACGACGCCGGTTTGGGCGCCGGCTTCGGCGTCGCGGTGCCCGGGCCGTTCGGCGAGACGGGCTTGGTGACGGCGTCGGTCGTGCCGTTCACGGCGTCGGACAGGAACGACGACGCGATCCGCTTCGGGTGCAGCTCGCCGATGTCGGCGAAGGTCTGGCGCAGGTCGTCGGTCAGCGAGGGGTCGAGGTCGGCGGCAGCCATGATGTCGCCGCGCGCCTTCGTCGCCTGCTCGCGCAGCGCACGCAGCCAGCGCACGCCCGAGGAGATGGCGCGCGGCAGGCGATCGGGGCCGAGCAGCAGCACGGCCACGATCGCGATGACGAGGAACTCGCCCCCGCCGACGTCGAAGAACACGGGACCAGAGTACGACGTCGGCTCAGCCGGCCGACGAGTCCGCCGCGAGGGTCACCCGCACGTCGCGCGAGCCGGAGCCGTCCTGCACCTCGACCGTGACCGTGTCGCCGGGAGCGTGGGTGCGGATGGCCACGATGAGCTCGGTGGAGTCCGACACCTTCCGGCCGTCGATCGCGAGGACCACGTCGCCCGCCTGCAGGCCCGCCTTCTCGGCCGGTCCGCCGGCGGTCGCACCCTTGATCTGGGCACCGGGTCCGGCGTAGGCGAGGTCGACCGAGACGCCCATGATCGGGTGGGTCGAACGGCCCGTGGAGATGATCTCCTCGGCGACCCGCTTGGCCTGGTTCACCGGGATCGCGAAGCCGAGGCCGATGCTGCCGGACTGCCCGCCCTGCTGGGAGCCGAGCGAGGCGATCGCGGAGTTGACGCCGATGACCCTGCCGACCGCGTCCACGAGCGGCCCGCCGGAGTTGCCGGGGTTGATCGCCGCGTCGGTCTGGATCGCGTTGATGTAACTGCTCTCCCCCGAGCCGCCCGCCGTCACGGGTCGGTTGAGCGAGGAGATGATGCCGGTGGTGACCGTGCCCTCCAGCCCGAGCGGCGAGCCGACCGCGATCACGCTGTCGCCGACCACCAGGCCGTCGGAGTTGCCGAGCGTCGCGGTCTTGAGACCGGTCGCGTCGACCTTGATGACGGCGAGGTCGTAGGAGGCGTCGCGGCCGACGATGCGCGCCGGCAGCGTGCGGCCGTCCTGGAAGGAGACCGACAGGCTGCCGCCGTCCGCGGCACCGGAGACGACGTGGTTGTTGGTGAGGATGTAGCCGTCCTCGCGCAGGACGAAGCCCGACCCCGTGCCGCCGCCCGCGGCGCCCGACTCCTCGATCTGCACGACCGTGGGGAGCACCGCCGCCGCGACCGCCGCCACCGACCCGGCCGGGCGGGAGGAGAGGTCGGCGTCGGACTGCGGGAGCGTCGTGCCCGGCGAGGTCAGCTGCGCCTGCGACCGCTGCTCGGCGAGGGTGTAGGCGCCGACGCCGCCGAGGGCGCCGGCGAGCAGCCCGCTCGCGACGGCGATCGCCACGATCCGACCGGTGCCGCGGCCGCGGGGCGCCGGCG
>JAKOVT010000384.1 GCA_029781935.1 Actinomycetes bacterium | reverse complement strand
CGTGGAGGAGATCGCCGACCGCGGAATGCTGGAAGTCCTTCCGCTGACTCATATCCGGGGCCGTTCGCTGCACGACGCGTTCGTGATCGTCGACGAGGCGCAGTCGCTGGAGCGCAACGTGCTGCTCACGGTACTGTCGCGCATCGGTCGTGATTCGCGCGTGGTCCTGACCCACGACATCGCGCAGCGCGACAACCTCCGCGTCGGCCGTCATGACGGCATCGTGGCGGTCACGGAGAAGCTCAAGGGGCACCCGCTCTTCGCCCACATCACGCTCACCCGCAGCGAGCGCAGCCCGATCGCGGCGCTCGTGACCGAGATGCTCGAGGACCTGCAGGTCTAGGTCCGTCCCGGGAGCCGGACTACGCCGTCCGGGCGACGTCCAAGGCGCCGACACTGCCTCCAGCGGAGGTCGAGGGTGCCGGAGCGTGGCCGTCCGGTGTGCACGGCGTGACAGGCGGCTGAGGCGCGCGTGAGCGCTGCTGGTGCCCGTTTCGGTGTGGCCCCCCTCACATCGCGTGTCCGATTTGACCGCGAACACGCAGGTTCACGCTGTGGACAAACACTCCACTGGAGGTTCAGCGCGGCGAGGTGAGGTTGGCGCTGTCGGAGCGCCTCGGCAGGGTGGAGGACAACGACCCCCGCACTCGGGGTCGGAGGGCCCGTAGCCCTCCCCGAGCGACGATCCGCCCGCCGGACATCGCCCGAGGAGAGCTCCGGGACAGCACCGGGTGTCGCCGCCCGGTGTCCTCCGACGTCGTACGCCGACCCGGTCGCGCGGACCTGTCCGCGCCGCCGAGGTGCGGCAGCCGGCTCGCCGCGGTCCGACGCGACGCAGTCCGGTGCGGGCCCCGCACGCGTCGCCCGACGCCCGAGACCAGGACGAGACGTGAACACCCACCTCCGGCACGAGCCGCGGACGCACCGACGCATCGTCGTGCTCGCCGCAGGCACGCTCGCCGTCGCCACGCTGTCCAGCGTCGCGCCGGTGCCGCAGGTCGTGCCCGTCGCGTCGGCCGGGACCACGGCCGTCGGCGAGCGGGTGAGCGACGCCGCGGTGCTCGACGTCACCGCCGCCGGTGCTGTTGCGGGCACCGCCACCGCGCGCGCGCTCGCGGCGTCGACCCGGAAGACCACGACCGCGACCACAGCTCCCCGTCCGCGTCCCAAGCCCGTCGTCCGGATCACGGCGAAGACGACCGTCGCGCCGTTCCGCTTCGGCACCGCGGCGTACGCGCAGTGGCACGCCAAGCGCCTGATGTCGACCAGCCGCTACGGCTGGAAGAGCTCCGCGCAGTACGTCTGCCTGGTGAACCTCTGGACGCGCGAGAGCCACTGGAACTACCGCTCGCACAACAAGTCGTCGGGCGCGCACGGCATCCCGCAGGCGCTCCCGGGCTCGAAGATGCGCGTGGCCGGCACCGACTGGATGACCAACCCTGTCACCCAGATCCGTTGGGGCCTGGGCTATATCAAGAGCCGGTACGGCTCGCCGTGCGGTGCGTGGAGCCACTTCCGCTCGCACAACTGGTACTGATCACGCCCCACAGGCACTGATCACGCACCACAGGCATTGAGCACGCCCCACAGGTACTGATCGCGCCTCCACAGGCACTGATCACGCACCACAGGCACTGATCACGCGCCACAGGCATGGAGCATGCGCGGTACGCCGTGGCCGACGACCCACGGGGCACGACCCCGCCGCCCCGCACCCCACGTAGTTCCCCAAACATGATCATGTTTGGGGAACTACGTGGGGTCCGGGGGTGGGACGGGTCAGGCGGGCGGTCCGACGGGGATGGTCGTGGCGACCGGGCGGAGCGTGTCGGCGAAGAAGTCGTTGCCCTTGTCGTCGACGACGACGAACGCCGGGAAGTCCTGGACCTCGATCTTCCACACGGCCTCCATGCCGTTCTCGGGGAAGTCCAGCACCTCGACGTGGGTGATGCAGTCCTGCGCCAGGCGCGCGGCCGGGCCGCCGATCGAGCCGAGGTAGAACCCGCCGTTGGAGCGGCAGGCATCGGTCACGCCCTTGCTCCGGTTCCCCTTCGCCAGCATGACGAACGAGCCGCCCGCCTTCTGGAAGGCGTCGACGTAGGCGTCCATCCGGCCGGCGGTGGTGGGACCGAACGACCCGCTCGCGTAGCCCTCGGGGGTCTTCGCCGGACCGGCGTAGTAGACGGCGTGATCCTTCAGGTACTGCGGCATCGGCTCGCCGTTGTCGAGCATCTCCTTGATCCGGGCGTGGGCGATGTCGCGCGCCACGACGAGCGGCCCGTTGAGGGAGAGGCGCGTCTTCACCGGGTACTTCGACAGCTCGGCACGGATCTCGTCCATCGGCCGGTTGAGGTCGATCGTCACGACGCCGTCGTCGTCGAGGTGCTCCTCGGTGACGTCGGGGAGGAAGCGCGCGGGGTCGGTCTCGAGCTGCTCGAGGAACACGCCCTCGGGCGTGATCTTCGCGAGCGCCTGGCGGTCGGCGCTGCACGACACCGCGATCGCGACGGGGCACGAGGCGCCGTGCCGGGGGAGGCGCACGACGCGGACGTCGTGGCAGAAGTACTTGCCTCCGAACTGCGCGCCGATGCCGAAGTCGCGCGTCATCTGCAGGACCTCGGCCTCCATCTCGAGGTCGCGGAACGCGTGCCCGGTCATCGAGCCGCCGGTGGGCAGGCCGTCGAGGTATCGGGCGCTGGCGTACTTCGCCGTCTTCAGCGCGAACTCGGCGCTGGTGCCGCCGATGACGATGGCGAGGTGGTACGGCGGGCACGCCGAGGTGCCCAGGCTGCGGAGCTTCTCGTCGAGGAACTTCCGCATCGCCGTGGGGTTGAGGACGGCCTTGGTCTCCTGGAACAGCAGCGACTTGTTCGCCGAGCCCCCGCCCTTAGCCATGAACAGGAACTTGTAGGTGTTCTCGTGGCCGGGAGCCGTGTCGGAGTAGAGCTCGATCTGCGCGGGGAGGTTGGAGCCGGTGTTGCGCTCCTCCCACATCGTGATCGGCGCCATCTGCGAGTAGCGCAGGTTCATCTTCTGATAGGCGTCGTACACGCCCTTGCTGATGAAGCGCTCGTCGTCGCCCGCGGTGAGCACCTGCTGGCCCCGCTTGCCCATGACGATCGCGGTGCCGGTGTCCTGGCACATCGGCAGCACGAACCCGGCCGCGATGTTGGCGTTCTTGAGCAGGTCGAGGGCGACGAAGCGGTCGTTCGGCGAGGCCTCGGGGTCGTCGAGGATGTTGCGCAGCTGCTGCAGGTGGCCGGGGCGCAGCAGGTGCTGGATGTCGTGGATCGCGGTCTCGGTGAGGCCGCTCAGCACCTCCGGCTCGACCTGCAGGAAGGTGCGCCCGCCGGCCTCGACGGTGCTCACCCCCTCGGTCGTGAGCAGGCGGTACGGCGTCTCGTCGGCACCGAGCGGCAGCAGATCCTCGTACTCGAACTCAGGCATGCGTCGAGCCTACGACCGCCCCGTCGTCCCGGGTACGCCGACGAGCCGTGACCTCCCGCACGGGCACCCTCCCGACCGCCGCGCCGGGTCGACGTCACTGCCCGGACGCACGGATCCCCCGACGTCACTGCCCGGACGCACGGATCCCCCGACGTCACTGCCCGGACGCACGGATCCCCCGACGTCACTGCCCGGACGCACGGATCCCCCGACGTCACTGCCCGGACGCACGGATCCCTCCACGTCACTGCCGGGACGCACGGATCCCTCGACGTCACTGCCCGGACGCACGGAAACTCGCCGACTCTCCGTGCATCGGGGCAGTGACGTCGTGGTCAGGTGAGCCAGCCGTGGACCGTCCAGGCGATGCCGGCCAGCGCGGCCACGAGGACGAGGCCGAGGTAGAACAGCACGAGCCGCACGTCGCGCAGGATGCAGCGGCTGCGGGTGAGGCCGGCGCGGTGCGCGCGCCAGTAGCCGGCCAGACCGAGGACGGCGAACACCGCGACGGCGAGCGGCCCGAGGATCCACCCCAGCAGCGCGACGGTGGTGAAGATGCAGAGCTTGAGCGGGTCGAACGGGGCCTCGGCCTCCGGGTCGCCAGGCACGGGGCGCTCGGGCACCCCGGCCAGCCCTTCCGACGGTGCGGTCATGACTCGCCTCCGGTGACGAGGGTGGGCATCGGGATCGCGACCGGGTGGGTCACCGCGGTCGAGAGCCGCTGGTGCGACAGCGCCGGCCACGCCTGCACCGCGCAGAACGGGGCGCACTGGTCCTGCTCCGCGGATCGGGTGCCGACGTGGACGCAGCACTGGGTGAGCCGCTCCTCGATCATCGTGCTCATGTCCATGAACGGCTTCACGGACACCCGCACCACGCGCTCGCCGAGCATGCGGCGCAGCCGCTCCTCGCTCCCCGGCAGACCAGCCGCCGCCGCTAACTTCACCAGCGACGCGATGCCGAGGTCGCACGTCTCGCACACGTCGCGCCAGAGCGCGCCGACGTCGGGGTGCGACAGCGATGTCTGCTCGCTCATCAGCCCGAGCAGCGAGGCCTTCACCGCCTTGCGCAGCTCGCGCGGGATCTGGTCGTCGGCGATGCGGTTGGCGACGAGGTCGAGGTTGGCGAGCAGCCGGTCGTGGCCGATGAGCGACACGAGCGAGCGCCACTCGCCGGAGTCGGTGCGCAGCAGGTAGCCGATGCTCGCGCAGTGCGGGTGGGAGCACGGCAGGGCGGTGAGGTCGCGCCACGTCACGAGCCCGTCGGTCTGCGGGCCGAGGCGAGCCAGGGCGCCGGTGTGGGTGAGCCGGTCGAGCGGGTCGATCACGTCGGCTCGCCCCGAGCCGAAGACCGGCTGGATCGACACGCCTCCGACGTACGGCGTCTGCATCGCGACGCGGATCACGTCGCCGATCTCGTCGTCGTTCACGCCGAGCGCGGCCGTCATGGTGAGGGTGGTGAAGACCTGTGCGTCGGACAGCCGCTGCATCGCACGGGCCTTCAGCGCCGTGAGGTCGCCGCCGCGGTGGTGGCGCGACGTCTCGGCGCGCAGTCCGTCGTACTGCAGGTAGACCTCGACCCGGCGGCGGTGGCGGCGGAACACGTCGAGCAGCTCGTCGTCGCGCGCCAGGGCGATCCCGTTGGTGTTCACGAGGATCCGTACGACGTTGCGCGCGACGAGCTCGTCGAGCAGGCGGGGCAGATCGGGGTGCAGCGTGGGCTCGCCGCCGCTGAGCATCACGACATCCAGGCGTCCGTTCTCCCGGGCGAGGCGCTGGTCGACGTTGGCGAGCACCTCCTCGACCGGCACCACGCCGCGCAGGTCGGGGGCGGAGTCGGTGAAGCAGGTGGGGCAGCGCAGGTTGCAGGTCTCGATGATGTCCTCGAGCAGGATGCACGTGTGCTGCGTCTGCATCTCGCCGAGGCCGCGCAGGTACGCCGAGGGCACCGGGTCGTAGTTGCCGGCGGTGTCGGGCACGTGCCACTTCGTCGGCGCGGTCCACTGCTCGAGGTAGCGCAGGATCTCCGGGCTCTCGTCGTAGAGGGTGCGGACGAAGCCGTGGTCGGGGCAGCCGCGCTCGAGCCAGATCCGGTCGTCGCGCTCGACGAGCCACCCGGAGAGACGGCGTACGCCGACGACGTCGTCGGAGCAGTGCGGGCAGAACGCGGTGACGTAGCGGTGGATGCGGTCGCCGCGCAGCGGCATGCCGTTCCCGTGGACGAGCTGCTGCGGCGCCGCGGACGGCTCGGAGGTGAGCGTCACAGCCCGGACCCGGCGAACATGTTGTTGAGCGAGACGCTGCACACGCCGGCCGTGACGAGCATGCCGAGGCCGAAGCC
>JAKOVT010000374.1 GCA_029781935.1 Actinomycetes bacterium | reverse complement strand
CGACGTGACGCGCAAGGTCTACATCCGCACGTTCGGATGCCAGATGAACGAGTACGACTCGGACCGCATGGCCGACGTGCTCGCCGCCTCCGAGGGCCTCGCGCCCACCGACCGTCCCGAGGACGCCGACGTCATCCTGTTCAACACCTGCTCGGTGCGCGAGAAGGCGCAGGAGCGCGTGTTCCACGACCTCGGGCGCGTCCGCGCGATCAAGGCCGCCCGGCCCGACGTGATCATCGGCGTCGGCGGCTGCGTCGCGTCGCAGGAGGGCGGGGCGATCGTGAAGCGCGCGCCCTACGTCGACGTCGTGTTCGGGCCCCAGACGCTGCACCGGCTGCCCGACCTGATCCGCGCGCGCCGCGCCACAGGCCGCCCGCAGGTCGACACGAGCTTCCCCGAGATCGAGAAGTTCGACCACCTGCCGCCGCCGCGCGTCGAGGGCGCCTCCGCGTTCGTGTCGATCATGGAGGGCTGCAGCAAGTACTGCACGTTCTGCGTCGTGCCCTACACGCGCGGCGAGGAGGTGTCGCGCCCCCTGCCCGACGTGCTCACCGAGGTCGCGGACCTCGCGCTCTCGGGCGTGAAGGAGCTGACGCTGCTCGGCCAGAACGTCAACGCCTACCGCGGCGCGATGGAGGGGACCGACGAGATCGCCGACTTCGCGACGCTCATCGAGCACGTGGCCGAGGTGCCGGGCATCGAGCGCCTCCGCTACACGACCTCGCACCCGAAGGAGATGACGCCGCGCCTCGTCGACGTCTACCGGACCGTCGACAAGCTCGTCTCGCAGCTGCACCTGCCGGTGCAGTCGGGCTCCGACCGGATCCTCGCGGCGATGACGCGCGGCTACACGGCGCTCGAGTACAAGTCGATCGTGCGCACGCTCCGGGCCGCGCGGCCCGGCCTGTCGCTGTCGTCGGACTTCATCGTCGGGTTCCCGGGCGAGACCGACGAGGACTTCGAGCGCACGATGAAGCTCGTCGACGACGTGCGCTTCGACGGCTCGTTCATCTTCC
>JAKOVT010000341.1 GCA_029781935.1 Actinomycetes bacterium | reverse complement strand
GAACAGGTACGTCGGAGCCGCGAACGCCTTCCCCGACTCCTTCACGCCGCGCAGGTTCATGAGCGTCAGCACGATCACGAGGCCGACGCTCAGCTCGACGGTCCACGGCACCAGCGCGGGGAACGCCGAGGTGAAGTTGGCGACGCCCGACGTCACCGACACCGCCACCGTGAGGATGTAGTCGACGACGAGCGCGCTGGCCGCGACGAGCGCCGTCCGCTGCCCGAAGTTGTCCTGCGCCACGGCGTAGGCGCCGCCGCCGTTCGGGTAGGCGTACCCCGTGCGGCGGTACGACGTCACGACCACCGCCAGCAGCGCGACGACCGCGAGCCCGACCCAGCCGGTCCACGCCAGCGCCGTGAGACCGCCGAGCACGAGCACGACCAGGATCTGGTCGGTGGCGTAGGCGACGCTGGAGAGCGGGTCGCTGCAGAAGATGGGCAGGGCCAGCCGCTTGGACAGCAGGGTCCGGTGGCCCTCGGCCGAGTCGAGCGGGACACCGACGAAGACGCGCTTGAGCAGGCTCACGGCACCGTCGTACGGCTCGTCGCGGCGTCGCCGCCGTGCGTCTTGACGCGATCCTGACGCGCCCCCCGTCACCTTGACGAAGTCCTGATGTGCGGGGCACCCGACCAGCGGACGGATCCGCGCATCGGGATAGGCAAGCCTCACCTGACGGCGTACCGTCGGGGTCAGGGGCCGCTCGGGGTCCAGGACACGCGGTACGCCGCGGAGGCGGTGATAACGCGGTGCTCGAGGATCTGAGATCGGACCGGCGTCGCGCGGCGGTCGCCGCAGGGCTGGTGGTCCTCGTCGCCGCACTGGCGATCGTCCCGTCGATCGGCGGCACGAGCCTGGCTCCAACGGGGTTCGTGCTGGTCCCCGTCCTCGGGGCCGCCCTCGTCTGCGGTCCGCTGGCCACCGGCCTGGTCGGTCTCGTGTCGCTCGGGGCCTTCCTGCTGTCCTACGCCGCCGTGCCCACGGCCAACTGGCCGCTGCGCTTCTCCTCGGTCGTGCTCCTCGTCGCGCTCGTCGTCGCCGGCAGCGCCGTACGCCGTCGCCGGGAACGGGCGCTGGTGCGGCAGGCCGAGCAGCTGGCGGTCGCCCGCGACCACGAGCTCACCGCCGATGTCACGCAGCGGATGCTCGACCGGGTGACCGAGCTGTCCGGCCTCGTGCGGATCGAGGACGTGTGGCGGGCCAGCGTGTCGCAGGGCCGCGAGCTGTTCGGCGCCGCGGTCGGCATGTACTGGCACATGGACGACCGAGGAGCCCGCCTCGTCGCTGGCGAACCGGTGGGCATGCTGCCCGACGGCTACCGCATCGACACGGTCGTCCTCGCGGCCCCCGAGCTCGTCGGCTCGCGCGACACCCGCACGGTGTGGGTCCGCCTCGAGGACGAGCCCGAGGGCTCCGAGCGATGGCGCCGGATGCGCGACTCGGGCACCCGCGCCTGGTCGTCGACACCGATCCGCGTCGACGGCCGCAGGGTCGGCTACCTCACCCTCGGCTGGTCGGAGCCCGCGCCGGAGGCAGGGCCCGCGTGGCTGGACCTGCTCGACCGCTTCGGCGACCAGGTGGCGCTCGCCAAGACGGTGGTCCGGCGCCGCCAGGCGCAGGCCGAGGCGCAGCGCCTCGGCGAGCGGCTGCAGCGCGCGCTGCTCCCGCAGGTCGATGTCACGGCGTGCGGCGCCGACGTCCGCACGCTCTACCGGCCCGGTGTCCGCGACCTGCTGCTGGGCGGCGACTTCCTCGACGTGCTGCCGCTGCCGGAGGGCGGCGGCGTCCGCTTCCTCATCGGCGACGTGTCCGGTCACGGTCCCGAGCCCGCGGCGCTGGCAGCGACCATGCGCGCGGCCTGGGTGGCGATGGCGGCGCTGCCGGGCCTCGACCTCGACGACTGGACGGCCGGTCTCGACTCGGTCATCAACGAGCAGGCCGGCGACGGGTCGATGCTCGTCACCCTGCTCATGGGCACCGTGGACCTGCAGCATCTCGAGCTGCGGTACGCGAACGCCGGGCACCCGCCGCCGCTGGTGCTCGGCGGATCCGGAGCCGTCGTCGGGCCGATGTCCGGGCCGCCGTTGGGTGTGCAGCACGGCGTGAAGCTGCGCACGCACACGGTGCCCCTCGAGCGCGACTCCGCCGTGCTCATGGTCACCGACGGCATCTTCGAGGGCCGCACCGCGCCGGGGGAGACCAGCAGGGTCGGCTTCGACGAGTTCGTGGCGACGGCCGCCCGCGACGAGGCGCGCGACGCCGGCTTCCTCGAGCGGCTCGCCGACTCGATGCAGGTGCGCAACGGCGGTCCGATGTCCGACGACGTCGCGGCCGTGCTCATCGCGCTGCGGGTGGAGGAGCACGACGACCTGAGCGGGACCTTCGGGCCGCACTGATCGGCTGCGAACCGGTCGCTGCCGCCTCCGGTGCCGCGCTCCCCGACAGGACGGCCGACGGGCACGGACGGCCGGGATCCGGTGCATTCGCTCAGGATCGGCTCGTCGCGGCTCACGGCAGGCTCACGCGGTTCGTGCCTCCGGCCGGACCGCTGGCCTACTGGTCCCGTGACCGCGCACCCCACCCGCGCCGCGCTGCACAGCGCCGCCGTGACGCTCCTCGAGCAGCACGGAGACGACGGCGTCACGGTGGAGATGGTGCTGTCGCGCGCCCACGCCTCCAAGGGCTCGCTCTACCACCACTACCGCGACTTCGCTTCGCTGCTCGACGAGGCCAGCGCGACCCGGTACGCCGCGGCGGTCGACGGCACCGTCGCAGCGCTGCAGAGCCGACCGCCCGCGACCGCCGACGAGCTGGTCGTCGTGCTCACGCGCGTGGCGACGTGCACGTCGTCGCCCTACGACGACACGGTCCGCATCGGTGTGCTGGCGACCTCCGTGAGGCGTCCGTCGCTGCTCCCGCTGCTCGAGCCGCACCAGGTCAGGCTCACCGCGGCGATCGCCGACCTGGTCCGCGACGGCCAGGCGTGCCGCTGGATCCGCCGCGACGTCGACGCCGAGCGGCTCGCACTGCTGCTGCAGTCGGTCGCCGCGGGACGAACGGTCGCAGCGGTCGACCGGCTCATGCCCGCTGACTGGCAGGCAGGCGTCGCCGAGGTGCTGCGAGGTGCGCTGTCGCTCGAGGCGCCCGCCGAGCCTGCGGTCCCCGGAGCGCGCCATGGGAACGTCCCCGAGCCGCGGACCTGAAGCCCTGCTGACTCAAGACTCAGGGTTCGCTCTCCCGATTCACGTCTTCGACGCCCGTGTCCCTACCGTCGATCAGACCGTCGGTCTGTCGACGGCATCCCCTTCGCCTGGAGATCCCATGAAGCCTGCGGCCCGCATCGCCGCTCTCGCCGCGACGGTCGCCGTCGTCGCCGCGACCTCCGCCTGCTCGGCC
>JAKOVT010000080.1 GCA_029781935.1 Actinomycetes bacterium | reverse complement strand
TCGTCACCGACTCGCCCGAGCACCGCCGATGGGAGGCGCGCGTCGACGGCGCCCTCGCGGGTGTCGCGGTCTACCGCCGGGACGGCGAGGTGATCACGTTCGTGCACACCGAGGTGGAGCCCACCTTCGAGGGCCGCGGCATCGGCGGGGCGCTGGCCCGCACCTCGCTCGATGCCGCCCGGGCGCAGGGCCTGCGGGTCGTGGCGAGCTGCCCGTTCTACGAGGCCTGGATCGACAAGCACCCGGCGTACCAGGACCTGCTCGTCGCGGCCTGAGCCGCACCCATCCCCTGGCCGTTCAGCGAGCGTGCGCGTCGGCAGCACTTCTACGATCAAGAGCCCCGCAGGTCTCGAGGCTCGACGGGTCGAGGAGGCTGTGTGGTCCGCGGAACCCGGGTCGACCCGCGACTGGTCCTCGCATGGATCGGGCTGGTCGTGATCGCCGGCTGCGCCTGGCTCTGGCCGACGCTGCTGGCACCGAACCTGCTCGTCGTGGTGCCGCTGGCCGCTTCCACCTTCGCCTCCGTCCGGGCCGTGGCGTACCTGTCCGTGGCCGCACTCGTTCCTGCGGGGTGGCTGCTCTGGACAGGTTCGGACGATCCAGCACCCGTCCTGATCACTCGTATCGCCGCATGGACGCTCATCGCCGCGCTCTCGCTGGTCCTGACCCGGTCGCGTGTCAGGGCGGAGGCCGCCGCTCAGTACTCGGCCGCCCTCGACCCCCTGACCGGGCTGCCGAACCGGCGACAGCTCGACGACTACCTCCGTTACGCGATGGAGAGCCGCAGCTCGATCACCGCCGTCCTGTGCGTCGACCTCGATGGGTTCAAGTCGGTCAACGACCGCCTCGGCCATCCGATCGGTGACGACGTCCTCGTCGCGCTGGCCAGCCGCATGCGCGACTGCCTCAGATCGGGCGACATGGTGTCGCGCGTGGGCGGCGACGAGTTCGTCATCGTGTGCGCTGCCGTGCGGGGGCTCGACGAGGTGAGCGACGTCTGCGCGCGGATCGTGGCCGAGGTCGCCAGGAGCGTGGAGACCAGACGCGGCCCGGTCACGTTGTCGGCGACCGTGGGAGCGCTGGTCGTCCGACCGGGTTCCGGCCTCACGGCTCGAGAGGTCGTCCACGATGCCGATCTGCTCCTCATCGGGCAGAAGGCGTCCGGGAAGGGCAGCTACCGGCTCCAGATGACCGGCTGAGCCTGGGGCCGACGGTGGTCCGGCTGCCCGTCGCCGTGGCTCACAGCCGCAGCGGCTTGATCGGGGCGGCGATCAGGGTCGGGTCGTTGCGCCAGTCGACGCCGGGCACGTCGACGAACAGCTCGATCTCGTTGCCGTCGGGGTCGGCGATGTAGAGGCTGTGGGTGACCGTGTGGTCGCTCGCGCCGAGGATCGTGATGCCGTTGTCCTGCAGCACGCGCAGCGCATCGCGCAGCTCGTCGTCGCTGTCGCCGACCTTCAGGCCGAAGTGGTAGAGCCCGATCCGCCGGCCCGGCGGCAGACCAGCGGCGTCCTCCCCCACCTCGATGAGCAGCAGCTCGTGATGGGTCCGGTTCGACGGCGCGTTGAACGCGGCTGCGCGGAACGGCAGCGGGTCGTCGCCGCCGCCGAGGATGGACCGCCAGCCGAGCACGTCGCGGTAGAAGCGCACCGAACGCTCGAGGTTGCGCACGTAGAGCACGAGATGCCCGAGCTCCTTGACCTCCATGGCCGATCCCTCCTCGTCGAGGGTCCGAACCTAGCGCGCGTGCGTCGCGTCGGGGAGCGGCTGCGGGCGGCCGAACAGCCAGCCCTGGGCGTGCGTCCAGCCCTGGGCGAGCAGGATCGCCGCATCGTCCTCGGTCTCGACGCCCTCGGCGATGCTCTGGATGCCGAGGCTCGACGCGAGCGCGGCCAGACCTGCCGCGAGCACGGCTGCCTTGCCGTCGGGGTCACCGAGGCGGCGGGTGAAGGAGCCGTCGAGCTTGAGGCCGTTGATCGGCAGGTCGCGCAGGAGGCTGATGCTCGAGTAGCCGGTGCCGAAGTCGTCGACGTGGATGCCGAAGCCCTCGGCGCGCAGCAGCGCGAAGTCGGGCTGGAGCGACTCGAGCAGCGGCAGGATCCCCGTCTCGGTCACCTCGACCACGATGCGCGAGGTCGGCACGGAGTAGGCCGCGACCGTCTCCTCGATCGCCCGCCGCCACCCGGTCTCCTGCAGGTGCCTCGGGGCGACGTTGACGCTCACGTGGCCGGCGAGCTCGGGGCGTCGGTCGGCGAGCGCCCGGCACACCGAGTGGAGGACGAAGCGGTCGATCTCCACGATGAGCCCGGTGGTCTCCGCGATGGGGAGGAAGTCGAGCGGCGGCACCAGCCCGCGATCCGGATGGCTCCAGCGCACCAGCGCCTCGTGCCCGACCACCTCGCGCGACGCGTGCTCCACGATGGGCTGGTAGTGCACGACGAGCTCGTCGCCCGCCAGGGCGCTGCGCAGCTCGTCCTCGGTGGTCAGGCGCTGCATCGCCTGCTTGTGCATGCTCCGGTCGAAGTAGGCGATCCGCCCGCGCCCGGACTCCTTCGCGCGCGAGAGCGCGGCGTCGCTGTCGCGCATGAGCGCCTGCGGGGTGCTGCGCTGGTTCGACACCGCGACGCCGATGCTCGCTCCGAGCATCACCTGGTGCCCGTGCACGACCACCGGTCTCGCCGCCTCCGCCAGCAGCCGGCTGGCCACGCCCTCGGCCTCCCCCGGGTCGCGGACCCCGGGCACGAGCACCACGAACTCGTCGCCGCCGTAGCGCGCGAGCCGATCCTGGGCGCGGAGCGCGGAACGCAGCCGCGAGGCCATCTCCTGGAGGAGGAAGTCGCCGGCTGCGTGGCCGAGGCTGTCGTTGACCACCTTGAAGTTGTCGAGGTCGACGAACAGCACCGCGACCGAGGTGCGGGCGCCCCGCGCCTCGCGCAGCAGCTCGGCCAGCGAGTCCTGCAGCCACGTGCGGTTGTTCAGCCCGGTGAGGGGATCGTGCAGGTCGCGGAAGCGCAGCAGCTCGGCGGCCGCGTGCTCGGCGGAGACGTCGCGCCAGGAGCCCGACCGGCCGACCACGGCGCCGCTGTCGTCGTACACCGGGCGCACATCGGCCGCGAGCCACACCGTGGAGCCGTCGCGGCGGAGGAACCGCGCCTGGTACTGCACCGACAGCCCGAGGGCGAGCTCCTCGCGGGCTCGCTCGATGAGCGGCCGGTCCTCCGGCAGCACGAGGTCGGCGACCGACCGCCCCACCACCTCCTCCGGCGCCCAGCCGAGCAGGTCGCGGACCGAGGGCGAGATCCAGTCGATCGACGGCCCCGCCCCGCCCTCGAACACCACGTCGGAGCTGTGGTCGGCGAGCAGCCGGTAGGAGTGCTGCAGGTCCTCGAGCGCGCGCACGACCCGGGTCTCCCGGGTGACGTCGTCGAGGACGAGGGCGAGCGCGTCGCCGAGGGGCACGGCCCACACGTCGAGCAGGAGGTCGCCGTCCGAGTCCGGGTCCAGCACCCCGTGCCGCTCGTGGTGCATCCCCGACAGCAGCGCCTCGCGGCAGGTCGTGAGCAGTTCGGGCGCGAGGCCGGGCCGCATCTCCGACACTCGGCGTCCGACGAGGGCGTCGTGCTCGCCGCCGAGCAGCCGGCACGCAGCGGCATTGAGGTCCTCGACCACTACGTCGACCAGCGTGCCGTCGTCGTCGACGACGGGCAGCACGGTCAGACAGGGCTGCGGCAGCGCCTCGACGAGCCGCAGCAGCCTGTTCCTGTCCGCCTCCATACGACCGCCCCCGTGCGGAACCCGACGTCCACGCTCGCCGTCGACGACGTGGTCAGGCGCTCAGTGTGGCACCGCGCGGGCGTCGGATTCCTCGCCAGAACGGGCGATCCGGTCAGATCCGACGAAGTCGCGAAGATGCCCCGCGCACGCGACCGGCAGCCGGAATCGTTGCGGCCGCGAGGCGCCGCGGCGCTAGTCCGTCGGGGGAAGCAGGTCGCGCAGGACGGGCACGAGGGCCCGCAGGGCGTTCCCCCGGTGGCTGATGGCGTCCTTCTCCTCGCTGGTGAGCTCGGCGCTGGTCCGGTTCTCGCCGTGCGGGACGAAGATCGGGTCGTAGCCGAACCCGTTCGTGCCGCGCGGCGCACGGACGAGGCGGCCCCGCATCTCGCCGTGGACGGTCGCCTCGCGGCCGTCGGGCAGGACGAGCGCCACGGCGCAGCGGAACTGCGCACCCAGCCGGTCGTCGGGGGTGTCGCCGAGCTGGGCGAGCACCAGCTCGAGGTTGGCGACGTCGCCGCCCCCGCCGCTCCACCGGGCCGACAGGATGCCCGGCATGCCGTTGAGCGCGTCGACGCAGAGTCCGCTGTCGTCGGCGACCGCCGCGACGCCGGTGGCGGCGCAGACCGCGCGCGCCTTGAGCAGCGCGTTGCCCTCGAACGTCGCCTCGGTCTCGGCGACCTCGGGGACGCTGACGCCGTCGACGCCGTCGAACGCGTCGATGCCGACCACCTCGACGTGCAGACCGGCGTCGTCGAGGATGCGCGCCATCTCCTCGATCTTGTGCGCGTTGCGCGACGCCAGCACGACGCGCGTCATGACGACGCGAGCGCGGCGAGCTGCAGCCGCGTGAGCTCGGCGCAGCCGGACGCCGCGAGCGCGAGGAGCTCGTCGAGGAGTGCCCGGTCGAACGGCTCGCCCTCGGCCGTGCCCTGCACCTCGACGTAGCGGCCGTCGCCGGTCATCACGACGTTCATGTCGGTGTCGGCCTTGACGTCGTCGTCGTAGTGCAGGTCGAGCCGAGGCTCCCCGTCGACGATGCCCACGCTGACGGCCGCGACGGAGTTGGCGATCGCACGGGCGTCGGCCTTCACGTGTCCCTGCTTCTTGGCCCACGACACGGCGTCGACGAGAGCGACGTACGCACCTGTGATGGCCGCGGTACGGGTGCCGCCGTCGGCCTGCAGCACGTCGCAGTCGATGACGATCGAGTTCTCCCCCAGGGCCGACAGGTCGACGGCCGCCCGCAGCGAGCGGCCCACGAGGCGCGAGATCTCGTGCGTGCGGCCGCCCACCTTGCCGCGCACCGACTCGCGGTCGTTGCGGGTGTTGGTCGCCCGGGGGAGCATCGCGTACTCGCCGGTGACCCAGCCGAGCCCGGAGTCCTTGCGCCACCGCGGCACACCGGGCGTGAACGAGGCCGCGCACAGCACGCGGGTGCGACCGAACTCGACGAGGCAGGACCCTTCGGCGTGGTCGAGCCAGCCGCGGTGGAACGACACGGGACGGAGCTGGTCGGCGGCACGGCCGTCGCTGCGGGTCATGCGCACGACCCTAAGGCCCCGGCTGGACGCCGACGATCAGAGGTCGACGACGAGGCCGGGGGCGGCGAGGCGGAGGTCGCCGTCGAAGACGGCGGCCGCCTCCTCGAGCGTCTCGTCCTGCGGGGTCCAGGGCACGAGGTGGGTGAGCACCAGGCGGTCGACGCCGGCACGCGTCGCGTGCTCGGCGGACTGTGCAGCCGTGAGGTGCAGGTCGTCGGGCAGGTCCGGGTAGCGGCTGAGGAACGAGGCCTCGAACAGCGCGAGGTCGGCGCCGCGCGAGAGCTCCACGAGCGGATCGCTTCGCCCGGTGTCGCCGCTGAACACCAGAGCCTTGCCGTCGACGTCGACGCGCAGGGAGTAGGCCTCGACGGGGTGGTTCGCCGGCGCCGTCGAGATCCGGAACGGACCCAGCTCCGTGACGGGCAGGTGGTCGACGAACTCGAACTCGCCGTGCATGCCGGGCGTGTGCGGGAGGTCGTAGGCGCGCGCCATCCGGTCCGCGGTGCCGGTGGGTCCGAGGACGGGGATGGTCGGCTTGGGGCCGTCCGGGTGGTACTTGCGTGCGACGTAGTACGACGTGAGGTCGAGGCAGTGGTCGGCGTGCAGGTGCGACAGCGCGATCCCGTCGACGTCGTACACGTCCGCGTAGCGCTGGAGCGGCCCGAACGCGCCGTTGCCGAGGTCGAGGAGCAGCCGATGGCCGTCGTGCTCGACGAGGTAGCACGACGCCGGTGAGTCGGGCCCGGGGAAGCTGCCGGCGCAGCCGACGACCGTGACGCGCATCAGACGATCACCTCGGTGGCGTGCTCGACGGCGACGACCTCGGGGCCGAGGAAGCGCCGGGCGAGGGTGGCGAAGGGCGCGGGGTCGCCCGTGGCGAGGAAGCGGTGCTCGGGGGCCGGCAGCGACGGGTCGCGCTCGAGGCCCTGGGACACGAGCGTGCGGTAGACGTCCTGGGCCGTCTGCTCCGCGCTGCTCACCAGGGTGACGCCCTCCCCCATGACGTAGGAGATGACGCCGGTCAGCAGCGGGTAGTGGGTACAGCCGAGGATGAGCGTGTCGACGTCGGCGCCCGCGACGGGGTCGAGGTACTCGTGCGCCACGGCCTGCAGCTCGGCGCCGCCGGTGACGCCCGCCTCCACGAACTCCACGAAGCGCGGGCAGGCCTGCTGCACGATGGCGACGTCGGGAGCGGCGGCGAAGGCGTCGGCGTACGCGCCGCTCTCGACGGTGGCGCGGGTGCCGATCACCCCGATACGCCGGTTGCGCGTGGAGCGCACCGCGCGACGGACCGCGGGCTGGATCACCTCGACGACGGGGACGTCGTACCGCTCGCGGGCGTCGCGCAGGACCGCGGCGCTCGCGGAGTTGCACGCGATGACGAGCATCTTCACGCCTTGGTCGACGAGGTGGTCCATGACGTCGAGCGCGAAGGCGCGCACCTCGGGGATGGGCCGCGGGCCGTACGGGCCGCGAGCGGTGTCGCCGACGTAGAGCACCGGCTCGTGCGGCAGCTGGTCGAGCACCGCGCGCGCCACGGTCAGACCTCCGACCCCGGAGTCGAAGATGCCGATGGGCGCGTCCGTCACAGCGAGCGAGCCTAGGCGCCCGACGCCCCGGCCCATAACGTCACGGGCCTGCCTGTGTCGCACCGCACGTGTGTCATCTGGGGAACACAGCACCCGCCCGTAGTTCGCCAAACATGATCATGTTCGGAGAATCAGGCCCAGAGGGAGCCTTCGATGGAGTCCTCGGCGTCGTCGAGGGTCCCCTCGTAGGCGCCGGTCGACAGGTACTTCCAGCCGCCGTCGCAGACGACGAAGGCGATGTCGGCCGAGCCGCCGGCCTTCTGCACGCGCGCCGCGATGCCGAGCGCCGCGTGCAGGATCGCCCCGGTGGAGATGCCGGCGAAGATGCCCTCCTCCTCGAGCAGCTGACGCGTACGACGTACGGCGTCGCGCGGGCCGACGGAGTAGCGGGTGGTGAGCACGCTGGCGTCGTAGAGCTCGGGGACGAAGCCCTCGTCGATGTTGCGCAGGCCGTAGACCAGCTCGCCGTAGCGCGGCTCGGCCGCGACGATCTCGACGCCGGGCACGTGCTCGCGCAGGAACCGGCCGGTGCCCATGAGCGTGCCCGTGGTGCCCAGGCCCGCGACGAAGTGGGTGATGGTCGGGAGGTCCTCGAGGATCTCCGGGCCGGTCGTGGCGTAGTGCGCCTCGGCGTTGGCGGTGTTGCCGTACTGGTAGAGCATCACCCAGTCGGGGTGCTCCTCGGCGAGGTGCTTGGCGACGCGCACGGCCTCGTTCGAGCCGCCTGCGGCCGGCGAGCTCACGATCTCCGCGCCCCACATGCGCAGCAGCTGCCGACGCTCGACCGAGGTGTTCTCGGGCATCACGCAGACGATGCGGTAGCCCTTGAGCCGCGCGGCCATCGCCAGCGAGATGCCGGTGTTGCCGCTCGTCGGCTCGAGGATCGTGCAGCCGGGGTAGAGCAGGCCGCGCGCCTCGGCGTCCTCGACCATCCGCAGCGCGGGGCGGTCCTTCACCGACCCCGTCGGGTTGCGGTCCTCGAGCTTGGCCCAGAGCCGGACCTCGGCGGAGGGCGACAGCCGGGGCAGGCCGACGAGCGGCGTACGACCGACCGAGTCGAGGAGGGAGTCGTACCGCACGGCTGGTCCGGACCGGTCCGTCAGCCGCCGGCGACGGCGGGCAGGACCGTGATGACGTCGCCGTCGGAGAGGGAGGTCTCGATGCCGTCGAGGAAGCGGACGTCCTCGTCGTTGAGGTAGATGTTGACGAAGCGGCGCAGGCCGGCGTCGTCGACGATGCGCTCCTGGATGCCGGGGTAGGACGCGTCGAGGTCCGCGATCAGCGAGCGCAGCGTGTCGCCGGACGCCTCGACCGAGCGGGCGCCGTCGGTGTAGGTGCGCAGGATGGTCGGGATCTTGACCTCGATGGCCATGGCGGGAGTGCTCCAGTCGTGATGCGGTCGGTCGGCGGCGGGCGGTGCCCCACGTGCCAAGGAGAGCGTAGGGCCGGGTATTCCCGACCACGAACCGGTGCACGGCGCCCGTCCCACCATGCGGACCGGTGCTGCAAGAGGTTCGCAGGAGCGTCGTCGCAGGTGGGAGGGCGTCGCGTGGGCGGGTCAGACGACCCGGATGTCCTCCTCGGTGACCACTCCGTCCACGATGCGGTACGACCGCAGCTCGTACGGGCCGTCGTCGGTGCCGGTCTCCCGGGTGCTCACCAGGACGTAGTGCGCCTCGGGCTCGGAGGCGTAGGACACGTCGGTGCGCGACGGGTAGGCCTCGGTCGCCGTGTGCGAGTGGTAGACGACCACCGGGACCTCGTCGTTCTCGTCCATCTCGCGGTAGAGGCGCAGCAGGTCCATCGAGTCGAACTCGTAGAACGTGGGCGACCGCGCCGCGTTGACCATCGGGACGAACCGTTCCGGGCGGTCGCTGCCGGCCGGACCCGCGATCACGCCGCATGCCTCGTCGGGGTGGTCGGCGCGCGCGTGGGCGACCATCGAGTCGACGAGGTCCTGGCGGATGGTGAGCATGGGGCCAGCCTAGGAGAGCCGGCCCGCCGCGGCCCGACCTCTCAGTCCTCCTGGTGGTACTCGACGTCGAAGCCGGTGAGCGCGCGCACGAGGGTCTCCTGCAGGAACGAGAGCCAGTCGTACACGTGGTAGACGACCGCTGCCGGGTGGTCGTCGTCGAGCTGCTGGAAGAGCCGGTGGTTCTCCTCGGTGACGCCGAGCCGGCTGCCGTAGACCAGCCGCAGGTCGTTGAGGGTCATCAGCCACGCCTGCGCCTCGGCGTCGGACAGCGTCACCTTGTCGCCGGAGCGGTCGAGCGAGTCCAGGACGGTGCGGGCGTTGGCGACCTTGGCCTCGCGCAACGACCGTTCGGTGAACCGCCGGAACTCGGCGGAGGCCTCGTCGTCGTCGGCGTACGCGTCCGGGAACAGCCGGGCCAGCGCCGGGTCGTCGGGCCGCTCGGCCTCGGGGTCGATGCCGACCAGGCGCGCGAGGGGGTCCTCGTCGGGATCCTGCTCCGGCTCGACGAGGAGGGCGAGCTGGGAGACGAGGTCGGTGAGGATCTCCCGGTCCATCTCGTCGGTGCGCCAGACGATGCGTCCGCCGAGGGTGCGCCGGAAGCCGTACGACATCAGCGACACCTCAGTCGTCCTTCTGGAGCGTGGCCCACAGCCCGTAGGAGTGCATCGCGGTGACGTCGCGCTCCATCTCCTCGCGGGTGCCGGAGGACACGACGGCCCGGCCCTTGTTGTGCACGTCGGACATGAGCTTCTCGGCCTTCTCCTTGGGGTAGCCGAAGTAGGTCATGAACACGTAGGTCACGTAGGACATGAGGTTCACGGGGTCGTTCCACACGATCGTGACCCACGGGGTGTCGGGAGCGGTCACGGAGCCGGTCTCGGGCCGCTCGAGCTCCACCGGCGCGATTCCCACGTGCCTCATCGTCGCACGGACCGACAGGGTCGGTGGCGGGCGCTCTCGGCGTTACCCTCGCAGTGTGTCCGAGCCGCTGCCGATCCCGCCGCGCACGCCGAGCCTGCCCGAGCCGCCGCTCCTGGCCACCATCCGCGACGGCGTGATCGGCGACGACCAGGTGATGCACGGGCCGTACGGACCGCGGCGCGTCACCTACGCCGACTACACCGCATCGGGCCGGGCGCTGGGCTTCCTCGAGGACTTCATCCGCGACGAGGTGCTCCCGCGCTACGCCAACACCCACACCGAGAGCAGCGGAACCGGGCTGCAGACCACCCGCCTGCGCGAGGACGCCCGCGCGATCGTCCACGACAGCCTCGGCTGCGGCGACGACGCCGTCGTCATCTTCACCGGCTCCGGCACGACCGGCGCGATCGACAAGCTCGTGGGCCTGCTCCAGCTGCGGCTGCCCGCCGACCTCGACCACCGCTACCAGCTGTCGGCGCAGATCCCGCCCGCCGAGCGGCCGGTCGTGTTCATCGGGCCTTTCGAGCACCACAGCAACGAGCTGCCGTGGCGCGAGTCGATCGCCGACGTCGTCCAGATCCCCGAGGACCCGGACGGCCACATCGACGCCGCCCGCCTCGAGGCCGAGCTGGTGGCGCACGCCGACCGGCCGCTCAAGATCGGTGCGTTCAGCGCTGCCTCCAACGTCACCGGCATCATGACCGACACCCGCGGCATCGCGAGCCTCCTGCACCGGCACGGCGCGATCTCGGTGTGGGACTACGCCGCGGCGGCGCCCTACCTCGACATCGACATGGCGGCCGACGCCTCGGACCCGTTGTCGTACAAGGACGCCGTCGTCCTGTCTCCGCACAAGTTCGTGGGCGGGCCGGGCACACCGGGCGTGCTCGCGATCCGTCGGGAGCTGCTCACCAACTCGGTGCCGGTGGTCGTCGGCGGCGGGACGGTCGCGTACGTGAACCCGGCCGAGCACGTCTACCTGTCGGATCCGGTGCACCGCGAGGAGGCCGGCACTCCGGCGATCGTGGAGTCGATCCGGGCAGGCCTGGTCTTCGACCTCAAGCGCAACGTGGGCATCGACGTCATCCGCGCTCACGAGGAGGACTACCTCCGGCGGGCCATCGCGGCGTGGCAGCAGCACCCGAGCATCGACATCCTCGGCAACGTCCACGCGGAGCGGCTCTCGATCGTGTCGTTCACGGTGCGCCGACCCGGCGGGCGCTACCTGCACCACAACCTCGTGGTCGCGATCCTCAACGACGTCTTCGGCATCCAGAGCCGGGGCGGCTGCTCCTGCGCCGGCCCGTACGGCCACCGGCTGCTCGGTATCGACATCGAGCGCAGCCACGAGTTCGAGCGCGAGATCACCCACGGCTGCGAGGGCATCAAGCCGGGCTGGGTGCGCGTGAACTTCAACTACTTCATCAGCGAGGAGGTGTTCCGCTACGTCGTCCAGGCGGTCGCGCTCGTCGCCGACCACGGCTGGAAGCTCGTGCCGGAGTACCGCTTCGACCTGGCGTCGGGACGGTGGCGGCACAAGGACGGCGCCGTCGAACCACCCCTGCGCCTGACCCAGCTGTCCTACGTCGACGGCCGGCTCAGCTACCCGCACCGCGACGACCGCGCGCCCGTCGAGGACCTCGAGCGCTACCTCGTCGAGGCCCACCTGCTCATGGAGTCGCTGCCCGAGCCGGGCGACGACGTCGCGGCCGACCAGGTCTCGGCCGACTTCGAGCACCTGCGCTGGTTCGAGCTCCCCCGCGTCTGCCTGTCCTGACCGCTCAGGCGACGGTGACGGTGACGATCACCGAGAAGCCGGACGCGTGCGTCGACGTGGCGTGGACGTACCAGCGGTACTTCCAGGTGCCCTTCGACGAGGTCGGGAGCCGCCAGGCGAGCCGGCCCGAGGAATCGCTCTTCGCGGTGCCGACGTTCACCCAGCCCGACGACGAGTACCGCTGCACCGTGCCGACCTGACCGGCACCTGCCGGGAACGTGACGGCCCGGAGCGCAGCGACCGACCCCCTCGCGACGGTGATCCTGGCCGCCGCGACGCTGACGCGCGGGACGAGCGCCGTGGCCACCGTGACGGTGGTCAGCGCCGAGAGCCGGGTGGTGGTGGAACCGACGCTCGCGCGCCAGTACCCGCTCGTGCGCGGGGCGAAGGAGCGCACGGCCACGCCGGACGCGTTCGTGACCGACTTGCCGAGCACGACCCACGACGCGCTGTTCGAGGGCTTCCACCAGAAGTTGACGTAGGTGCCGACCACCGGCGCGCCCAGCGACGTCACCCTCGCGGTGCCTCGAGCGATGCCTCCCGCGGCCACGCGCGGCGTCGCGGCGAGCGCGACGACGGTGGCGGCCCGCCGCACGGTCGTCGCCGCCGCGACGTCGTTGCCGGAGCCGCGGTACCAGGTGTCGGGCACGTAGGCGCGCCACGACCCGCTCGTCAGCATCGCCGGAGACGTCCAGACCAGTCGGCCGTCGGCGCCGGTGAGGCCGGAGCCGTAGCGCGTCCAAGTGCTGCTGGTGGTCGGCTTGTAGAGGAAGTAGACGGCGGCGCCGACGACCGGTGACCCGTTCGAGGTGACCAGGGTGCCGATCACGGCGCGACGGCCGGCGTACATCGCCGACGGCGCGGAGACGCTGACGGCGGTGGGGAGCTGCGCGATCTGCGTCGCGTAGGAGCGCAGCGGTGCCCACTGCGTCGTGTCCTCGCCGCCGATCGTCCACTGCGCGATGCCCGCGAGCTTGTACTTCGCGACGAGCGACGCGGCCGCGACCGCGGAGCCCGCCTCGCCGTACCAGCCCTTGCGGCTGATCGTGCACGTCGCGGCGACCGACGGCGGCGTGGTGGTGACCGCGCCGGTGACCGAGCCGGTGTGGACCGCCGAGACGGTGAGGACGTGGCTGGAGACGGCGGTGACGCGCGCACCCGGCGCGACGCCCGCGCCCGTGACGAGCGAGCCGACCTTCGCACCCCCCGAGGTCAGGACTCGGATCGTCGTGCCGCCCAGGTAGCCGCCGACGGCGACGGTGCTGCGCGCGGTTCCGCTCGGGTCGGTGACGGTCAGCCTCCCGGTGACCGCACCCGCGTTGGCAGGGCTCAGCGTGAGGACGTTGCCGCTGATGGCCGCGACCTTCGCGCCCGCGGCGACTCCGGTGCCGACGACCTTGTCGCCGACCGACATCCCCGAGGTCGTCGAGACGATGACGGTGGTTCCGGCGGCCAGCCCGCCCGCGGCGCTCACCGTCGTGGCAGGCGCCTGGTAGCGGCCGTCGAACGCGAGCGCGTAGGAGAAGGTG
>JAKOVT010000297.1 GCA_029781935.1 Actinomycetes bacterium | reverse complement strand
CAGGGAGCGCTTCGTGCTGGCGACGAGCGACGGCAGGTGGTGCAGCGGCCGTTCGACGAACCGGTAGGCCAGTGCGCTCGGGACGAGCGCCAGGAGCACGAGCAGCACCTTGGTCGGCGTACCGAGCTCGCCCATCACGCTGGCGGCGAGCACGAGGAACGGCCAGTGCCAGAGGTACCACGAGTACGACAGCCGGCCGATAGCGCGCATCGGCCAGGTCGAGAGCAGACCCGGTACGCCGGAGGGGCGCGCCGCACCAGCGGCACCCGCCGCGATGATCGCGGCGGTCCCGAGCACCGGCCAGAGCGCCGCGGTGCCGGGGTAGGGGACGTCCTCGTTGAGCAGCACGACCGATCCGAGGAGCACCGCACCGCCCGCCCACCCGAGAGCGGCGCGTGCCGCCGGCGGCAGCCGCACCAGCTGCGTGGCTCCGATCGCGAGCAGGCCGCCGATCGCGAACTCCCAGGCGCGCGTGGGCATCCCGAAGAACGCCCAGGGCTGCACCCGATCGGTGAGCCGGAGCGACAGCAGGAACGAGACGACGCCGAGGCCGGTGAGCGCGACCGCGAGATGGCTGCGCGGCAGCGTGCGGCCGGCCGCAGTGCGACGACGCACCTCGAGCGCGAGCAGACCGAGGATGAGCAGCGGCCAGACGACGTAGAACTGCTCCTCGACGCCGAGCGACCAGAAGTGCAGCACCGGGCTCGGGGCGGAGTCCGCGGCGAGATAGTCGGTGGCCTGAACGGCGTACCGCATGTTCGCGACATAGAGCGCCGACGCTGCGATGTCGAGGCCCACGCTCTGGTGATCGAGCGCGGGGATCATCCAGTACGACGCGAGCGCGACGACCGCGAGCACAAGGGTCGCCGCCGGGAGGAGCCGCCTCGCGCGACGGGCCCAGAACTTCGCGAGCGACACGCGGCCGGTCGAGCCGATCTCGGCGACGAGCAGCCCGGTGATGAGGAAGCCCGAGATCACGAAGAAGACGTCGACGCCGACGAAGCCGCCGGGCAGGAACGGCAGGCCCGCGTGGTAGCCGACCACCGCCCCGATCGCGATGGCCCGCAGACCCTCGACGTCGGGACGGAAGGCGATGCCCGCGCGACGAGGGGTCGTGTCCGTCAACGCCGTCGCGGGCGCGGACACGTCGGGAGCGGGCACTCCACCAGGGTACGTTCCGCGAGGCAGTGCCCGATGTCACGCGACCGCCGGGAACTCGGTGCGAGCCGCGCTGCGCGCGGAGGTCGTCGGTGCGCTTCGCGCTCCGTCAGGAGCGGCGCAGCTCAGGAGCGAGCATCACGGCTGTCGCGAACGGGATGGCACCCTCGGGCGGCTCGGGCCGGTTCTGCCGGCGGTAGGGAGCCAGCACGGCGTCGAGGGCCGCTGCGACGTCGGTGAGCTCGTCGCGGGTGAGGAGCACGGTGTCGCGGGCGTAGTGGGAGCCGCGCGCCTGCCCCTTCGGGAGCCGGGCGTCGGCGCGCACCGACTCGATCAGCCGCTGGCGGTCGAGGTCCAGGGCGTTGACCACGAGCAGCTCTGCGGCTGCGAGACCTGCGGCGTTGCCCTCGGTGTCGGTGCGCGGCATCTCGATGCGGAGGTTGGCACCGGCGCGCTTCCACGGCCGTTCGCGGCCGTCCCCGCGGGGCTCCGCGCGGACGACGAGCCCGGCCTTCTCGAGCGCACGCAGGTGGTAGCTCATGGCGCTCGGCGTGACGCCGGCCCGCTCGGCGCACTCGGTAGCGGTCAGCACCTCGCCGTCGTACAGGGCGTCGATGACCACGAGGCGGGCCGGGTGGGCCAGCGCGCGCACGGCGGCGGGGTCGGCGAGCACGACCTCGGCGGGCTCGGTCGGTGCGGATCGGCGTGCCACGGCCCGAACGCTAGCGCCCGCCCGATCCGACCGCCGGGCGCGCACCGGCCCCGCCGTCGAGGTCCCTCATCACGCGTCGACGGACGATCGGGGTTGACGGACGAGATATGAAGGACTACTTTCGAAATATGTCCTTCACATCTTCCGCTCGACGGGACCTGGCGCTGGTCGCCACCGGTCGTGGGCTGTCGCTGCTCGGCGACGAGGTCGCGGTGCTCGGGCTCGTGCTGTGGGCCAGCGTCCGCGGCGAGGGGCCGCTCCCGGTCACGGCGCTCGTCGTCGCCGCGGCGCTGCCGCAGCTGCTCGCTGCGCCGCTGGCGGGTCTGCTCGCCGACCGGCTGCCCACCCGTCGCCTGGTGGTCGCCGTGTCGGTGCTGCAGTCGCTCGTCGTGCTGGCGCTCGTGGCCGCGGTCGGCTCCGGATCCCTGCCGCTGGTGGTGCTCGGCGTGCTGGCGCTCAACGTGGGCCAGGCCGTGGCCAACCCCGCATGGCAGGCGCTCGTGCCCACGATCGCACCGGGCGACGACCTCCCCCGCGCCCTCTCCGTGCTGCAGACGGTCACGGCGGCGGCGATGCTGCTCGGCCCTGCGGTGGGCGGGCTTCTCGTGGGCGGCCTCGGTATCTCGGCCGCGCTCGTCGTCGACGCCGTCTCCTTCCTCGCGCTCGCGGCGGTGGGGCTCGCCCTGCGCGTGGAGCGGCGCCCGGAGCCGGAGGCCGCGCAGGAGAAGGGCGCGGCGTGGGCCGGGGTGCAGCTCGTCGCGCGGACCCCGCTGCTGCGGGCGATGTTCGTGCTGCTGGCCGCCACGCTGCTCGCGGTCGGCGCGGTGAACGTCGCCGAGGTCTTCCTCCTCACCCAGCGGCTCGGTGCGACCGCCGAGGTCTACGGCGCGATCGGCGCGCTCTTCGCCCTCGGGCTCATGGTCGGCGCCGTCGCCGCCCGCCGGCCGCTCGGCGTGCGCGCGTCGGCACGGCTGCTCGTCGGGGTGCTGGCCTGGATGTCGGCGGCGCTCGTGGTCCTCGGGCTCGCTCCCAGCCTCGCGGTCGCCGGTGCGGCCACGTTCGCGGTCGGGATCGGGAACGGGCTGCTCAACGTCCTCGTGCAGTCGATCGTGGTCCGGCGTACGCCGGAACCCGTCCTCGGACGGGTGTTCGCCGCGCTCTCCGCGCTCGTCGGCGCGGGCCTGATCGTGGCCACCACGGCCGGTGGAGCGCTGCTCGCCGTCGTCGACGTGCGCACCGTGATCGTGTCGTGCGCCGTGCTGTCGCTCGTCGTCATCGCCGCTGTCGGACGTGTCCTGTGGACTGCTCCTGACGACGCGGCGCCCCCCGAGGACTCCCCCGGTCCTCTGCTCGCCGTACCCGTGGAGGGAGGTGCATCAGCATGACGTCGTACGCCGTCCCCGCCACGGCCCCGCGCCCGCTCGGCCCGCCGCGCCCGCCGGTCTGAACCCGCCCTCGCCGCGAGGGTCGGATCGCCCGCCCTGCGGGGCCGAGGATCCATGCGCCCGGCTCAGCCCGTCGCGCTCGGGCCCGGGCCCGGCAGGTCGCCGCCGGCCCCGGGGAACTGACCGGCCGGCACGATGCTGATACGCGATGCCGTGCGGTTGCCGCTGGCGTCCGTGGTCGAGACCACCGTCACGGTGTCGCCCACCGTGACGTCGGCCATCGAGCCGTCGACGGTCTTGGACACGGTCACGTTGCCGGGCACCGCCACCGTCACGGACCCGCCGCGGGTGCTCACGGTGATGCTCGAGCCGGTGACGGCGGTGACCGACCCGGCAACGCCGCGGCCACCGAAGCCTGCTCCGCCGCCACCCTGGCCCGCGCCGCCGATCTGCCCGCCCTGCCCGCCCTGACCGCCGCCCGTCCCGCCCCCCTGGGCCGAGCCGCACAACCGGGTGACGAACTGCCCCGCCCCGGAGCTGGCGGTGCCGCACGGCAGCGTCCCGGCCTGCGCCTGCTGGACGGCGTCGACGAGGGTGGCCGGACCCGCGGCCATCGCCCTCCCGGCGACGAAGGCGCCCCCCGCGATGATCAGCGCGCCGACGACTCCCCCGACGAGCACTCCGCGGCCCAGGCCCGACGACGAGGTCTCGGGCCGCCCCTTCGAGCCCTCGACGAGGTCGGTGAGGTCGGGCATCGACGGCGCCTGGTAGGAACCGGAGGAGACCAGCGGCGGGACGACGTTCGCGTCGTCCGGCGTCGGCGGCTGCTGCGGTGCGTCGGTCATGGGTTCCTCCGGTGTCATTCGTAGCGAAGTGCTTCGACAGGATCGAGACGGGCGGCGGAGCGTGCCGGCCACCAACCGGCGAGGACGCCGACGAGCAGCGCGGAGACGAAGGCGAGCACGATGCCGCCGACCGTGGGAGCCGCGGGCACGTTCACGGCAGCACCCACCGGGCCGGTGATGAGGACCCCGAGCAGCACGCCGACCACGGCGCCGCCGAGCGTCACGATGATCGCCTCGACCAGGAACTGCAGGCTGATGTCGCGACGCCGAGCACCGATCGCCTTGCGCGTCCCGATCTCCCGGACACGCTCGCGCACCGAGACCAGCATCGTGTTCGCGATGCCGATGCCGCCGACCACGAGAGCGATGGCCGCGATGCCGATGAGGAAGTTGCGGATGGTGGCGGTCGTCGTGGACGCCACGGTCAGCAGCTGGTCCTGGCTCACCATGGTGAAGTCATCGCTCGCCGAGCTCGCCAGCTGGTGTCGGAAGCGGAGCAGGCTCTGGATCTCGCTCTCGACGAGGGCGAGATCGGAAGGATCGGTCAGCGAGACGCCCACCGTGCGCAGGCTGCTCGCCCCGGTGAACCGCGACCGGACGGAGGTGATCGGGGCGAACACGACGTCATCGGGGTTCTGGAATCCCGTGCCCCCCTTCGGCTGGGTCACGCCGACGACGGTGAAGGGGATGCCGTCGAGAGTGATCGTCTGCCCCACGATCTCCGCAGGCGTCAGGTTCAGGCTCGCGACGGTCGTCGGGCCGAGCACGGCGACGCGCAGCGCCTTCTGCACGTCGAGATCGGTGATGAACGTCCCGGTCTGGATCTGGTAGTTGCGGACGGCCGCCTCCGCCGCAGTCGTCCCGGTCAGCGTCGTCGTCGTGTTCTGACGACCGTCGACCACGACCACGTTGGACACCGACATCTCCGGCGCCACGGCCGTCACACCGGACAGCCCGGCGATGGCGGTCGCGTCGTCGACGGTGAGCGTGCTCGCGGAGCCCGCGGCTCCCCGGACGCCGCCCACGAGCGAGCCGCCGGCGTTGACCGAGAGCAGGTTCGTGCCCAGCCCCGCGATCTGGTTGGTGATGGCGGTCTGCGTACCCTCGCCGACGCCGATGAGCGCCACGAGCGAGGCCACGCCGATGATGACGCCGAGGGTGGTCAGCGCGGTGCGGAGCAGGTTGGTGCGCAGCCTGCGCATCGCGAGCCGCAGCGCTTCGACGACGCTCATCGGTCGGCCCCCTCGCCGAGACCCAGCGCGTCCAGCGCACCCGGGGCGAGGGCATCGGGCGCGAACACCG
>JAKOVT010000293.1 GCA_029781935.1 Actinomycetes bacterium | reverse complement strand
CCGGCGGGGAACGGGTCGTCGGGGTCGAGCATGTACTGCGCCGTGCCCGTGACCCAGGCGCGCCCGGTGATGGTCGGCACCACCGCGGGGATCCCGGCGACCGTCGTCTCCTCCACGAGGCGACCGATGAACTGGGTCCCGATGAAGCTCTCGTTGACGAAGTCGGTGTCCATCGCGAGCTGGCCCCGTGCGTGCAGCTGGGCCATGCGCGCGCTCGTCCCGGTGCCGCACGGAGACCGGTCGAACCACCCGGGGTGGATCGCCATCGCGTGCCGCGAGTGCTGCGCGGTCGAGCCGGGAGCCTCGAGGTAGACGTGGTGGCACTCGCGGATCGCCGAGTTCTCCGGATGGACCGGCATCTCGGCCTCGTTGATCGCGTCCATGAGGGCGAGCGAGACGTCGAGCATCCGCTGCTTCTCGCTGCGGTCGAACGGGATCCCGAGCCGCTCGATCGGGACGATGGCGTAGAAGTTGCCGCCGAACGCGAGGTCGTAGGTCACCTCGCCCACGCCGGGCACCTCCACGGTCCGGTCGAGTCCGACGACGTACGAGGGCACGTTGCGGATGGTGACCGCCTTCGCCCGACCGTCCTCGACGTGCACCTGCGCCTCGACGACCCCCGCCGGCACGTCGAGACGGATGGTGGTCACCGGCTCGGTGACCACCACCATCCCCGTCTCCACGAGGACCGTGGCGACGCCGATGGTCCCGTGCCCGCACATCGGCAGGCAGCCGCTCACCTCGATGTAGACGACGCCCCAGTCGCAGTCGGCGCGGGTCGGCGGCTGCAGGATCGCGCCGCTCATCGAGGCGTGACCGCGCGGCTCGTACATGAGCAGCGTGCGCAGGTCGTCGGCCTCGTTCATCACGTGCAGGCGCTTGTCGTTCATCGTCGCGCCCGGCAGGACGCCGACCCCGCCCGTGATGACCCGCGTGGGCATGCCCTCGGTGTGGGAGTCGACCGCGTGGAAGACCTTGCTCGTGCGCATCAGCGCAGGCCAGCCGCGAGCGCCTTCTCCGTGTGCTCCCGGATCGTCTGCTCGATCTCGGGCGACAGCGGAGACCGCGGCGGCCGGCACGGTCCGCCGTACCGCCCGACGACGTCCATCGACAGCTTGATGGCCTGGACGAACTCGGTCCGGGAGTCCCAGCGCAGCAGCGGGTGGAGCGCCCGGTAGAGCGGCACGGCCTTCTCCAGGTCGCCGGCGAGCGACGCGCGGTAGAGGTCGATCGTCGAGTACGGCAGGGCGTTGGTGAAGCCGGCGACCCAGCCGACCGCCCCGGCGATCCCCACCTCGAGGACGACGTCGTCCGACCCGATCAGGATGTCGAGGCCCGGCGCGAGCTCGGCGATCTCGTAGGCGCGGCGCGGGTCTCCGGTGAACTCCTTGACCGCGACGATCAGGCCCTCGTGGTAGAGCCGTGCGAGGAGCGACGGCGTCAGATCGACCTTGGTGTCGAAGGGGTTGTTGTAGGCGAGGATCGGGACGCCGACCTCCGCGACCGTGCGGTAGTGCGCGACGACCGTCTCCTCGTCGGCGCGGTAGGTGTTGGGCGGCAGCATCATCACGACGGGTGCACCCGCCTCGGCCGCCTGCTCCGCCCAGCGGCGCGACTGCAGGGCGCCGTACGCACCGACCCCGGGCATCACGGTGAAGCCCTCAGGTGCGGCCTCGATCGCGGTGCGCACGACCGCCGCGCGCTCGTCGTCGGACAGCGTCTGGTACTCGCCCAGCGACCCGTTGGGCGCGACCCCGTCGCAGCCGGTCTCGGCCATCCAGCGCACGTGCTCGGCGTAGGCGTCGAGGTCGACCGAGAGGTCGGCGCGCATCGGGAGCGCCGTCGCCACCAGTACGCCGTGCCAGGGCTGCTGTGCCATGTGGGTCCTCCTCGTGTCGCCCGCGAAGCGCAACCTAGCGCCCCGGCTCAACCGGCGTCAGGGTGCCTCTCCGCCGCCAGCTGGTCGAGGGTGACGGGCAGGGCGGGCAGGCGCGCCGCCCAGCGCGGTGCGGTGCCGTCGTCGGCCGGGCGGCCGCTCGCGAGCGCGGCGAGGTCGCTCACCGCACGTCCGCACATCCGTCCCTGGCACAGGCCCATCCCCGCACGCGTCATGAGCTTGGCGCCACGTGCGTCGTCGACACCGAGGTCCCGGCAGGCCGAGCGGATCTCACCGGCGGTGACCTCCTCGCAGCGGCAGACCAGCTCGGCGTCGGGCAGGTCGGCCAGCACGTCCGGGCGACCGCCGCTCACGCCGTGCATCGCGCGCGCGAAGCGACGGTGCACCGCGATCCGCTCGTGCAGCGACGGCCTCACCTCGCCACCTGCCAGCGTGCGTCCGGCGACGTACCCCTCGAGGATCGCCAATGACGCGCCGCCCACACCCGTGACCTCGCCGGTCGCCAGCAGGCCGGGCACGGTCGTGCGCTGCTCGGAGTCGACCGCGACCACCAGGGAGCCGTCGTGGTCGACCAGGGTCTCGGCTCCCGCACCCACGAGCAGCTCGAGCTGCGGCGTGAACCCGTGCGACACCAGGAGCGCGTCGACGTCGTACTCCCGGCGCCGTCCACCGCGCGAGGCGATCACCGCGCGCTCGACGCGGCCGTCGCCGCTCGCCTCGACCACGCGGTAGCCGGCATGGAACGGCACCCGCTGCCGCGCGAGGGTGCGCGTGTACGCCGCCGCCTCCCCCATGCGGGAGACGATCCCCGACCACGACGAGGGCCGCAGCCCGTACGCCGTGGGATGCCCGGTGTCGGCGACGGCGACGACGTCGACACCCGCGCGGAGCAGGCCGTCGGCCACCACGAGCAGCAGCGGCCCGGAGCCGGCGATCAGGACGCGATGCCCCGGGACCACGCCCGTGCCCTTCAGGAGCGCCTGCCCGCCCCCGGCGGTCATCACGCCGGGCAGCGTCCAGCCGCGGAACGGGGTGACGCGCTCGTGCGCGCCGGTCGCGACGACGACCGAGCTCGCCTCCAGCCGCACCGGCTCGCGCGCGACCTCGCCCCGCGCAGCGCGTACGACGAACCCGCCGTCGACCGGCTCGAGCGCCCAGACTGCGTGGGCGAGAAGGAGCTCCACGCCGTCGAGACGCCCGGCGATCCGACGGAACGTGGCCCAGTCGTGGTGCGCCGCCGACTCCTCTGCGACCGCGTCCTGCGGGTGGTGCCGCCAGTAGGCACCCCCGATGCGCGCCTGCTGGTCGACGAGAGCGACGCGCAGCCCGCCCGCGCGTGCCTGCGCGGCGGCCGCCATGCCCGAGGGTCCGGCGCCGACGACCACGACGTCGAGGTCAGCCACGGGCGCTCTCCGCGGTCGTGATGACGGTGCCGGGCGCAGCAGGTGCGAGGCACGCCCGCACCCCCGCGACGCCGTCGACGGTCACGAGGCAGTCCTGGCAGGCACCCATGCCGCAGAACAGCCCGCGCGGCCGGTCGCCGTGCCGCGTGCGGCGCCAGGACGTCCGTCCCTCGCGCACCAGCACCGCGGCGACCGTGTCGCCGTCGTACGCCGGGACCGCGGTGCCGTCGAGGGTCACCTCGAAACCGCTCACGCGGCCTCCTCGAACCGCGCCGGCGAGAACGCCTCCAGCGGCATCGAGGGCACCGCGCCCGTGATCGCCTGGGCGACGAGGCGACCGGTCGCCGGTGCGAGCCCGATGCCTGCGCCCTCGTGCCCGCACGCGTGCACCACGCCGTCGACGCGGGGGTCGAGGCCGATCACCGGCAGGTGGTCGGGGCAGTACGGCCGGAACCCCCGGTAGGTGCGCTGGACCCGAGCCGCACCGAGCACGGGGAACAGCGCCCTCGCCTGCTGCGCGAGCCGGGCGAGCACGTCGAAGGACACGGTGCGGTCGAAGCCGACGCGCTCGCGGCTCGCGCCCACGAGCACCGTGCCGGAGCGGGTCGACTCGACGACGGGCGAGGTCTCCAGCCCCTCCGCGCTGCTGGCGACGTTGTCGACGTAGTCGGCGCCGTAGACCTTGTGCCGTACGACCTCGCCGAGCGGCTCGGTCACGAGGATGAAGCCGCGCCGCGGCAGCACCGGCACCGGTGCGCGCAGTCGGGTCGAGACCTCGCCGCCCCAGGTGCCCGCGGCATTGACGACCCAGCGGCACGCGATCGGACCCTGGTCGGTGGCGACCCCGGCCACGACACCGGCCGCGGTCACCGCACCGAGCACCTCGGTGCGCAGCCGCAGCGCAGCGCCGCGGTCGCGCGCGTGGCGGAGCAGGTGCGCGGCCGCGAGCATCGGCTGCACCTGCATGTCCTGCGGGTAGTGCACGCCGCCGAGCAGCGACTCTGCGAGGTGCGGCTCGAGCTCGCGCAGGCCGGCCGCGTCGACGTCGTACGCCTCGATGCCTGCGGCGCGCTGGCCGGCCGACAGAGCGGCGAGGCTCGCCAGCCCCGCGTCCGTGCCCGTCACGATCACGCCGCCCTTGGCCTCGAGCTCCACGGCGTCGGGCAGGACGTCGAGCAGCTCGAACCACAGCGCGCGCGAGAGCAGCGCCAGATCCAGCTCCGGGCCCGGCGACTTGTCGGACACGAGGATGTTGCCCTCGCCCGCACCGGTCGTCCCCGAGGCGACACCGCCCCGGTCGAGGACGCAGACCGACAGTCCCATGCTCACGAGCTCGAGCGCGCAGCACGCCCCGACGATCCCGGCCCCCACGACGACGACGTCGTACGCCGCTGCGACTGCGGTGGACAGCGACCGGGTCATGACCGAACCCTGCCAGGAAGACCCGTGGAGTTCACCCCGACGCGTCCCAGCCCCGCAGAGTCCCAAGCCCCGACGCCTCCCAGCCCGACGCGTCCCAGCCCGACGCGTCCCAGCCCCGCCGCGAGACGACGAATGCCCTCGCCTCCCGGAAATGCGAGGGCATTCCAGGAGCTACGCCTCGGGCGGCGTGAAGGTCTGGGTGCGCTGCATACCGGCGGCGCGGCCCTTGGCGGAGATGACCAGCGCCATCTTGCGGCTGGCCTCGTCGATCATCTCGTCGCCGAGCATGACCGCGCCGCGGGCGCCGCCCTCGGCGGAGGTGTAGTAGTCGTAGGCGTCGAGGATGAGCTCGGCGTGGTCGTAGTCCTCCTGGCGCGGGGAGAACACCTCGTTCGCGGCGTCGACCTGGCCGGGGTGGAGCACCCACTTGCCGTCGAAGCCGAGCGCTGCCGCACGACCGGCGACGCGCTTGTAGCCGTCGACGTCCTTGATCTGCAGGTACGGGCCGTCGATGGCCTGCTTGTCGTAGGCGCGGGCGGCCATGAGGATCGACATGAGGATGTGGTGGTAGGCGTCGCCGACGTCGTAGCCCTGCGGCTGCTCGCCGACGACGAGCGACTTCATGTTGATGCTGGCCATGAAGTCGGCCGGGCCGAAGATGATCGTCTCGACGCGCGGCGACGCCGCCGCGATGGCGTTGACGTTGGTGAGGCCGAGCGCGTTCTCGATCTGCGCCTCGATCCCGATCCGGCCGACCTCGAAGCCCATCGTCTTCTCGATCTGCGTGAGCAGGAGATCGAGCGCCACGACCTGCTCGGGCGTCTGGACCTTCGGCAGCATGATGCAGTCGAGGTTCTGCCCGGCGTTCTCCACGACCTCGACGACGTCGCGGTAGGTCCAGTGCGTCGTCCAGTCGTTCACGCGGACGACGCGGACCTTGCCGTCGTAGCCGCCCTCGTTGAGCGCAGCGACGATGTTCTTGCGCGCCTCGGGCTTGGCGAGCGGCGCGACGGCGTCCTCGATGTCCATGAAGAGCTGGTCCGCGGGCAGGCCCTTGGCCTTCTCCAGCATCTTGGGCGACGAGCCCGGCACCGCCAGGCAGGAACGACGGGAACGGAGCGTGCGCGGCTCGGTCATGGAGCCCACTGTAGGGACGTCCATGCATCCGTTCACACCGGGGGCGTCTCCTGCTCGGTACGCCGGTCGCCCGACCGGATCACGACCACGAGGCCTGCGAAGATCAGCACCACGGCGGGGATCACGGCGGGCGGCGGGACCTGCCCCAGCCAGACCGCGGCGATGATGGTCGAGAACGGCATCTCGAGCAGGATCGCGAGGCTGGTCACCGTCGCACCGCTCGTACGCACGACGCGGTTGATGAGCGTGTGGCCGAGCAGCTGCGCCCCGAACGTCAGCGCGAGCACCGTGCCCCAGCCTCCGGGCGAGTATCCCCAGAGGTCCTGCCCGAGCACGAGGCACAGGGGCAGGAGGACCAGCGCCGACACGGCGTACGCGACGCTGGTGTAGGTCGGCGTCGACACCGTCTGGCGCACCCGTTCCCCCGCGGTCACGTACGCCGCCGACAGCATGCCGCCGACGAGCGCGAGCAGGTCGCCCACGAGGTGGCGCGGGTCGGTGCTGACGTCGATGCCGGTGAGGACGAGGACGCCGACGAGCG
The DNA here is from genome assembly GCA_029781935.1 of Actinomycetes bacterium. Taxonomy (GTDB): domain Bacteria; phylum Actinomycetota; class Actinomycetes; order S36-B12; family CAIYMF01; genus Longivirga. The sequence goes on along the minus strand of JAKOVT010000293.1, from coordinate 3,705 downwards.
CGACGGCGATGCCGATCCAGGCCAGTCGCGGCACGTGCGCCCCGCGCGAGCGCGCGATGAGCGCCGCCCACACCGGCTGCAGGGCGACGAGCGCCGTCGACGACGCCACCGAGGTGAACCGCAGCGACGGCAGCCACGCCGCGAAGTGCGCACCGAGCAGCGCGCCGGCCAGCGCCGTGCCGCGCCACTCCGCGCGGGTCAGGGATCGCAGCTCGCCGCGGTGGCGCAGCAACGAGAACGGGAGCGTGAGCGCGGAGCCGAGCAGGCTGCGCCAGAACGCGAGAGCGACCGCTCCCACCGCGGTCGCGGCGATGAGCGGGCCCGACGTGCCGATCGCGAGCATCGCGACCACCAGCAGCACGACGTCGGTCGTCGGCGGACGCGTGACCGCGTTGCCGCGCACGTCGCCGGGGACCGCCATGCCCGACATCCCACCAGAGGCGCGACGGCGCACCGCACCGGGCACGTGACGTGATCATGCAGCCACGTCCCGCAGTAACGATCACGACCGTCGGTGGGCCGGTCTAGCGTCACGAGCATCCGGTCGGACGAGGTGCCGAGGGGCGCCCGCGACCGGCATGTCCAAGGGGGGCATCAGCACATGTCACGAACCACGCGCCGCATGGTCGGCGTCGGCATCACCCTCGTCGCGACCGTCGGCCTCGCCGTCGCCGCCTCCGGCGTCACCAGCGCCTACTTCAGCGACGTCAACTCAGGAACCATCTCCGGCACCGTCGGCTACGTGAAAGTCTCCACAGGCGGAGGTGGCGGGAGCGACGGGCTGAACATCACGTTCAACGGCAACATGCTTCCCGGAGAGAAGCAGTCCGTCACGTTCGACTACAAGAACATCGGCAGCGGACCCGAGGACATCTGGATCACGTTCCCGACTCAGTCCGCGCTCCACGCCCTCAACAACCTTGGCCAGTTCGGCTACATCAAGTTCAGCGACAGCTCCGCCGGCACGTTCTTCGAGTCCTCGAACCTGAACGACGGCCGCAGGAACCCGCCCTACGGCAGCAACAGCTGTGGGACGTTCAGCGACGCGCCCGGCCAGTGCAACCCCGTCCCGACGCAGATGAAGGTCCGCAGCGCTCTTCCGGTCGGAGCCGAAGGTACCGTGACGATCACCTTCATGTACTCGCCCGATCTCGGTGGTCCCAACGTCAACGGTGGTCCCATCGCCTGGAACGTCTACCCGCCGCTGAACGGCGAGGCCTACGGCCCGGACGCGTCGCCCTCTGGCACCGGTCTGCCGTACAACGTGGTGGCGACGCAGGTCGGTCAGACGCCTTGAACGCCGTGCCGTGCTGCGCGTGACACCCGCGCGCTGCACGGCGGCGGTCGCCCGTCGGTGACGCCGGACCCGTGCTCGAGCCCCTCCCAGGGGCCCGGGCCGGGCCCGTCGGACTCCGACGACCACCAGGGCCACGGTGACGGGGCCCACGGCGACCAGGACCACGACGGCCGCGGGCACGGTCGTGACCACGACGGTCATGACGGGCACGACCGTGGCCACCACGGGGACGGGAGAGAACGGGAGTGACGACGGAGAGCGGCTCCGACCGCTCGCGGAGGCGCTACGCCTGGGTGGCGGTCGGCTTGGTGCTGGCCGCCGCCCTCGGCACGCTCGCGGTCGTCGGGCTGCGCGGCCACTCCGTGTACGCCGTCACCACGGGCTCGATGTCGCCGACGATCCCGCCGCGCAGCGCCGTGGTCGTCGAGAAGGGCGCCACCCCGCACATCGGCGACGTCATCACCTACGACCACCACGGCGCCCTGGTCACGCACCGGCTCGTCGCGATCAACCCCGACGGCACGCTGCAGACCAAGGGCGACGCCAACGAGACCGCCGATGCCTGGGGCACTCCGCGCTCCGACGTCATCGGCGTGGTGAGCACCCACGTGCCGCAGGTCGGGTACTGGTTGGTCTACCTGCGCACCCCGCAGGGCTTCACGTCGTTCGTGCTCCTCCTGCTGCTGCTAGGGCAGGTCTGGTCGTGGGCGCTCCGCGAGGACGGCCCGCTGCGCGCCCCCACGCACGCGCTGGGCACGATCGCTCGCGACCGGCCCACGGTCGACCTGGGCAGCCCGGGCTTCGGCCGCAGCAGCCAGCTGCGTCCCTGCCTCGTCCTCGAGGGCACCGACCCGATCCAGGGCACCGTCCTGGCCTGGCGCCACGACGGCACCGGCTGGGAGGCCCTGGTGCGTCACCCGGTCGTCACGGCGTCGGGGCGATCGCGCTCGGTCGAGCGGTGGCTGCCGCGGGCGGTGCTCGAACCGCTCTGATCCGACCCGCGGCGCCCGGCGAGGACGCTGCGATCGCAGCGGCGCTGCGGCGTTTCCCGGTCGGGGGATGCGGCGCCCGGCGGATACCCTGCGAGCATGAGCGGAGCGACGAGGGTCTTCATCGCGCGCCTCGCCGGCATCGCCGTGTTCGACCCCCGTGGCGACCAGGTCGGCAAGGTGCGCGACGTCGTCGTCGCCATGCGCCAGGGCAGCAACCCGCCGCGGGTCCTCGGCCTCGTCGTCGAGGTGCAGCCGCGCCGCCGGATCTTCTGCCCGATGACCCGCGTCACCAACATCGACGCCGGGGCCGTCGTCACCACGGGCCTGCTCAACATGCGCCGCTTCGAGCAGCGCCAGGGCGAGACCCTCGTGCTCGGCGAGCTGCTCGACAAGCGCGTCGACCTCATCGAGACCGGCGAGAAGGTCACGGTGCAGGACGTCGCGATCCAGCAGGAGCGCACCCGCGACTGGGTGATCAGCCGGATCTACGTGAAGAAGGCCGGCACCGGCTTCCGCCGTCGCGGCGAGACCCTCGTCGTCGACTGGGACGCCGTCACCGGTCTCACCGTGGTCGACCCGCAGCAGGGTGTCGACTCGCTGCTCGCGACCGTCGCGAACCTCCGCCCGGCCGACCTCGCCAACGTGCTGCACGAGCTCAACCCGAAGCGGCGCAAGGAGCTCGCCGCCGCGCTCGACGACGACCGGCTCGCCGACGTCCTCGAGGAGCTCCCCGACGACGACCGGATCGAGATCGTCGCCTCGCTCGACGGCGAGCGCGCGGCCGACGTCCTCGAGGAGATGGACCCCGACGACGCCGCCGACCTGCTGGCCGAGCTCCCCCCGGAGCAGGCCGAGGAGCTGCTCGCCCTCGTCGAGCCCGACGACGCCGAGGACCTGCGCCGGCTGCTCGCCTACGAGGAGTACACCGCCGGCGGCATGATGACGCCGGAGCCGGTCATCCTCCCGCCGGACTCCACCGTCGCCGAGGCGCTCGCGCGCGTGCGCGACCCCGACCTCTCCCCCGCCCTGGCGGCCCAGGTCTACGTCGTGCGCGCGCCCTTCGAGACGCCCACCGGCAAGTACCTCGGCGTCGCGCACTTCCAGCGGCTGCTGCGCGAGCCGCCGTCGACCCTGGTGTCGGCGGTGCTCGACGACTCCCTCGAGCCGATCGGCCCCGAGGCGCCGCTGCCGCAGGTGACCCGCTACTTCGCGACGTACAACCTCGTCGCGCTGCCCGTCGTCGACGAGAACGACCACCTGCTCGGAGCGGTCACCGTCGACGACGTGATCGACCACATGCTCCCCGAGGACTGGCGCGAGGGAGACGACCACGAGCTCGACGGCGACGACGAGGCGGTGACCCATGGCGCGTGAGGAGCGTCGGGGCCCGCGCCTCGACCAGCCGATGGAGCGCGG